>CAUVMZ010000273.1:0-2514 GCA_963552855.1 uncultured Corynebacterium sp. | reverse complement strand
CCCCGAAGTAGACCACGTCGGGCTTCATGAGGGTGGAGCCACAGCGAGCGCAGCCAACCACGTGAAAACCATCGATGGCGGAGTCGGCAAGCTGGACGTCACCGTCCGGGTTGATGGTGGCGGGATCGAGGGTGATGGCCTCGGCAAATCCGGGATTGGCAATGGTCATGCGCGCATCGTACTCGCGGCGGTCCTCGCGGGCGCCGCAGCTCAGGCAGATGACGGTGGCAAGGTCGCCGTGCAACGGAATCACGATGCGGCTGCCGGCGGCCTGGTGCAGACCATCAACGTTTTGGGTGACGATCCCGGTGAGGTGGCCGGCGGCTTCGAGCGTCGACAAGCAGCGGTGCACATAGTTGGGCTGGGCACCTGCGAGGTGCCGCCACCCCAGGTAGGAGCGGGCCCAATAGCGGCGGCGCGCGTGGTCGTCACCGCGAAACTCCTGGTAGGTCATGGGGCGATGGTGACGGAGCGAGCCACCCGGGCCCCGATAGTCGGGAATGCCGGAGTCGGTGGACACCCCGGCGCCGGTGACAACCAGCACGTTTCCAGCCTGTAACTGCTTGACGACTGCCGCAGCCGCCACCGGGGTCGGCGTGGGCGGGGCGGTTTCGGTGACGACGCGGCGGATGGAGCGCAGCGCCGATTCATGGGCATCCAACACAGAATAAATCATACAAACAGTAGCGAATGGACCGAACGGTCTACAAGGTCTAGACTGTCTAGTATGTTTAAGAAGCTTGGTGCCGTTCTTATTTGTTTACCCTTGATATTTGGGCTTACCTCATGCTCACAGAGCAGTAATAATCCCGATGATTCGAAAAGCATTAAGGTAGGCACGTCACCCGGGCCCTATAGTCAGCTATTCAAAGACGCCGTAGCCCCAATATTGCAGAACCAGGGCTACAAGATTGAATACCAGGATTTTTCCGTGCTCAAACAGGCCGACGTTGCCTTAAACGAGGGCAGCATCGACCTTAACGTTGACCAGCACACCGCCTACATGCAGGTGTTCAACAAGGAAGAGAACGCGAAGCTCGCCGCCATCACCGAAATCCCCACCGTGCCCGCCGGCCTGTACTCCAGCCGCCACCGCTCCCTTGACGACGTCGCCGACGGCCACACCGTGGCCATACCGCAGGACGCCTCCAACCAGTCCCGCGCCTACAATATTCTGGCCGCCGCCGGGTGGATCACCCTCAAACCCGACGCCAACCTGGCGCTCGTCACCGAAAACGATATAGCGGACAACCCCCACAATCTCGACATTAAGCCCATGGATTCGGCCACCATCCCCCGCTCCCTGCCGGATTTGGATTGGGCGGTGATCCCCGGTTCGATTTCCTACAGCTCCAAGGTGGATTCCCAGCTGGAGTTATTCCAGGAGAAGCTGCGCCCCGAGCTCATACTGGTGGCCACCACGACCGAAGACAAGATGAATTCCCAGTGGGCGCAGGCGGTGCGCGAAGCCTACGCCTCCCAGGAGTTCAAGGACTACATGAAAAAGCACAACGACAATAATTATTGGTACGTCCCATAATGAGCACGGCTATTTCATTCCACCAGGTCAGCCGGGTTTTTGGCGACTTTACCGCCCTGGATTCGGTGACCTTTGATGTGCCCGCCGGCAGTATCTTCGGTGTGGTGGGGACCTCCGGCGCGGGCAAATCCACGCTGATTCGCACCGTCAATGGGTTGGAGACTCCCAGTTCGGGCAGCGTGACGGTCCTGGGGACGCCGCTGGATGAGGCGGACCTGCGGGCATTGCGACGCACCGTGTCCATGGTGTTTCAGCACTATAATCTGCTCAGTTCGAAAACAGTTGCGGAGAATGTTGCGATTCCCCTGGTGCTGTCGAAAACCCCCAAGTCCGAGATCGACGAGCGGGTCGCCGAGGTGTTGGGGCTGGTGGGGTTGGCGGGGCGCGCCAAGTATCGTCCCAGCCAGCTTTCCGGCGGCCAGCAGCAGCGGGTTGCCATAGCCCGGGCCCTCATAACCAATCCTGACCTGCTGCTTTGCGACGAGCCGACCAGCGCGCTCGACCCCATCACCACCACCCAAATCCTGGATTTATTGGTGGAGATCAATGCCCAGTTGGGCGTAACCATCCTCATTATCACCCACCAAATGAATGTGATTGCCGCCATCGCCGACCATGTGGCGGTGCTGGAACACGGCCACCTCATCGAACACGGACCGGTCGAACAGGTTTTCGCCCGCCCGCGGGAGGCATTGACCCGGCAATTCGTGGGCACCGTCGTGCCGCAACGCCTGCCCGACACATTGGTGCGGGAGGTCAGCTCCGGCACCTGGGACACCGTGCTGCGTGTGGTCCACACCGATACCGCCGGCCGGGGTATCATTTCCCACCTGGAGAAAGAATTCGGCATTCAGGTGGAGCTCCTCCACGCGGTGGATGCCTCACTACGGCGCACCTCGGTGGGGATCATCATCCTGGGACTGCGGGGGCCCAGCGGCGTTATAGATCAGGCCCTACGGTGGCTTCGTTCCCAG
>CAUVMZ010000272.1:0-2550 GCA_963552855.1 uncultured Corynebacterium sp. | reverse complement strand
CGGCGACAAGAACCATGCCCCAGAACGACACCAGACAGAATCCGAAGGCCAGGCAGCTGGGCAGCAATTGGCGTGCGGTCAGGGCGATGGGCGGCGTGACCAGGGCCAACGAATACCGGCGGGTCATGCTGAATGAGATGCCGGTGCATACCAGGAAGGCAAGCAGGCATTGCGGCCCGGTTGCCGATTTAGTGAAGAACACGCCAGCGTAGAAGGCGATGAGAAATTCAGTGAGCGGCCCAACACCGTTCGATTCGCGCCCGTAGTGTTGGCGCAGCAAGAGTGTAGTCACTATTCGTCCCGCCCGTCCGCCGCCGACCCGGACGCCGGGCTGGCTTCCGACCCGGCTTGCGGTCCCAGCCCCGGCCCCACCTCTGTGTTCGCCCCGCCCGAATCATCTAACCAATCCGCCTGGCAGTCGGTGAATTCGGCCCCGGATAGTTCCATGAGCCGGGTGAAGGGATCGTCGCCCAGCACCGTGCCGGGCGTGCCCTCTGCCACCACCTCCAGGTCGGCCATGACTTCGATTGTGTCGCACTGTTCGGCAATGGTGAAGTCCTGGGTGGAGATGGTCACCTGGTGCCCCAGGTTGCTGATGCGGCGCAGTATCCGCAGGATCCGAGCCCGAGAGATCGCGTCCACCATTTCCAGGGGCTCATCAAGATAGAGGTGGCGTGCCGGCTTGATAAACACTATGGCCAGGGCGGTCTTTTTGTAATTACCGGCAGAATAAGTACTGATGGCGCGGGTCGTACCACCGTCGATAGCAAGTTCGTCACACAGGATGGTGGCTCTGCGTTTCGCTTCGGCGCGCGGCAGTCGGTGCATCCTGCCCAGCCGGTGCAACAGCTCGTGCGCGCTGACTTCGATGGGAATGATGGGACTGTCGGGAACGAATTGCGCGGCCCCTGGCGCGTGTTGGGCATAAAGGTTCTTGAGCCGGGTGGTTTTCCCGGAGCCGTTAATGCCGATGAGCCCAGTTATCACAGGGAGATCCTCTTTTCTGAAAATATTGTGGTTGGGTGCAGCGTACTATATTTTGATTTCTAACAATTGGTTCCTGGCAGTCGTTGCCCGGAGTTTTTATGGTTGGTGCCAGGTGTGGTGGGGAGTTCACAGGCTGGTTCGGGAAAATTCGAGCGAATTTCGGGAAGATTAGAAGCCTTCTGCCACGGATTATTTAGTAATGCTCTTTATCATCATAGGCAGTGATCGGTTCACTGAATAAGGGATCGGTTACGCACAAAAACACGCACCTACGACATTGAAGGAGACAAATCATGCGTGCGTTTTCTAAGACAACTAAGTTGGCGATCATCGGCGGTTCCCTGGCGGTTGCCCTGGGGACTGGTGCCCTGGCCGCCCACGCCCAAAACGCCACTGATGCGCCCGCGGCGTCCGCAAGCGCCAGCCAGCTGCCGGGCAAGGACCGCGACAAGGGCAACAAGGACGATAAGGGTCCCGCCGAGCTAGCCAAGAAGCTGGGCGTGAGCGAGGACAAGTTGAAGGAGGCCATGGATTCGCTGCGTTCTGAGGGCTCCGGTGAGCAGAAGGGCGAGCGCCCCGATAAGTCCGCCATGGACCAGAAGCTTGCCACCGCCTTGGGCGTTGATGTTTCCAAGGTGGAGCAGGCCATGTCCGAGATGCACAGTGAGCGTGAGGCGGAGCACCGCACCGAGTTGTCGTCCCGCCTCGACGAGGCCGTGTCCAAGGGCACCTTGTCGTCTTCCGATAAGGATTCCGTGCTGAAGGCGTTTGACGCCGGCGTCCTTGGCGGTGGCCCGGAGCGCGCTGCTCAGTAATCAGTTTCCCCGCTTTACGACGCCGCAAGCGGGGGCCATCACCTCACACTCACACCCCGTCTGGTTGGCTTCATTCGGTTGGTCGTGATTGTGTGTGCTGCGATATTTGGATTGCAGGCCGGTTGTGAAGCTTCGTTCGGCCAATATCGCAGCACACACCTCACCTCATCCTGTGATGGGGTGCTTTTTGCGGCCGGCGTCGGGTACTGTGCTGCGATATCTGGGTTTTGGGTCGCGTCTGGGCCCTGTTTTGCCCAATATCGCAGCACACATCTTCAGGGCGAGAGATAGGGTTTGCAATGCATTGAATTAGTTAGTGACGGAAGTCACGTAACTGATGATTTAAGGTTGGACGTCTACGATCCAACTTGTCTGACAAGTACTGTGCTGCGATATTGCCTGTTTTGGGCTTGGATTCGGCATCTGGGGTGAGATATCGCAGCACACACCCCGGTTGCGAGGCTAGGGATGTCCTGGAATTGGGGTCTCTCGTCCGACTTGGGTTGTCTGATGAGTAGTGTGCTGCGATATCTAGATTTTGGGTCGCATCCAGGGCCCGTTTTGCCCAATATCGCAGCACACATCTTCAGGGAGTTGGGGTGAGGGTTGCGGTGTATCGAATTAGTTGGTGGGGTATGTCACGTAAATTCATGTTTTAAGGTTGGGTGACCAGAAACCAGGACATCTGACGAGTAGTGTGCTGCGATATTGTCTGTTTTGGGTCTGGATTCAGTCCCTGGGATGAGAC
>CAUVMZ010000271.1:0-2578 GCA_963552855.1 uncultured Corynebacterium sp. | reverse complement strand
AGCCACCGAAGTTTTTGACCCATTGGAATTCCTTCCCGCCCCAGCCCAGGGGGCTCTGGCTGTTGAATGCCGTGCGGATGATACAGACACGATAGCTGCGATAACCACCATCGCTGACCCCACAGCCTATGCCTGCACACACGCTGAGCGGGCAGTGCTAGCACGTCTGGAAGCCGGTTGTACTGCCCCCGTGGCCGCGTACGCTACGGTTGCAGCCGACAACACCATGACGCTTCATGCTGCAGTGATTGCCTTGGATGGTAGCGCCACGCTTCGTGCCACTGCTACTGGGCCAATGGATGCTGTCGAAAACCTCGGGATGACCGTCGCACGCGCGCTCCTAGATGATGGCGCTTCCTCATTGCTTGCTGCATCATGACCCTACCGTTACATGGTTGGAAAGTGGCGGTATTGCGCAGCCCAGAGCAATCGCACTCATTAATAACCCGCCTGGAAACTTATGGCGCTGAGGTTATTAGCATTCCTACTATTCGCATTGTGCCCCCCGTTGACCTTACACAACTACACCATGCGATATGTCAGCTACGTGCAGGTACCTACGAATGGGTGGTATTCACTAGCGCAAATGCGGTCCGCTGCATAGCAGAGCACATGACTGGTCCCCTAAACTCACAGACTCGGGTAGCCACAGTCGGTCGTGCTACGGCCCGCGTAGCTCGTCATTACCACCTTGACCCGGTTTTACAACCACCAGTAACCAAGCAAAACGCCTTGGGCCTAGTTGAGGCATTTGAACCGGCAAATTCCCGGCCGGCAGAGCGTCGTAAAATTTTAGTTCCCCATGCCAATATTGCCCCATCAACGCTGGTAGATGGGCTTAAATCACAAGGGTGGATTGTGGATGATATCATTAGCTACCGCACTATTCTTGCTGACCCACCCCCACCAAATATTCACCATCTATTAACAACTGGACAAATCGCCGCAATTTGTATCACTTCGGGTTCTACTATCCGCAATCTCATCACTATCGCGGGACGTCCACACCCCCAAACATTGCTGGCATGCATCGGGCCATCTGCTGAAGCAGCCACGAAAAAACTAGGATTGAAGGTAGCAGTAGTGCCTGAGGTTTCGGAAGCAGAGGCTCTCGCTGATGCGTTAGCTACCTATGTGCAGCAGAAACTTCAACCATAACCACAGGCGCCATCTTATCAGGCAGTACTTTTACGGGAGGTAACCATGACTGATAACCATGAGCCGACTAATAGCGGTTTTCCGCTGCGCCGGCCACGTCGACTTCGCACCACCCCCATAATGCGAGATATGGTGGCTGAGACTCATGTTGCCCCAGCAGACCTTATTTATCCGCTTTTTATTGCTGACGGTATCACCGCTTGTCGAGAAATCTCATCAATGCCAGGTCAGTATCAGCACACGATACATACCCTGAAAACCATTGTGGAACAATCAATTGATGCTGGTATTCGGTGTATAGATTTATTTGGTGTGCCTCTTGATTCCGATAAAGATGCTTGTGGCTCCCAAGCGTGGAATGAAACTGGGGTTTTGAATGCAGCAATCGTGGAGCTTCGGCAAGAATTTGGCGGCGATATCCTTATCATGGCGGATACCTGCCTGGATGAGTTCACCGACCATGGTCACTGCGGGGTGCTTGCCGAAGACCGGTGGGGAAATACCTATGTTGATAACGATAAAACGCTTGAGCTTTACCAAAAAATGGCAGTTTCCCAGGCTGCTGCGGGGGCACATATAGTGAGCCCGTCAGGAATGATGGATGGGCAGATTGCGCATATTCGTCAAGCACTTGACCAAGCTGGTTACCAGGATGTGGCTATCATGGCATATTCCGCTAAATACGCTTCAGCGTTTTACGGGCCGTTTCGGGAGGCAGTCGGATCTTCCCTTGATGGGGATCGTCGAGCATACCAACAAGACCCAGCGAATTTGAAAGAATCGCTCTTGGAGGCAAGCCTTGACATTGCTGAGGGAGCAGATTTTGTTATGGTTAAACCAGCAATGCCTTACCTTGACGTGATCGCAGCAGTGGCACAGCGATCATTAGTGCCAGTTGCCGCATATCAAGTCTCTGGTGAGTATGCCATGTTGCATGCTGCTGCTCGCAATGGGTGGTTAAATCTTGATACTGTCATAATGGAATCATTAACCTCAATTAAACGAGCGGGGGCAAATCAAATACTCACCTATTTTGCGTTGGATGCGGCAAGGATGCTCCGCTATTAATAAACTAATAATAAGCTTGTTAGTTTATTGCTAATATTCTAGATAAGTCATGATGGAATTGTTCATATAAAAGAAGTGCAGAGAGGAAGAATAGACTTGGTGAACTTACCTAATATCACCGATCCGCCAGCCTCGACGGGGCGAAGGCGGCGTTCTTCCACGTCCAAAAAACGCTTGTGGAGTCCTAATACTAAGGCTCCGAAACATGCCCAAACGGATAATGGAAGACGAGACATAAAGGATGAGCTGGGCCGACCAGAAACCGTTGTGTTAGCCGTAAAGGCGTGGGCGTTTGTCCTGTTCTTTGAAGTGATTCATCAGATCATTGAAGTTATAGAGAAGATTCTCAATC
>CAUVMZ010000270.1:0-2593 GCA_963552855.1 uncultured Corynebacterium sp. | reverse complement strand
CCCAGATGCAGCCGCGCTCCCCCAACCCGGCCGACCGCCTCACCCGCGCCGACCTGCCCTACACCATCGCCATGATCGTGCTGGACATCGCCGCCCCCATCCTGCTCATGCTCGGCATCGCCCGCACCACCGCCGCCAACGCCTCCCTACTCAATAATTTCGAAATCGTCGCCACCTCCCTCATCGCCCTCGTGGTGTTCAAAGAAATCATCTCCCCCCGCCTCTGGGTAGCCATCGGACTCGTCACCGCGGCCAGCATCATCCTCAGCCTCGACATCACCGGCGGTTTCCACCTCGACTACGGTTCACTCTTCGTCCTCGGCGCCTGCGTGTGCTGGGGCATAGAAAACAACTGCACCAACCGGCTTGCCACAAAATCCAGCGAACAAATCGTCATAGTCAAAGGAATTTTCTCCGGACTCGGCAGCCTCACCGTGGCCCTCACCATCGCCAACCCCATTCCCCCAACCATCACCATCCTGGCCACCATGGTCCTCGGCTTCGTCGCCTACGGGCTCAGCATCAACTTCTACATCCTGGCGCAAAAAGACCTTGGCGCCGCAAAAACCTCCGGCTACTACGCCATCGCCCCCTTCCTCGGCGTACTATTCTCCATGGTGTTCCTGCGGGAACTACCAGCATGGAATTTTTGGCTGGCACTGGCAATCATGGCCGCAGCCACCTACCTCATGATAAGGGACTCCATCGGCTTGCAACACACCCACGAACACGGGCACACCCACACCCATCCCCACAGCCACGTCTCCGGCGGTCGGGTCATCACCCATAATCACGAGCACACCCACCACCATGTTCATCCCCACACGCACGCAGCCGGCACTGACCCCAACAACCACGACCATGACCATGAATTTCTCCACGCCGAACACTCACATGATGACCACACACACGAACGCTCTGAACTTCTAGGGCTATAACCAAAGACAAACCGGCCGGCACCAGATAACCAACATGGTGCCGGCCGGTTTATTTCCGTAATTATTCGCTGCCGACTTTCTTGTCGATGAAATCCCTAGCCATATCAATCTGGCTCGCCTTATCCTGACCAAGCTTGGTCTTGGCGGCAGCAGCGGCTTTATCCAAAACCGCATCGGTGATAAGTTCAGATTTCAATGCATCCTTGGCTTTGTCAAAGGTACCCATATATACGTCCTTTCGTCGCGGGTTGTCCAAAAACATGATAGCGAAAACTTGACACACCAGCACCACAGGCGTCGAAAAGCTAGAAACGAATAACAAGCATGAAAAAGATAGAAAACCTAGAATTATTGTGAATATTCCCCCGATCTCTCGCCGCCACAGCCCCAAATTCGCCAGCGACTCGCACCGAATCACCAGCGCCAGGTCATTTACCAGCGGTTCTAACACATATCACGATGTGCGACCCAGTTACCCGCCTGACATCCTGCGCCTGCTACGGTCGGCGCGCCGGGTGCTAGATGTGGGGGCGGGGACCGGAAAATTTACGCAGTTATTATGCGCAAACTCACGGTTCGACCAGGTTTATGCCCTCGACCCCAGTATGGACATGCTGCGCACGCTGGTGCGGTTTGCGCCGGTTCCGGCGTGGCAGGCGACCGCCGAGCATACTGGTTGTACCACACAGCTTTTCGACGCCGTAACGTGTGCCCAAGCCTGGCATTGGGTGGATACGAAACAAGCTAGTGCGGAGCTGGACCGGATCACTACCTGTGACGCCCAGGTGTTGTTGGTGTGGAATACTCTTGACGTGACCGTGCCGTGGGTACATAGGCTCAGCCGGATCATGCATTCGGGTGACATGCTCACCCAAGGGTTTATCCCCCAGGTATATAAGCCGTGGATAATAACCGATCAGGTTCATAACAGATGGGAGCAGGAATTATTGCCAGCCCAGGTTCACGAATTGACTCACACCAGGTCGTATTGGCTGCGAAGTAATGAGCGTATTCGCGCCCGGGTGACGGGTAATTTGTCCTGGTACTTGGGTGAGCATCTGGGGTATGGACCCAATGACATAGTGACGTTGCCGTATCGGTTGGATGGGTTTGTGCTGTCGAAAATAGCACAGACATTACCTTAAAATTACCCCCGTGCGCGGCTCACAAAGATCTCAACTTGATAACTGGAATCCCCCCAAAATGTGTGAGGGTGTAATTTGTCATTTCTGCTGATCCTACTGGTTATATTCGCCCATGTGTTCAGTATCACCTGTGCGTTATGTAACGTTTTGGTCGACGACCATGGGGGATAAAACTTGAGTAAAGGATTAGCCAGACTCTCAGAAAGTATTTATCATGGGGACTGTTCCTCATGAGGAGAGGGAAAAACTTAAAACTTTCAAGGAGAGATTATGCGTAACCGCGCAATCGCAATCGCACTTGCTGTAGCAACCGCTACCGCTACCGCCGTTTCTGCCCCCCAGGCTTTCGCCCAGGAGAAAGAAGGCGCCCCTGCCACTTCCACTTCTGCAGCTACAACCGCAGCAAACCCGGCAGATAAGAGCAACGACCTGTCCAAGAAGGACGGCGACAAAGATCCCAGCGCCAAAATCAAGGATGGGCTGAACGACACTTCCTCCAAGCTCGGCCTG
>CAUVMZ010000269.1:0-2608 GCA_963552855.1 uncultured Corynebacterium sp. | reverse complement strand
TGGCTATGGGCAATCCCCGCAATCCGGCGGTGGATACGGCCAGCAATCCGGCGGCTATGGCGGTGGTGGCCAGCAACCACCCGCCAATAACACTGCCCCCTACGGCAGCCCCTCGGCGGCTGGTACCCCCTACGGTCAGCAATCCGGCGGCTACGGCCAGCCCGCTGGTGGTTACGGCCAACCTCCGCAACAAATGCCGGGAGGCGCCCCCTACGGGCAGCCTCAGGGGGGCGGTTACGGTGGTGGCCAGGCCCCTACCAGTTCTGGCGGCTACGGTCAGCCTCAGGGTGGTTATGGGCAGCCCCAGGGTCCGCAGGGTCCCCAGGGCGGTGGCTATGTGCAACAATCAGCACCGAACTCCGGCGGCTACGGCCAGCCTAATTTCGGCGGCGGGTTCCAGCCCCAAGGCCCCGGCGCGAACCAATATGGTCAGCAACCACCCCAGGGGGGTTTCGACCCGGCGGCAGGCCAGTATGCGCCGCAACAGCAGAGTGGTCCGCAGTTACCTGCTCCCGTGGCGGGCGTCGAGGTAGCGGGTCAGAACGCGCTGTATGAAACCAACATGCTGAAACGGGAATCTGGGCTCAGCATTGGTATGACACTTACCTATGGTTACAAGGCCATCATGAAAAACCCAGTGCTTTGGTTAGCCATTGGGGCTGTGGTTGGTGTGATAATAGCTGTTATGAATTATTGGGGTCAGCGTCAGATGCAGGCTCAGATTCAGGAACAGATGCAAAACATTATGGCGGGCTCTAGCACCAGTGCCAATGTAACGGTTATGACGCCTACCATGATGATCGTGTATCTTGTCACATTCCTTGTGGGGTTTTTGATTTCTCCTCTCCTGTATGCCGCAGTTCTTACGCAGCTGGATGGGGAGGCGGTGACGTTGGAAACCGTGAAGGCTCGGATGAACTACGTACAGACGCTCATTTCAGCAGTGCTGGTTGGTTTGGTGTCGATTGTATTCCTTGCTGTTTCTATGTTGTCACCAATGTATTTATCTTTGGTGGTGGCAAGCATCGTGAATTTGTTGGTGTCATTGGTAATGCTTGTCGTGACACCATTACTTGGTCTCGCCCCGTGGTTTGCATCCGAATCTCGGGTATCCGGGTTGAACTCGATTGGCGCTAGTTTTACTGCGGTGAAGAAGGCATATTTCTCGTTCCTTGGCTTGCTGCTAATCTTGGGGGTTATCTTTGTTGTGGGGTCGCTTATCGTCTCCTTTGGCGGAATCATCGGCATGATCGTTGGTGCCATCCTCACAGCGGGTGTTACCCCACTGGTCATCAACGCTCTGGGACATGCATACCGCCAGATGTCTGGTGCCCCCTACCCACAAATGTAGGAGGCAAATTCCCTTTGGTTCAGGAAGAAGATCTTCTTCCTGAACCAGTTTTTATGCCTATTGAGACAGCGTAACGGGTGGAGATCCTTCCATTCTTGAGGAAATCCCCACCCGTTACGCTGTTATGCTTGCAAATCAGCAGTCTTTAGCGGGGTAGTTGGGAAACAACCTGATTAAAAGACCTGGTCACCAAATCACCCAACAGGGAGAAATCATCATACCGGGTTGACGAGCCGCGGAACACAATACCCACCTTCCGGTAGGCGGACGCAGCATCGTGGAACCGGGCCGTCTCCACCGCGGGACGCACGCATTCGGTCTGTACCGCCGATTCTGGGATCAAGGTGGCACCCATGTCGGCAGACACCAATTGCAAGACCGTGGTGAGGCTGGCAGCCCGGGTTTCGGCGTGATTCGGGGGCATGGGGTTGAACTCTGCCTTGCGGCACAAGTCAACGATTTGGTCCCGCAAGCAGTGGCCGTCGTCAAGCAGCAGCAGGGAGACCTCTTTCAAATCCTTCAACTTCAAATCTTTCCGGCCCGCAAACGGGTGATGCGCCGGCACCACCATGCGGAACCGCTCCTCGTACAGGGGGATTTCCTGCAAGCCAGCAGTGTTGGTGGGAACGGCCAGGATGGCGCAGTCGATACCGCCGTCGCGCAGCATTTGGACCAAATGCTTGGTTTGGTCCTCGATGATGTGCAGCTCCAAATCCGGGTATTTGTCCCGCACCAGCTCGATCAGCGTCGGCAGAATGTAGGGGGCGATGGTGGGGATGATGCCGATAGACAAGGGGCCAGACAAGGTGCCGGTGGCGCCATGCGCATGGGAGAGGAAGTTTTCTGCAGCGTCGAGAGTTGCTTTCGCCAGGGGGAGAAGCTTTTCGCCAGCTGGGGTGACGATGACGCGCCGGGTGGAACGTTCAATAAGTTGAACGTTAAGACCCGTCTCCAGCGCAACAAGAGCCTGCGACAGTGAAGGCTGTGAAATGTTGAGCTTGGTGGCAGCGGTGCCGAAGTGCTTGTTTTCGGCAATTGTTACGAAGGTACGCAGTTGTGCAAGTGTTGGTCGATACTCTTTATTACTCATTTTCTTCGCCTATTTGCAAAGTTTGGTTTGATTTATGTCAATCTTAAATGCAATGGATAGCGGTATGCAATAAATTTACCCCCGCGGGTAGGTGATTCTTATGATGTGAAACCACCAAGCTGGCGTAAAGGATGCAATGAGTGCAGTATAGTCAAACTTAAAGTAAA
>CAUVMZ010000268.1:0-2664 GCA_963552855.1 uncultured Corynebacterium sp. | reverse complement strand
GATATTTCTACAGTAGACATGCGGCGTTAATGACTCCCACGACGATGAGAATGATGCCGCTGAGCAGCACTGATGGCCGTAATTTAGTGTCCTCCACCACGTAGCGGAATTTTTCTGGATTCAACCATTCTAATAGCACCAAGAAAATGGTTTGCAACACTAATCCCACGGCCCCATAGGCGGCGGTGGCGATGAGTCCTTCTACCAGGTCGGTTGGGGAAGTTGATATGGCGGCGGCCAAAACGATACCGATTGCTATGGCCTGTGATCCGGCCAGCACGCAGGCATTGGGGAGATTATCCACAAATACTTGTTTGCGGAATTTGCCTGGTGTGAGCAGGTCTTGGACGACAAAACCAATGCCGAAAATCGCCATGGACAGGACGAAATAGGCGAGGGTGCTGATAATACCTTGACCTAGTGGCTGGTTTGGCGCAGGAACTTCCGTGAGTAGCGCGGTTGGCTGTGCAGCCAGCAGTATATGATGCATGTGTTATCACTCCCTATTAAGCATTGGTTATTCATCCAATTCATTAATTCACTTGCCTATTTCACACCACTGCCGGAGCCGCCACCTCCGCCGCCACTGCCGGAACCGGATCGACCACCCGATGACGAGCCTGGTGATGATGGTCCGAAACCTGGACCCATGAACACATAAGTGCCGTTATTGAGTCGTTTATGGTTTTCCACCACGATCAGGCATTGATTATTTTTTGTTAACACCTGCACTAAATTCTTGGGGTAGCGCAAATAGACGGTGTTGGTTTTGGAATCCTCCTTTTGTGCATCTGGCCGCCGTGGCCCCTTGGTAGCGATATCGTTTGCTACCTTTTTTGGCTCACCGGAGCAGGAGTACACGGCTTGGTCCGAGGCGAAACCTGACGCATTCGCCTTTTTATACGTTTTCGCAATATATTTGCTGATATCGGTATTATCGGATGATACCGCGTACCCCAGAACAAACGTGAGTACCGCACCAATCAGACAGGCGATAGCGATTTTCAGCCACTTGCTGCTTTCCATGACTTATGTCCTTACAGTCCCTTCAATCCATTAAAATTCCGCATTATTAGCTCGTGGTTGTATGTTGCGATAGTGGCTGAAACGTCGATGTGGTGTGCACCACCGTGTAGTCATTGGGATAGAGATGATAGGTGTCCCAAAGCCATCCATCATGCTGGGGCATACCAAATAGTGCTGTGATATGGTATTTTCCTTCTCCGGGAAAAGCCCCCACGAGCCAATCGTCATCAAAGACGGCACAGAGGTCCGCAGCCGCGGCGGCGAAACCTTCCGAGGAATAGCGCAAATGCTCGGCGTGGAAACGATATTGACCGTGGGAATGCGGCATGGTTCGTTCCTGGACATCGCGTAATGATTCCCCACCATGTTGTTGGGCGGCACACGAAACTTCTTCCCGAAATACCACGGTGTTTTCTCTATCGAGAAGCTCGGCAACATGTGAGGCCCCAATAATACAGAGGCGCAGGCAAAGGTATTGCCCATCATCGGATTGGTTTGCTGGTATGAAAACAGTGTCGGCAAGTTGATCTTCCGGCGCCGGGCCGCCTAAACATAATCCCAGTGCGTCGGCAGACACGTCTTTTTGGGGAATGGTGAATTCGATCATGAACGTAAAATTCCCTTATTGGGCGGGTGGAGCTGGGAAAACATTAAACTCGCCTGGGGTAACAACCTGGCCTATGGTGGCTTCCCACGGGGTGGTTGGCCCGTATTTTTCCAGGCCTAGCCGCATACCATTGGGGCCTTCGTAGTCCACATAGCTCATGTCGCCGGCGGCAGGCAGGCCGGTGGTGCCCTCGGTGGTGTAGCGGGCGCCGCCGCGTTCGATCTCCCGGTAGGTCACCCCATCAACTTCGATGGTGGCATGTGGGTCAAGGTTAAGGTCTTTCCTGGGATTCCAGAGCACGAGTTCTAATTGTCCCTCATCGACCTCGACGCTGAGCCATAGGCTACCGGAGCCACCGTCGATCATGTGTTCGTGCCACACGAATGGTCCCTGGCTGAGCGTCACCGTGCCCCGCACCACATAGTCAATGCCGCCGCGGCTGAGGATTGCGCCGGGGCCTATGACTTGTGGGTTGAAGTCATTTTCCCCGGATACGCCAGCGGCGAAGGCGAGGGGATCATTGCGTTGTTTAGCACCCTCGTTTGAGGCAGATTTTTTAGCTTTCCATGATTGATAAAACGCGAAGAGTGCCACTAAAAGCAGGATGATAGCGATGAGTTTCAGTAAAAATGCCATGGTTACCATGGTACTTCAAACCAGCTCAGGTCTTTTCGGGGGTACACACATTGTCATATCTTTCTGGTGGCAAATGTTGGTTATTGCGCCGTAGATTTTGCGAAGCACAGGTTCTCTAGCGTTTGCGGGGGTGGTGGCGTGCAACATGCGCCAAATTGGGCTTGTGCGGCTAGGCGTGCTGGTAAAACAAACTGGTGTTCGTACATGATTGCGGGCTTGTCGGGGTGGGTCATCTGGGGTTTGTCTGGTGGCGGTGGGTATTGGTTCCATTGGTTCCGCCGAATGGCCCTGGTCGGGGGTGACCCGCTATGTGTACTTGGTGATGGATGTCAATATAAGACTTTCATGTGATATTTAACCTATAAATATCATAATATGGGCTGCACTCTTAATAA
>CAUVMZ010000267.1:0-2679 GCA_963552855.1 uncultured Corynebacterium sp. | reverse complement strand
GGCCCGGCGCGTGTCTGAGTATGCATGATAGCTGCTATGGCAGGTACACTTAAGCGGCGAAACTCTAGAGAAAGGCAAAATGATGAGTCAACCCGATATGTCCGATATTTTGGCCCAGGCGCAGGAAATGCAGGCTAAGCTGCAGGCTGCGCAGGAAGAGATTATGTCGTCCATTGTGATTGGGCAGGCTGGCAATGGGCTGGTATCGGTGTCGATGCAGGGTTCTGGCACTGTCACGTCGGTGAACATTGATCCGAAGGTGATCGACCCGGAGGACCCTGACACTTTGCAGGACCTCCTGGTTGGCGCCTATAACGATGCGCACGGCCAGCTCGCCAAGATCGCCCAGGATAAGATGGGGCCCTTGCAAGGCGCCATGGGTGGCTTCGGCTTCTAGTCTGCATATTATGCATCCCCGGCCCTTTGTGGTCGGGGTTTTCCTTTCGCTTTACGACGCCCTCCCGGCCGGCCCAACCTCTTGTGCCTTGCACACCTCCGGCAGCATGTTTGCTAAGCATGGTTTTCTTTTTCTGTTGTGCTCAATCCCCAGGAGCCGGCTTGCCCTAATGCCGGAAACCATGCTTAGAACTTCTGAAGCTCAGGCGGGTTGGCGGTGGTGCTCTTGTTCCCGGAGGGTCGCAGGTGTGCTAAGCATGGTCTTCGGTCAAATCAGCTCTCCACAAGACCCCATCTGAATAAAGACCATGCTTATTGGTTTTGCTGTCGTTCTGGCTTCAGGTGCCGCCTTCATGGCTGATCGTGCTGCATTTCTTCTAAGCATGGTCTTTTGTTGATGTGGCTGGTTTTTGAAGTGTCGTTGGTTTTTTGGACGGGTGTTTTCCTTTCCCCTGGTAGAAGAATTCGTGTGATAGGAAAGGAAACCGGCCCTGGGTCGGGTGGTTATGGGTAAACTCACGCTCATCCAACGACAACAAGCAGTAGAATTATTCGAGCAAGGCTATGGGTATGTTCTAGTATCTAGGATGCTGAAACTCAAGCAATCCCAAGTAGAACTCTTAAGCCGTATGTGGCGTATCCATGGCAAACTATGCCTTATGCGGAGGAAAAACAAACACTACCCATTCGAAACGAAAAAAGAAGTCGTGACCCGGTACCTACAAGGCGATAACCCTATCGAACCAGCCAAAACAATACAACATCAGCTCGGACAGGCTGATCCGTATATGGGTGAAGAAATGGAAAATTAGTGGGGACAAAAGCCCTACGACCCCGGATGAAAGGCTACCCGCCAGCCGGGGATACTAACATGCCTTTGACCGAGGTAGAAAAACTCCAACGCGATAACTACTACCTACAAATGCAGGTTGATGTCCTAAAAAAACTCAAGGCCTTAAGAGAGAATCCACCAAGCGAGAACTCACCTATATAGTGGCATCTCTTAAGGCAAACTACCGGCTTGATACGCTCCTTACCCTGGTAGGGCTTGCTAGGTCTACCTACTACTACCATTTGAAAAAGATACGAGAACACTACGATAAACACGCTAGATTGAAACAAGAAATCTTCCGGTTGTTCCACGAGCACCATAAAGTATATGGGTGCCGCAGGATCAGGTTTGCGCTTTTGAACCGCGGCTGGGTGGTATCGAAAAACTTGGTGCATACCCTGATGCGGTCTATGGGGTTGCGGTGTGTTATCAGACGCAGGAAATACCAGTCTTACCGGGGTCGGGTAGGAAAGATCGCCGGGAATGTTCTTAGCAGGTGTTTCACACCAGCTAGACCGAATAAAGCATGGGTGACGGATGTGACAATGTTCCAGGTGGCTGGGAAACGAGTGTATTTATCGCCGGTCATGGATTTATATGACCGTAGTATTATCGGGTATTCCACATCACTAACTTCTACGGTTGAGTTCGCGGTGACGAGTTTGAAACAAGCGTTTACTCAGGCGGGGTGCCCTCACGGGGTGGTAGTGCATTCGGATCAGGGTTATCACTACCAGCATGAGTCCTGGCGTGGAGTGCTTGACATGTTTGGTGGTATCCAGTCGATGTCGCGGAAAGGTAATTGTTGGGATAACGCGGTGATGGAAAACTTTTTCGGCCATATGAAAGCGGAAATGTTCCACGGGCGGTGTTTCACGAGTACGGATGAGTTAATCACTGCTATTCGTGAATATATTACTTGGTATAACATGACAAGGCTGCAAGGAGTACTCGGTGGGCGTACCCCGATCCATGCTAGGTATCAAGCACTCGTGGTATAAATAACCCAAACGGATAGGAAAACAACAATCCAAAAAAACCACGACAGTTCATTTCCTGGGGTTTGTAGCTTGCTGGAATGGAAACCATGCTTAGCAATCGTGAAGCAGGGTGGGGTGATTGGTCTTCTGCTGGGATGGTTTTAGCTCTCAGCCATGTTGCATATCTGTTAAGCATGGTTTTCTTTTTCTGCTGCACTAAATCACCAGGGGTCGGCTGGCTCTAAAACTGGAAACCATGCTTAGCAAACGTGCGGCATGGTTGTGGTGTTGGTGTGGGTTGCTGCTGCCCAACAGAATCCCCGATCGGCTCACTTTGCCGCATACTTGCTAAGCATGGTTTTGAGTGAAATCCGGTTGCTGCAGGGCCTCCAGAACACGGAAACCATGCTTAGAACACCTGAAGCCCCGGGCGGGTGGCGTGCAATGATGCAGCATGGGTAGCAAATCATG
>CAUVMZ010000266.1:0-2693 GCA_963552855.1 uncultured Corynebacterium sp. | reverse complement strand
CCGGGTCATGTTCCTACACGAAGGCGACGTGCTCTTCGGCGAATACCACACGGTCAACATGATGGATCCACACATGGTAGGTAGCGCCGTATTATGGCCTACCGATCCTGGTACCGGGGAAATCCTAGGGCAGATCACCATCAACACCAACACCACTAATTCCACGGCTCATCAAGATGGTGGGAATGGTTATTATCCTGGCGGCTACAGTGGAGACACTGGTGGAAGCAACAACGCTGATGATCCCTACAACCAGCGCAACAGCCGTAATAATGGTGGTTATAGCGGTGGTCCTTACAATCATAATGATTCCACTACTGGTGATGGTGCTGGTGGTGTGTTGGGGTGGCCGCAAGAACACGTGGATGCGGTGTTTTACTCCATGGTGTGCGACCTTGCCGGCGCCCCGAAAGAACTCATCAACCCCACCACGGGTGAAGTGGTCGGCTATGCTACCTACACGTTGTTCGGGAAACGGCATTGGGCAGGCACAGTCAACACACCGTTGTTGTTTGCCGGCCAGTACGAAGACACCGAGTCGGGGTGGGTGTATAACCGGTTCCGCTACTATGATCCCCATGCTGGGGTGTACAACGCCCAAGACCCACTCGGACTACTCGCCAACCTTGGCACAGCACAAGGATACGTCACCAACCCCGTCACCTGGGTAGATGTCCTAGGGCTCAAAAAATGCAAACCATACCTTCAAAATTCTACAAGTGCTATTCAGAAGAAAGTGAATAATGTTATTGATAGTATGACAGATACCATAGCCGTCGACCGGAATACGATGGCGATAGCTAACATCGAAATGGTCTTTAAAAATGGTGCTACAGATGCTTTTAAAGTAGCTACCACTAATAACCTTCATAATCGTATGATGAAGAGACCTTTTCGACTATTTCTTCCTAATGATGTGTATGACATCAGGGCAATTTCTGAAACAGGAATTGTAGGAATTGGAGTTCATGCTGAAGAGGGTATTGTGGGTTGGTATAAAATGGTGGAAAGCAAGCTTAGTGCGGGGGAGATCTACAAATTAACTAAAGAAGTATCCCTTCAGAATGGTGGAAAAATTACCAAGGAGTTAATTTTAGATCCAGCAGATCTTGAAGGACTTAGGATGACGGATCTTGCTGCGTCAAGGGCAGTGTGTCCTGAAATCTGCGAACCGAAGTTACAGGAGCTGGACTCTATGATGTTTGAAAGGATGGAGTTACAAGAACAATATTTAAGACGTGTTGAGGTCTTTAACTTAGAAGTTGAAGCGCTAAAAACAACAGATCAAATGGCACTAAATAATTTTCGATCGCTTCATGTACCAACTCCTTTGGAAAAACTCATGACACCAGAACAATTAAGGAAGAACAATTAAGGAAAGGTTGAGGTGAATATTTATGTTTGGTTATGGTTTCCCACAAGAGCTCCAAGATGCAATTGATGCTGCCACCGCTAAGTTTGGACCCATAGAATGCGCTAAAAGATTCTTGTTTTACTTCATGACTGAAAGTGGCGTGCACGATGGTGAAGTATGGGATTGTCTGGCGGAACTTTCGGAATCCTCCTATAGCAATCCCCAATACATAGCGAAAGTCGAGCAATTAACCGATAAATATAGTGAAGATGCTTACTCGGATGAAAGGCGCGAACCAGCAGATATTACGCTGGTAGTACACATTTCCGTTATGGAAGGAATTTATGATGGGCTAAAAGCACCTATTGAAGAGTTTCCCTATAATGCCTGTTATGATGCAGTAAATAACGATTGGGATTTCGATAGGATAACTGAAAGTATTAAAAAATTATAAATCATCAAGCATGAAGCCTACTCAGTTGCTGGGGAAATGGGGTTCAGCTGGTGGTTGGTAGAACATTATCTTTCGTATCACGTTAATTGCCCGGATGGTTGTGGGTTGGGGGAGCCTGCTAGGGGTAGAAAGGATCCGCCATACTTTCAGATGGGCTATGGATCGTTCGACCACATAGCGGATCTGGTTGATTCCTTTGTTGAATCGCCTCTGCCAGCCTAATAGGGGTTTCCCTGGTCTTCTCTTAAAAGGCGTATCACATCCTAACCCAACATAACCTTTATCCGCAGTACAGTGCCAGGGTTGCATATAGCCGAATAAGCCAGTGTTTCTTATAGCTGTGATGTCATGGGTTGATCCTGGTAGTGGCTCGGAAATATAGAATATTACACCCGCCTGATC
Source organism: uncultured Corynebacterium sp. (assembly GCA_963552855.1). Taxonomy (GTDB): domain Bacteria; phylum Actinomycetota; class Actinomycetes; order Mycobacteriales; family Mycobacteriaceae; genus Corynebacterium. The sequence continues at coordinate 483 of CAUVMZ010000266.1, read as the reverse complement.
TGTTAAAACTTGCAGGTTATGCCCTGCCCTATGATGCTTCCCGCTGTACAAGTTCCTGGCGTTTTTCCACCACCAACACGGTATGAGCGTGCCGTCAAGCACATACAACTTATTGGGGTTAAGGTCCACTGGTTGTGGTGGGGGTGGTAACACTACGTCAAGGATGTTCAACACAGTATTAATCGCCCTGGAGATAGTGGGCTGGGACGTACCAAAAATATTGGCTAATGCCTGTTGTCGTATGTTTTCTTGCAGGTAGAGCATAGTGATTTGCACACTAGTGAACACTCCCAGGCTTGGTGGGCAATGATGATCTATCCCTGATGTGGTGATGATATTCGCTAGGGTGAGGAGATTATCTGTGGTGAGTGTGCTAGGATCAGCGGTGCGGGGTCGATAGGATATTTTGTTTGATTTCACACTTCTACAAGTACACTACCGGCCTCGTTTTCCTATGCTTTCGGGGGTGATCGTTCACCGGGT
>CAUVMZ010000265.1:0-2757 GCA_963552855.1 uncultured Corynebacterium sp. | reverse complement strand
TTCCCATGCTGGAGGAAGTTAACACTGATATTGCAGAATTCGACTGGGATAATGAGTATTCTCCGCGCACGCGGAGGTAGTTCCAGATCACCCTCGGCATGTCTCAGCCGATCCACGTATTCTCCGTGTATGCGGAGGTAGTTCCGCATCGCCCAATGGCTCGTGAAAAAATCTAAACCTTGATGCTACCAAGGCCGGCACTACCATAAGTGACCCTCTCGGTTCAGGAAGCTCGAACCATCCTGAACCGGGGGCCACCCCCACCACCCTACTACACGGATCAGAAGAAGGGAGGCCATCATGTCGAAGCGTCATGTCGTGTTTTGCTACATTGTAGCTGCCTATCGCGGCAGTACTGCTCCCCCTCGTAGGGGGCCGGCTCTGGGTGAGCATCATGCTGCTTACAGTGGTAGCGCTCAACGTCGTTGTCGACACGCTATTGAAGGAGAAATAATGCGGCTAAGGCTAAAGCTCATTGATGAGACCGGCACCGAACACTGGACTGCCGGGGAATGCGCCGCCTATCGTATTCTCCGCGCACGCGGAGACCATTTGCTTCATGACACACTAGTGTGGCGCTGGCGTCGATAAGCTAACGTCGCCGGCCACCTCTACTACCGCCACTGCTGCTTCTACCGCTACCAGTGCCACCACTGTTTTTACTGCCACCACCATGGTTAGGCGTCGAATTATATTGCTTCTGACTTGGCGTGTTCGGCACGACATTATTACTTGGATTGCGATGCATAAACAGTTTTGGATCTGAATGATAATAACCTCCTACTCCCGAATCATCATCTTCGTGGGAATACCCATCATGGGGTTCACTATTCTCCGGCGATCTACCAGCCTCCTGCGTCCGTGTCACCGCGGTCGTCGTGACCGCGGCTGAGACCGAGGGAGTAGCGCTGACGGTAACTGTGCGAGTCGTAGTCACCGTCACAGTCACTGGTTTTGATTTCGGCGCCGGGGTGCTGTGTGCGCTTTGGCAGCCCGCCAAAAACACACAACCCAACGTAAAAATTGCAGCATATCTACGCATGAATATCACCTGCTTCTTTGCTTGAAAATTACCTGACGAGGATTGCCCGAGACTGTGCGCTATCCGAACTCACCGGCACTACTGCGCACGCCCATGTCACCCGCACCATCCCGGCACGTTGCGGCAAATCCACATATCCGGCAAGCACCCACCCGGGTGGGTTTGTGGTCTGCCGTGCCGCAAACTCGGATTCCGACTCAAACGTTGCCGATTGGGGCGACCGTAATTGCTGGGCAACCTTCCTATGACACAGTTCACGAGCCTGAAATACGCTCCACCCCCTGATTTTCTCGTTTGTTCCCGTCGTGCCAGTCATGTTTCTTGTGTCTTCCGTTAAATCCGAATCAGAAATACCTGGCTCGGCAGACTCGGACGCATAGTTTTCGCTGGCGGAACTGGTCGATTCGCTCACACTGGATTCATTCGAATATGTTGCGCTTGTTGAGCTGCGTTCGGTTGTGGAATGTGTAGAGCTTGCGGAATCCTTGAGCTGCGAAACGCAGGAGATAAACACCGGCACAATAATAAGAAAGAAAAGAACGCCAGTTATCACTATTAGCGGTATGAGCCGGTATTTTGTGCGGTTCGCGCGGGAAGCAGGAGCCGTGCCGGCCGCGGCAGTGCCCCGATACTGTGAGCTTGGTGGAGTGGGTGAGAACTGGGCTGATTGTGAGTTTTGGGTCGATGCCGCGAAATTCTGGCGACTCACATTACGTGGCGGTGCCGCATTCGCTGACGCGGAAGCCGCTTGGGCCTGCTGGGGTGTTGCCTGGGGTTGAGGTGCGCGTAGAGATTGTGCCGCTGCCTGGGGCGGCGCAGCAGGGGAGGGGCGGCGTGATTCCTGATACCGGCCAGGTATGTGATAGTCACGGGGATGCTTTCGATAAGGCACCAAGGCGGGAAGCGGCGACACTGACGGTTTTCCCGTTTCCTTATAGGTTGGATTGACATCCACCAGCACATCTGGAACATCAATGGTGGCGTGACATGCGACAACAAACCCCTGCTTGTCGTAAGATTCCACGAGTGCGCGCATGTTCTCGCTCGTAGATGCCGGCAAGGTACCAATGTATTTATCATCAAGCCGGATTTCAATGCCACCAGTAATAAGGTGGAGAGTGACAAGATAATGCCCACTATCCCGGTTTTTCGCCACCTTGAAAATCTGCCGGTCAGTGATTGCGGTAATGGCCGTGCCGCGGGGAATCAGCACCCACTGTGCTAGTGGCGGATCATTCAACGGTACGATTTCGCCCGCCGGCTGCACCCCAACTGTGACTGTAAACTCCTCAGAGCCCGGCGCATGGCTCGGGTCGTCTATATTCGTCCACAATCGCGCCTTGACGACGGCGTCAACTCCGCTGGCAGCGAGCCGGGCCAGTTCGGGGAAATAAGGTTCAATGTCGGAATCGGGAAGATAGCCAAGAACCAGGTTTCGCCATCGGACCGATACCGCATAGCCCGATGATGAGGCCTGTGGGTTGTCGATCTCCAGCACGAGAGTGGCGTCGAAAAGCCTAAAATTACCGCTTCGTGGCACATGCGCCACAATTTCCCGCAACACCGTGGTGTGGTCCGCAGTCGACACAACTTTTTGGCCGTACCAGTCGGTTGTGGGGCGTGCATCATAACCGCTTGGGGGCATGACCGAATCCTTTAAAATTTATGTAAATAATGTTTAAGAGAAATTTTATCCAGCCATGAACGGTTTCTAT
>CAUVMZ010000264.1:0-2790 GCA_963552855.1 uncultured Corynebacterium sp. | reverse complement strand
ATTTTGTTACCTAACCATCCACAAAATTTTGGTAGCAGACCTATCAAATTCATTCACTACCAGCAGCAATAATAAAATTACCCACTACACCTATATTGGGTTACAGGGGTAATTTCTTGGGGTATATAGGGCGGGAAACTCAGGTGATTTTTCGTCGATTTTCACCGACATTTTTCGACAATCACGCAGCCGAATCAAAGGCAGTTCTCAGCTACCCCGGGGGTAACTCTTTCCCTAATCTTGGGTAACGTTCACACTTTTGAATCGTTTTTAACTATCGTGCTACCGTCCCCCAATTGAGGTTATCGACACTAGCGAACCGGATCCAGTTTAATGTCCCGAGGCCAATTTATCGGAAGCGGATCCACTACAGGCAGGGGGCCTTGGTAGGCGGCCGGGTCCTCCTGGAACTGGAGGGTCCGCCCTGCTCCCAGGCTGAATTTGATGTTGGCAAGGAAGCGTTTGAAGGTGAGCGGGCTGCGGTACGAGGCGAAGAGTTTTTGGTACTCCGGGGTGTACAAAATCTCCCGGGCACGCTTCACATATGCTTTGTCCACCCAACTCGGCACGGCGTCCAGCGGCACGGCTGAATCCGCCACCTGCCATTCCAAAGGCAGGTTTTTGTCGTGCCCCACCCGCCCATTGACAACCCGGGGTTGGCGGCCGGCCAGGGGGTTGGCCAGGCCCATATTGTCGAGCACCCGCACGTCCAAGGGAGCGTTCATGCTGGTCATGCCCAGATTAATCATGGTGAGCGACAGCGGCATGTCGGCCAGGTCGGTGTGTTCGGTGGTGCGCGGCCGCGGCTCCCACGATAACACCAGAGGGTGCTGACTCAGGCGAATCTGAAACAGTTGGGCATCGTGAGCGGCGCGTCCCTGCTCCAGCATGGGCACGAAATTATTCATATTGCGGGCGGTGAGGAAGTCCTCGGCGTAGCGGGTGGGCTGGTCCCGGTAGGTGGCCAGCTGCCAGAAAATCCGCTCATCCACGATGCGCAGCGGGGCCTCGTCCCCCTCGGGAAGCTGGTAGGGGTGCCCACCTAGGACCGTCGCAAAGCTCCAGCCCATGCCGGCGATAAACAGCCCCGCAGCCGCCACGGTCGTCGGAATCCGCTGCCGATCAATCACCACAACGCTCACTGGCAGCAGCAGCGTAAACAGCGGCAGCAGCAGCATGCGCCCATGCATGAAATCGCCGCCCACGCGCAGCACATAAAGGAAATGAATCAGCGCCGCCCCACACGTCAACCCAATGACCACGGTACGTCGATTCACGCTTATCGACGCCTCCCGCGTGGCGTTCCACACCCGCAACCCGGCGGCGGCCGCCGCAATGAGCACCCCCAACCACAAATGGTATGGGGTCACAAAGTCCATGAGGTAAAACCAGCCATCACCCCACTGCGACCCCGACGCCGACTTCGCCACCGCGGTGTGCGGCACCAACAGGCCGTAATACCCCATGCGAAACACCTGGTAGGCCAACGGCACCGGGATCGCCGCCAACAGAATCTTCCACCAATTTTTCCGATCCATAATCAGCAACATCAGGCCCGACAAGCCCCCATACAACGCCAATTCTGGGCGCACCAACCAGCTCAAGCCCGAACAAAACGCCAACAGATAGCTGTACTTAATCCCCCACCGCAGCTTGGCGTCCTCCGCCCACTGAACCATGAGGAACCACCACGTAGCAATCCACAGCAGGGACAGGCCCCACTCCAGGCCCGAGGTGGCGAAATCCCGGGCCGGCGGCAACGAAATGTACAGTATCCCCCCAAAAGGCAGGAGCAGCAGCCGATTATTGCCCTGATAGAGTTTCGCGGTGGCCACGGCCGCAATGAACAGGGCCACGGTGGTGAAGACCAACGCCGCCCACAAGGCAATAGTCTCCAACCGGGAACCACTTATCAATGCGCCAATATAAATAATGTATTGCCATAGGGTGGAGGTGTTTGTTTCCACCCGCTCCCCCGCATTAAAAACCGGCCCGTTCCCAGCAAGAAGGTTACGGACCGTGCGCAACACAATCAGCCCGTCATCGCTCATCCAGCGACGCTGCCAGCCACCGTAAAACCCGAGGGCGGCAACAACGACTGCTGATATAACACCGGAGAGCGTGGTGAGAGAGCGGGCTGTGGTCATAGGAAGATATCTTAGCAAGCGGTGAGTTTGAATCTGTCATTCCCCCAACGGAATGAGCTTGAGGTTTAACGCTTGGGGTTGGGGCTTGAGGCTGGCTCTGGGCGGCGGGTACCGGGAGTGGAGTGGGTGGAATGAGTGGAAAGCCCTCACCCAAAGCACCAACCGCCCGGAGCACCCGGAACCCCAGGGACGCCACAGGCGTCGCAGTGGGCGTGGGCGGCCCGAGCGTTAGCTGGGAAACCTCCCCGAAGCAGGCCAAAACCAGGCCAAACCAACGGAAACCAAGCTAACGCGTGAGGGGGTGTGGTGAGGGATCCCGTGGGAGAGGCATACTTGGCGGCCTGGCAGACCGTCCAAAAACCATTAGCTGGGAATCGTAAAAATCAGGCTGGTTTCCGAGCCACCCCAACGCGAACCCAAGCTAACGCTCGGGCTGGGAAAAGGCGGGAAACCAGGTGAGGCCAGCTCATCCCAACCCAAATGTCCAGTTCGGGCGTTAGCTGGGAAACCTCCCTGGAACCGAGCGCAGCGGCCTGCTTTGACGCGAAACCAAGCTAACGCAGAAAGGAAGCGGAGGGATGCCATGGTGAGATCCGAGACACCAGGATGGAATCTCTAGGCGTGAAAAATCGCAAAGTTGAGC
>CAUVMZ010000263.1:0-2804 GCA_963552855.1 uncultured Corynebacterium sp. | reverse complement strand
AACATCTACCAGTATATGTGATTTACATTGTCTTATGTGATAACTATGGGTGACAATACTGGATCGTGTTCTTTAGGTATCTAGTTTTTTACCGGGTTTTCGAAGGGTTTTTCCCTTGCGAATCGGGGGTAGTTCCATTAAACTCAAGATTCATAAGCAAAATGGGTAGTGATAATACAACATTATTTGTTTGTTGCTATTTTCCCTCGTTGTGCTTGTCTCCTTCTTCTTTCCTCTGTTCAAATCTGTAAATCCTCCGCGACAATTTGTCGTGCAATCAGAAAGGTATGGCTATGAAACGTGCTATTGCTGGATTGATGTCGTTGACTCTCATGGCTGGTGGTATTTTGGCTGCTCCTACCGCCTTTGCCGCCGAGCATGCCGGCACCTGCAATGTCAATGCCGGTGCACCCGCGCAAAGAGGTGCAGGTACGATGACTGCCGACAAAAGCACCTATAAGCCGGGCGATGTTGTGACTCTTACCGGTACCGGTTTCCGGCCGCTTATCGACGCTTACCTGTCGTTGGATTCCAATACCGCCAACTGGCCGAAAGACCAGAGTGCCGGCAGCTCCCTGAAGATCTATGACGACTACGATCAGGCCCTGTACCTGCGCGATTCCGATCTTGGCGGTTCCTTTACCACCAAGGTGGTGCTGCCCAAGCTTGACGACGACTTCACCGCAGGTAAGCACACCATCACCCTTGTAGGCATCGACTACAGTGGTCGACCCACCATCATGAAAAATGTTGAGTTCTGGGTGAACGAATCTGGTGAAAGCGCCGCCTTCTGTGGTGCCGATAACCACTAATACTGAACTAAAACCGTTATTTTTGACAGCGATGCGAATCCGCATCGCTGTTTTTGTTGTGGAGCAGAGCCCCTAAAAATATGGGCAATTTGGGGCTAACAGCAAAAAATCTATCGGTTCGCAGTTTCTGATTAACAGGATTATGGGGGTAATTTTTGAAATATTTTACATGAATTGACGGGAGGCTTTTAAGGAGATTTTTATTCTTCGGGAACGATTGTATGTATAGCTAATTCTTATGTTCTAGCGTGATAAATATCCGAGAGGCTTGTGCCCAAAAGAATATTTCCCCACATTGTGCGCATATTTGCTATGTGGGATTTTATCAGATTTGAACTAGAATTCCCCCCTTGCGCTTCGTTAGTCGGTCTGCTTATGCTCATGACCATAAGCGAATCCAGAGCTGATCGCATATGATTATTCGTTATATACTATCGGTTCTTCCGCGCTTTTCTTCAGTTTTATCTATTTTGTAAAGGTAAATGGTGGTTACCCCCACTATTTACCTCTCTACGAGAGGACTGCTCATGAGCAAGAGCGTATTTGCCGGAAAGGCCACCCAACGGGCACTTGCCGGTCTCACATCATTGGCCCTGGTTGCTGGCGGCTTGACCGTGGTACCTTCGGTTGCCGGTGCTCAAGAAATCAAAGAATGCAACGGCAGCTTCGTTGGCCCCAAGAACCTGGGTCTCGAAGACTCCAACCTGGCCTTGAATAAGAACACCTACTGGCCCGGTGGTGTTTTGGAGATTTCCGCTAAGAATCTGGAACTCCTCAAGGATCCCTATTTGACCTTGAATGGGAATGATGTGACCGGTCTTGCCTGGCCTGACCAGGAAGGCATCGAAGGCGTACATGTTGATGGTAATAAGCTGATTATCGAAAATGTGGATGATCGGGGACATGCCAAGGAAGGCATTATTCGAGTCCAGGCTCAGCTTCCGTCAGAGATTGGTGAAGGTGGTCTGTTCAAGGGCAAGAACGTCCTGACCCTTTCCGGCACCGATGATAATAATGACCAGGAAGTAACCCTCAGCCGTAGCGTTGACTTCTGGGTGAATGACACTGGTAAAGAAGGTGATCCGTGTAGCTATACCCTCCAAAAGGAAGAAAAGCCGGCTCCAGAAGAGCCAGAGGATCCTGCCGATCCCTCCACTGAACCTACGGCTAAACCCACCACCAAGCCAGGTGAGTCCACCACTACGAAACCCACCGAGCCGGGGAAGCCCACCACTAAGCCGGGTGAGTCCACCAAGCCCACTGAACCGGGCAAACCCTCCGAGTCCACCAAGCCCACTGAACCAGGCAAACCCTCCGAGTCCACCAAGCCCACTGAACCAGGCAAGCCTGGTGACGGCAATGGCAAGTCCGACTTCAATAAGTTCTTTGGCAGCCTGAAGGGCAACACCAAGGGCATTCTGTTCGCAGTCGCCGCAGCCATCGGCATCCCGGCCATCATTGCAGGTGTGGTCGGTCTCCTGGCACAGCAAGGTATGATCCCGAAGGAATGGCTTCAGGGCTTTAAGTTCTAAATAATTCATTGTGGCGCACACTGTAGCAACGTGATTTTTCACGTTGCTACATTTTTATGTTCATGAACACGAGAAGAAGTTGGTGGGGGTCAATTTGTATTTCAATTTTGATGAATAGAAACATAGCTATACCTTATTAGGCTAAAGTGACACTAAATATAGGCCAACGGTGTGCGGCAAATACCACGGTTTAGAAGTAAAATACATCGGGGTATGAATAGGGGCATCCTGGATGAAATCTCCTCCTGAGCGAGGACTTTAAGAAGGTAACTGGTAATTTTGCTGGCAACGGTGCCCGGGGGTGCGTCGTAAAGCTCACGATTTTACTTGGTCGCCTGGATCATCTATGGCGATGATAAAGTGGCGATGGCTATAAAATCAACCATATTATTTTGAGCGATCCGTTGCTGTCGATGAAAAATGGGGGAGTGATATCGCGTGAATTTAATATTTATAACCT
>CAUVMZ010000262.1:0-2812 GCA_963552855.1 uncultured Corynebacterium sp. | reverse complement strand
GAGATCAAAAGCTTCATAGGAGGGGTGTAAAACAATGAATCTGCCTTCTAGATAACCATTGGTAATGGTAAAATGGGGTTTCCTGCTGGTGTGATACGTTTTCTTTAAAAATTCTATTGGTAAGCAGATTGGCCATCATTTGCTAGATGGTCGCGGGTGTGGTGCTAGATAATGAAAGTATTGGCGCATTGGGAAAAGATCGTGATCGTTGGGACGATAGTGTTTCTTATGCTGGTGTTAGTGGTCGGCTACGTCATTTCCGAGCGGCAACAATATAAGCTGCTGCATCCAACCTACCCTGAACAGTATTCCGCTGGTCCTGCCACTAATCAGCTGGTTGGTGCGGCAATAGAGAACTATGAGTCGGTCATTGATGCGGAACCCCAAAACCTGGATTGTACCCTGCAACACTGCGGAACCTCCAGCAAATCAATCCCTGGGGTTCCGGCAGATCGGGCGCTATTTACCGAAGCGGAACGATTCCTCTTGGGCTGGTGGCCGGGTGCTGAGTCTGCTAGCACCATTCGTATCTACAGTGTGGCACAGCGGCCCGACAAGACAGTGGAAGCCATCGTCGATGTGATGGTTACCAAATGCGCCTATCCAGAAACTAAAAACCCGTACATGATTGTGACCGATCCTCACCGGATGATTCTGGCGCCCAGTACCTTGAATCAACACGAATATGTGGTGGTCGAAGACGCGATTTTAGACCGGCACGAGGCTCAAGAATACCCCGAATCCTTCCAACCACTCTATGTGGGGAAAGGCAAGGAAACACGATGCTAGCAGCCTCTGTGAAGAAGCGCCACTGGGGTAGGTGGGTGGTTTTCGGTTCACTATTCCTGGTCGTGGCGGCAGTGGCTGTGAGCTGCTATTTCTACGAGGATGAAGTGGTTCCCGCGGATAAAATGGTGCTTCTAAAACAATATTCTGCCGGTCCGGAGATGGATCGAGCGGTTGGTGAAGCGATAGAAAAATACATGTCGGTTCTCGACGCTGAATATACGGATCATGATTGCTGGGTGGATGATTGCCCACGATCGAGTAAATCAATTCCCGGGGTGCCGGAGAATCGAGCATTATTCACAACGCAAGAGCGTGCTAACCTCGAAGGCCACAGGGGCAGACGAGCCATGGATCGCGGACCGGTGAGCAGGGTGCGGTTGTACAGTGTTGCGCAGCAACCCGATGGGATGGTGGTTGCCATTGCGGAGATTACTACCGTCAAATGCCTGTATCCGGGTAGTAAGGATCCCTACAGCAGTAGTTCCGATTATTATCGGATGATCCTTACTCCTAGCCAGGAAGGCTATGTGGTATTGCAGGATTCCAGCATCGATCCGGTTCGGGAGCGGTTACCCGAGGGGTTTCATTCCCTGTACCATAACACAGTAAAGAAGCCCGAATGCGCTAGCACGTGATCGTATGAAGAAAAACATCATTATTGTTTTGGTACTGTCTTTATGGTTTATGAGTGCGTATTGGCTTGGTAGTTATTACCTGCGGGCACAGGTGGTTGGTGTTGCGGTGCAAAAATATGTGGATGTGCTCGACGCCGAGTCGACGGATCCACAGTGCACCCTGGAACACTGCCCCAATTCCAGCAAGTCGCTTCCCGGCATGCCTGCGGACCGGGGCCTGTTCACCGAGAACGAGCGATTCATTGTGGAAAACAAAGGCTTCAGAGGCCCCGCTGCGTCCACCAGGTTCTCGGTGAAACACACGAAGAAGCAGAGTGATGGGACGGTGGAAGCCATCGTGAATACGACGGTGACCAAATGCTATTCATCAGGACTCTTCGAAGAAAGTTATGGCAGTAGCTCTGACATCCACCGAATAATTTTGGCGCCCAGTACCATCAAAGGCGAATACGTTGTTATCGCAGACAAGCTTTTCGGAGAGACGGAAAACCCGATATCCCCATACGCCCCAACCCTGTACAGAGGCAATCGCAAAGCCGACCCGCCCTGTTCCGTAGGTTCCCGATAAGATGATTGCGCACAAGAATACTACTGTGGTGAATAAGAAATTTGTCGCCGTTGGTTTTCTCCTGTGGCTGGTCAGCGCCGTGGCCTATGTGCTTCACATGGTGCCGTTCTATTCCGAGGAAGAGCGTCAACGCATCCGTGCGGTAGGGGTTGCCGTCGAAAAGTATGAGGCGATCTTGGACGCCGAATGGATGGATGAAAATTGCAGCCTAGAGCATTGCCCCAATTCCAGCAAGTCGCTTCCCGGTATGCCGCCGGATCGGGCGTCGTTTACCACGCACGAACGCACTAACATGGAGCGGCACGGCCCCTATGCGCATCTCCAGCCGGTGACCACCATGAACATTTTTCGGATAACCGCACGCGACGACGGGATGGTCGAGGCGCTCACCCAAACTACCGTCACCAAATGCTACAGCCCTGCCGACGCCGACCCTTATGGCAGCGCCTTGAATTTCTATGCGATCACTCTGGCGCCCAGCACGATCCGCGGCGAATACGTGGTCGTGGACGACGTGTATTACGACATCTTGAAACACCCATTGCCTGTCGACGCCCGCCCGGTGTATGTCGGCGAGCCGAAAAACCCGCCAACATGCGTCTGATTCTCATGATAAAAGCCTTAAACTACCCCCGTTTGCACTTAGTAAAAACTTAACCTTGATGGCTGTTGTGGAATCAGGTATAAAATTGCCTTCAGCTGCATTATTGGTTAATTAAAGCCATTTCCCGAGCATAACGATAGGTTTACTAAAGGTAGAAGTTTACCTAACTGTAACGATATTCTAATTATTTTTAAGCTTTGGGGGCTTTTCTTCTAG
>CAUVMZ010000261.1:0-2925 GCA_963552855.1 uncultured Corynebacterium sp. | reverse complement strand
TGCATGTGTATACCTGCGCCAATTCATGAATGAATATTTTTTATATTCATTCATAGCGTAGCAAATCCACCCCGACTGTCAACCCCATGTGGCTATTATTCGGCCAGATGCAATCGTTTTCCCTGCCAAGTATTTCGCAACCATCGGTCATGCGACGCCACAATAATCGCACCTGGATAGTTAGGAATCGCCTGCTCAAGCTCGGTTACTAGCCGCAGTGATAGGTGGTTGGTTGGCTCATCCAGCAATAACACCTCAGGTGGGTTTGCCAACAAAATAGCAAGCGCAAGTCGGCGTTGCTGGCCCACACTTAGCTCAGTCACCACCCGGTTTTCATCCCGGGCGGCCAACAATCCGAAGGTGCTTAACGGTACCTCGGTCGCACGGTCGATCCCCACTGCATGTTCGTAGGCCCGACGAGCGGTCCACCAAACCGCGTTTTTCTGCGATGTAAGTGACTGTTCCCACCGCTGGGTGGCCGGTGGACTCGGCAGCCGAGTCTCTTGGGTGAGCAATCCCACCCGCACGTCGTCAAGCCTGGTCACATAACCCGATGTGGGTGGCAATTCACCAGCCAGCACCTGCAATAATGTGGATTTGCCTACCCCGTTGGCGCCGGTAATCAGCCAGCGGTCCCTAGCCTCAATCGCAAGGGACACCAGCAATAGCCGCTGTGACACACTCACGTTCGAGGCCGCAAGCACCGCATTGTCACCACCAAGCTCGCCAAGACCACCAGCGGTAGCGCTATTTCCAATCCCAGTCGCTGCCGTAAAACCTGCGAACTGTAACTCTCGTGGTGGCTTACTGACCTGCTGCTGTTGCAGTGTGGCGAGTCGGGAGCGGGCATTGGTCACCCGGCGCGACACTACTTTGGCGTTGCGATCGGCATAGAATTTTCGGGCTGCTCGGGATTCGGTTCGCGGTATTTCATGGCCGTGGCCCACGCTGTGGCTATCGCGTACCATATCCGCAAGCTGCCGTAATTCCGCCTGTTCATCTCGGTATTGTTGGGCCCACCGGCGGCGTTCGTCGCGCTGAACCTGCAAGTAGTCACTATAGGTACCGCTAAACCGGGTGATGCCGTTGTATTCGATCGCGTCGTCTTGTCGGTGGGGGAGTGGTCGGGGGTCTAAGTCCACCAGGTTGGTAGCGACATTATCAAGGAAGCTTCGGTCGTGGCTCACAATCAGCACCGGCCCTTGCCAGTGGGACACCATGTCCTGGAGATAATTGGTGGCTGCGTCATCAAGATGATTGGTGGGTTCGTCGAGCAAGAGAATATCTGGGTTAGATAGGAGTACGCAGGCCAATGCCAGGCGGGAGAGTTGCCCGCCGGACAGGTGACTGGTAGGTCGATGGCGTGGCAGGTGACCCAGCCTTAGCCCATCGAGCATGGCGTCGACTCGGGCGTCAATATCCCAGATGTTCAGGCGTTCTGCCTGCTCTAACGCTGCGGCATAGGCCTCCGCGGCCTTGGTCCCTTCGGTCGCCGAATCGGAGTGTGCCAGCAGAGTTGTGGCCTGTTCGATCGTGCGGGTTATGGATCGTAGATAAGCTATGGCTGATTCGAGTGTTTGTTCGATTGTTTCGTGGGGTGCGACTTGTGGGGTTTGGGGGAGAAAACCAATGCGGGGGCGTGTGCCGCCTGGGCCGACGGCGGTGATCGTTCCGGCGTCGACAGGCATAAGGCCGGCGGCGAGCCGTAACAGGGTGGATTTGCCGCACCCGTTTTCTCCGATAATCCCGGTGACGCCTTGGGCGGGTACGGTAAATGACACATTGGTGAGCACACGATGAGTGCCAAAGGAAGCGGATACGCCATCGAACCGTAAATGAGCAAAGCTGGCGGGCATGATAATAGACCTCGAAGAATAGCTGGGCCCACCGGGCGGGAATCGCCGCAGACATGGGGTTGTCGAGAATCTATAGCCGCATGGCACCGATCATAACACACACTGGCAGGTAGCAGTTGTTATTGGTATGAGAGAGAATTTGATAGTAGATTGGGCCGTAATAACTTCATGGTTGTTGTTTACGCATGTCGGTCGGTGGCTAGCTGGCGAACGGGGCGCCAGGTCATGTGTCCACAACAACCTAATGGAGGTCTGTCATGCGACAGATTATCGTGGGGATTTCGGCAGTGTTTCTTGCCGCTTTCCTTGACCTTACCGACAACACCAGTGTGAGTGTTGCGTTTCCCTCGATTGCCAGTTCACTTGGCGCGTCACACACCGTGCTGCAATGGGTGAGCATTGGTAATACGCTGGCTTTGGGGGCGGGTTTAGCCCTGGGTGGCCAGCTTGGTGACCAATACGGTCGCCGCAAAATGTTCCTGATTGGTGTCGCAGGCTACATCGTGACTACGGTGTTATGCGCTGTAGCATCCACCGGGATGGCCTTGGCGATTTTCCGATTTATCCAAGGCCTGGTTGGGTCGTTGATGATTCCGCAAATTTTCGGGATCATTAAGGCCTCGGTGCCGCAGGCGAAGCAACCGGCGGTGTTTGACATGTACGGTATCGTGCTCAGCCTTGCCGCGATCGCCGGCCCATTATTGGGTGGTGTCTTGGTGAGCTGGAATGTTTTTCACTTGTCCTGGCGGCTGGTGTTTCTCTTCAACGTGCCCATTGCGATCGTAGCGTTTGTGCTGGGTTATTTGTATATTCCTGAGTCGCTCGCATCGGTGCGGCAGGGCATTCATGTGCTGGGTGCGATCGTGGTGGCCGTGGCGACCACGCTTGTGCTGTTGCCATTGAGCCTGATGAGCACGTCTGGCTGGCCTGCCTGGGGTTTTCCGGCTCTGGTGCTGGCTGCCGCATTATATGCATTCCTGTATGTGTCGGGGATGCGGAAGTTTCGGGATCAGAATGTGCACCTGCGGCAGTTTTCGCTGGGCATGGTGGTATCGTTGCTGTTTTTCTC
>CAUVMZ010000260.1:0-2925 GCA_963552855.1 uncultured Corynebacterium sp. | reverse complement strand
GGTGATGTGGAAAGACCTGTGGGAGGACAGGAGGGTATGTGTTCTTGGCGTGTCGCCCACCTACCACCTCTCATTGCCGAGAGGTGGGCGTCGACAGGCTAGAGATTAGGCGAGCTCGGGGAACTTGGCGATGGCTTCGGCCCAGAGGGCGTCGAAAAGCTCCACGTCAATGGGGGTGCTCGTAATGTCGGGGAAGTCTGCATACGTGTCAGGGTGCGGCACAATCGGCTCGGGCGCACTTGCCATTCCCACGGTGACTTTGGGCGTTGCGGCACCTTGGATTGCGCCGCTGGGATCAAGCTCGATGATGCGTTGCATAGCACACAACTGAGGCGACTGCTCCACCAACTCGGCAATATGCGTGCTCACGCCAATCTGCGGTACGGTCAAATCAACCCGAATATATAACGTAGACATAGCACTTATGGTAGTTGAGCGTAGCGTGAGGCTAGCCACGAACACATCATGAGCTGGATTTGGTGGAAGATCATCAAGGGGACAATTAATAAACCAATCGACGAGCTCCCGAAAATTACCGCAGCCATGGGTAAACCAGACGCTAATGATTTCTTCGAACCGCAGAACTGAATCGCTTTCATGTCAGCATCGTCAAACCCTAGCCGCAATGCTACAAACCGAGACAACCACAGCATAAAGGCCACCAAAACCACCGAAAATATGCACAAAATCATGATGTCCCGCACCCCAATTGTTGACCACACCCCGGCAACTACCCCGGCCGAAAATGCCGAATATACCACCATGACGATCGACCCGCGGTCCACCAGCTTCGTTGCCTTCCGTGCCGCAAACTCCGCCACGCTCCCCCACCGGCGGGCGAACTGCCCCAAAATAAACGGCAATAACAGCTGAAGCGCAATATCACCAAACACATGCGCATCAATAACTACACCGCTGCCGCCGCCACTGCGCTGCGACATGAGCAACATGACCAATGCCGGTGTCGCCACCACGCCAAGCACATTGCTTGCCGACGCGCTCACGATCGCCCCCGCAACATTGCCACGCGCAATCGACGTAAACGCCACCGACGACTGCACCGTTGATGGGACCAGCGTCAAATACAACACCCCCATGTACAGCTCTGGATTATATGCCATGCCCACCGGCCGTAATGCCACTCCGATCAGCGGAAATAACACAAACGTAAACGCCAAAATAGTTGCGTGCAACCGCCAATTCGTTAACCCATCCAGTGCCTCCCTGGTGGATAATCGGGCACCGTAAAGGAAAAATAGCACAGCCACAGCAACGACGGTGGCGGTACTAAACCACTCCGCGGGCTGCCCCGAAATCGGGAAAAAGATTGCAACAATCACCGCCAACACAATAAAAATGATGAGCGGATCCAGGCTGCCAAATCTGGAACTCACCTTGCTACCAAACTTGCTAAGCATAGTTATATTCTATGGTGTCAGGTGAGAAATCTCGGGAAAATTGCTGGTTACATGCGTGATTGGGGATGTGGGTTGGGGTATGGTGGATTGTGGCGTGCGTGGTGGTGGGACCTGCGAGGTGGACCCGGCGCGGCGAAATCGACCTGGCTGCGTTGTGGCAAGCTGGGTGGACCCTGGCGGACCGCAGTCGGCGGTGCCGGACTGGCAATAGCTGGGCGACCGTAATAGTGGTCAATGTAACATTCTACAGTCTGGTTACGTACTCTGAACAGCGCAAACATTAGGTTCGGTGGCGGTATGGGCCTGCATGAAATACTGGCGCCTTACCGTTATCGCAGGTAGCATCAGGGAATGACTATCAGTCCCCTTTTTGCTCCCCTCACTCTCCGCGGGCTCACTATAAAAAATCGCATTTTCCTCCCACCAATGTGCCAATATCAGGCTGGTGAAGACGGCATTCCTACCGACTGGCACCTCGTACATTATGGCGCTCGGGCCGCTGGCGGCTTCGGACTCATCATGGTTGAGGCAACCGGTGTATCTCCGGAAGCCCGGATTACCCCGAACTGTGTTGGCCTCTGGAACGATGAGCAGGCCGAAGCATGGAAGCCCATTGTGAAATTTGCCCATTCCCTGAAAGCAGCGATCGGCGTGCAGCTCATCCATGCTGGTCGTAAAGCTTCTAGTTTCCCTGGGCTGCCCGGGTATGCCAGTGGTACGGTTCCCCTGGAAGAAGGCGGTTGGGTGACAAAGGCCCCCAGCCCGGAGCCTTTCCCCGGGTATGTGCCGCCGCAGGAGTTGACCGTTTCGGATATTGCTGCCGTTGTTGCGGATTTCCAGGCTGCGGCGCGCCGGGCGGTTGCTGCTGGGTTTGATACGGTCGAGATTCATGGTGCTCACGGCTACCTGTTGCACCAGTTCCTTTCCCCGGTGTCGAATCATCGTACTGATGATTATGGTGGTAGTTTTGATAATCGGGTCCGGATCGTGGTTGAAATTATCGATGCCATCCGCGAGGTTATCCCTGCTGACATGCCATTATTGCTTCGATTGTCTGCAACTGATTGGCTGGAAAATATGCCGGGCGTGGAGTCGTGGGGTATCCCTGAAACGATCCAGTTGGCGACGCTTGCCCGGGAACACGGGGTAGACATGATCGACGTTTCCAGTGGTGGGCTCGTTCCTGCCCCTATTTCTACGGGCCCCGGTTACCAAGTTCCATTGGCAAATGCTGTCCGTGAGGCCGCAGGCATTCCCGTTGTTGCCGTTGGTGAATTGGGGGATCCGCTCACCGCCCAGCAGGTGCTTGTCGACGGCCTGGCGGACGCCATCGACGTTGGGCGCGCCGCACTCTTCGAACCCCAGTGGCCCCTCCGTGCCGCCCGCGAGCTTGGCCTTCCTTCCGAAGATTGGCCGGTCGCTCCCAGCTATATCCGAGGCGTGTGGGGTTAGTTTCGTGATGTTTCACGTGAAACATTGCTTCTTGCTTTACGACGCCCCAAGGCAG
>CAUVMZ010000259.1:0-2964 GCA_963552855.1 uncultured Corynebacterium sp. | reverse complement strand
TGTCAGGAATGGTTACTTGGGCCAGCGCCTTGTCTAACCGCAAGGCTGCCGCAATGGTTTCGTCTCCCCGCCACCCTAATTCTCCCGGCACGAAAACGGATGCCCGCCACCCAGCATTAATAAATCGACCATCGGTAGTGCGTACCGGGGTGACGATACGTACACCATCAACCTTCAGGTTTTCTCGTAACCGTGATGACCAGGCGGCACGATCCGGGTGAATGACCGGGATTAACACTATGTTTTGGACCAGCCAACCATAATCCCAGGGTAACCCCAGTCGTTTTGCCGAAGAGGTAGCATCCACGTGAAAGGAATCACGAACGTGATCGGGTAATACTGCAGGATCACGGGAAAGGAAACCACCGTGCGCTGCTCCGCTGCAGGTTGATATCCCAGGTGTTTGGTGTTGCGGTTCACGATAATTAGCATTGGTGATGAGTTCTAATTGGGGCCGTGTATGTGGTGTTAGGGTCTGGGAAGGGTGGGGGTGATGATCATTGTGTGTCATGGTGTAAGCATAAGGCCCAGCACTATAAAAACCCGGCTTTAGCAGCGCAATATCGGAAAGAAGTTCTGGTTGACGACATGGGAATGAGAGTTTTTGTTATAAAAATTATGATCGCCATATTTTGAGTTATGAAGTTGGGTTCATGATGTCCTGGAGAAAACCCATCAGTCGACAACGTTGCGGGTCTCCAATGTTCGAATTCAAATCCGAGGAAGGAGTAAGACAATCTGGTGAGCGCTAGCTGTCCAGTGATCATGTGGTAGCTGGTGAATGCGCCGGTGAACACCTCGTTGGTGACCGGTCATGATAGTCGTAGCTGCGGCATTGACTAGGCGGTAGCCTGACGGTCAAGGTGAAAGCTCCACTTCCGCCACGATCCTAACCATAGGCCTACAGCATCGTTCAAAAGTGGAGCTTTCGTCCCGCGGGTTTTATGGTTTTCTTGTCAAAATCGCCAACCAAAGGCATCGACATGGGCCTTTTGTCAAGGTGAAAGCTCCACTTCTGCACCAAACAACCCCAGAATTACCCATTTAGGTTGAAAGTGGAGCTTTGGAAAACACTTGACCCCCGAAAACCATGAAAAATGCATGGGATATCCTGATGATCCCTCGTTATTTCCTGGTATATCCTGGGCCAATGGCATCCCGTCCAAACCGGAAGCTCCCTTTCTGCCGAGCAATCAAGACATACGGGGACTCGATAAAGCTACAACGGGCAGAGAGGGAGCTTTCATGCATAGTGTTCCGCAGCGAAACCATTATTGTTGCGGGTATGGCCAAGGATTGGTCACACACACCAGGCCATCATCCTTGTACACCTCTTGCGAGTCAATCTTATAAAGCTCCGTATTACTCACGCTCAAAGTTTGTTGCATCATAATTGGTGCCGGTTTCCCTTGCCCCCCACAGGGCTCGTGGTTGGCATACCCAATTCCGTGACCCACCTCATGGTTGAGTAGGTATTGCCGATAGCTGCCCAAATCTCCCTGGAACGTGGTGGCGCCGCGTACCCATCGGGACTCGTTAATCACCACCCGATTCCCCTCGGAAGAAAAACATGACGTCTCCATGGCGATATCAGTGCCACAGTTTTTATGGGTGGTCTCCACGCTAGTCAATTGGATCCGTAAATCCGGCTTTAAATCCGCTGTCTCGGAAATATGTTCGAAGCGGAAATCCTTGTCATGAGTCCAGCCCTTCACATTAGTCAAGGTAGCATCAACCATGGTGGCGAAGGCATCATCACCACCATAGGCTGCCGTATCTACCCCATTTTCCACCTCGATCACATATTTGAAAGTCTTCTTCTTTCCTTCACCAGACTGCGCCCCCGGAGTGCCCACAACCCGATAAGTACCATCCCCAGTCAGAGTGAAGTTTCCGCCAGCCGGCAATTCCGTAGGAGATAGCTTTGGGAAGGGAGTTTTCGCCGGATCAGGTCCTTCCTTCCCTGTGGGTTTAGCTGCTTGAGTTGCCACAGCTCGACCGACTGTATCAAGCTGTTCCTGACTGCTTGACGAGGAGGCAACATCAATGAGCACCCAAGCAGTAACGATCGTCAATAGCGGGATTGCGTAAGCTCGCCAGCCGTAGGCTGACACGAATTTTTTAATCACCTGAATGATCGAACTATTCTTCAGACGTTGCCCAAGAGTCCCTGCAGAATTGGACCTAGAGTTATGAGCACGCTGACCCCGTGGCATTCGACCCGGCGCGGCACCGTTCGATGACGATCCTTCTGATGTAGTGGCACCACGTCGGGAAGACCTTCCTGGCGTGACACGATTCATGGGATTTGCCACTCCGGATTGCCCATGTCGACCCTGCTGCCTAAGATGCGTCCTGTCATCACCGTTATTTCGCCGTGCCTGAGTAGCAACATACGCTCTGTCGTCATACTGTTCACCACTGTAATGACCATTGTTGTAGTGGCCGTCACCATAACGATTGTCGTCATAATTACCGTACTGGTCGTACTCGTAGCCGGTGTAGTCGTCGTAATGATCGTAATCAGCGTCGTCGTCGAATTGGTTTCGTGTATTCACAGCTGGGTGCCTGATTCTTGCGAGATGACATGGGAAATAGCAGGTAGGATAATGGACACGGCAGAACGTGCAGGTCAGCGCACCCGTAAAATGGATGCGCCTTTAAGGTTGGTTGAGCCATTAGGCCCCAGCAAACCCAACCTGACGGGTGGTGGCAGAGCCGATTTCAACATAGGCGATACGCTCATTGCGCACGAGGTATCGACTGCCTTTGTCATCTTCTAGTTCCAACACCCCCTTACTGTTATTAAGAGCCGCCGCGATTTTGGTGGACATAAGCTCGCGGGATTCTGTAGAGGTGATGACCAATTCCCTAGGGGAATCAGAAAAACCAATTTTGATATCCATGTTATTTCTCGTGATTATGGTGAGATTATTTTATGGTTATTGTGTGTCTTATGCCTAT
>CAUVMZ010000258.1:0-3008 GCA_963552855.1 uncultured Corynebacterium sp. | reverse complement strand
CGCTACCTGAGAAGTCAATGATTCAATCATATTGGGGGTAATAACATCCCTGTCGCATCTAGAAGCTTATTCAGCGTTCCCAAACATGACTAGTCTCTGCAGGTAAGGAAGACCAAGCTAGATAGCATTTTCTTTCTGATTTTCTACCTGTTTCTGTGGATGAGTTTTCCCAGCGGCTGAATAAGCTTCTTCATGCCCGTATCACGGGATGTCATCCGAATAAGAGTTATGGTTGGGAACAAATCATTCGCCCTATGGCTTTCACATGTGACCAATAACTTCTACTCAAAGGCGAGTGTGATCTCATGACCAACAGTTATCAGCCGGGTTTCGACTCCAGCTATGGTACGGGTGCAACAAGCCTCCCGCTCCAGGGCAACTCCCGGCAAGCCCCAATGTCGGGCAAGCCGAACGATTACCTGGTTTTATCCGTAATCTCGTGCATTTTTGGGTTTTTCCCACTGGCTCTCGCCGCAATGCTTTTGTCGTCACGGGTGGATGTTTTGTGGGCTATCGGCGATTACAACGGTGCCATCGATACGGCGCGGCGGGCCAAAAAGTTCGGCATATGGGCCATCATCATCCGGGTCATCGTTGCGGTGATCGCATTCATAGCGTTCCTCAGCTGGTTTACGCTCCTCATGAGCATGATCTATTCGACGCTCCAAGGTATCTCCAATATTCCGGGCGCTACCAGTATTCCCAGTGGTGCCCCCATGCCCCTTGGGTATTAACGACTAGTCTTCGATATCCATATCCCAGATTTCCGGGGGTTGGGCCGGATGCTGCGAGGTGGGGCGCAGCACCGCCGCAGCCGATTTCCGCGATAGACCACAGATTTGCAGCAGGTCCACGATGATGGATCGGGATTGGCCCAGGATGACCTGCGCGGAGAGCACCCGTCCTTCGGCAATCTCCAGGCCGACGCGACTGCCCAGCTTACGGAGTCGGTTAATCAGCTGCGGCATAACCTCATGTCCCCGATCCGCACCTTCAAACAGGCGTTCTAGTTCCGCCGCAATATCGGAGAGTTCAGAAATGATGGCAATTTGTTCTTCGGAGACCGTGTCGTTGTCTTCGGAGAGCACAAGTGCGCGGCGAGCGAGCACCCGGGTATTACGGATGGCATTATCGACAGGGTGCAGGATGCGTTTCAGGGAACGGATCTTGCCACGTTGCCGCCACAAGATGGGGCTGACGGACAGGTTTTCTTCCCCTGTTTTTGTTGCGGCAATCATGTTATTAATGCGGCCTTGGGTACCACGAACGTTCTGGAGGGCGTGACGGATCACGATGATGTCGCCGCTGTGGAGGGCGGCAGCCACATCTCGGAGCACGTTGGAGGTGATGCCCATGAGTCGGGCGATTTCTCGCCGGCCCGCCCGCAGGGGGGATTCGGGGAAGAGTCCGATAACGATGAGCCCGACCACACCGCCGATAAAGGCGTCGGTCATGCGTTCAATTCCGTCCCCGCTGCCGGGTGGGGATATGGTGGCCACCAGCACGGAGGCGAAACCTGCCTGGTTGGCGAGAAGTACACTGCGGTCGATGAAGGTCCCAAGGGCAATGGCAATGCCAACGGCGACGGCTATCTGCCACGTCCCGCTGCCAATGTTGGCGATGATGAGGTCGCCAAGCCCCACCCCGAGGCTGACACCGACCACGAGCTCGACGGAGCGTCGAAAGCGTTCACCACCAGTGGTGGAGAGCACAATAATGGTGGCCATGGGGGCGAAGAAGGGAATGTCGTGCCCGAATACAACATGGGCGGTCCAGTAGGCGGCACCGGCGGCAATGGCAACTTGGAGGATGTAAAACCATTTAGTTTGCAGTCGTATCCACCCCTCATGGATGCGGGATTTGGCGTAGCTGGCTTGTTTGGGTACTGGGTTCGGCATGGGTCCTGGTGTGAGTCAGTAAAAAGACATAAAGTATAGGTTTTTATTATCTTATCGACGATCAAAGCGCCACCACAACCTATGTGTGGTGGCGCCGAAAGGTGCCGGTCAGAAACCGTCACATTATGTTACTTATTGAGGGTGCTCCCAATGGAGTGCAGGTCAGTGCAGGCTTCGACCACACGGTCAGCCATGCCCTGCTCGGCAAGCTTCATATAGGAACGCGGATCGTAGGCCTTCTTATTGCCCACTTCACCGTCAACCTTGAGCACACCGTCATAGTTGGTGAACATGTGGCCAGCAACGGGCCGGGTGAAGGCGTACTGGGTGTCGGTGTCCACGTTCATCTTGATGACACCATAGCCGAGGGATTCCTCGATCTTCTCCTTCTCGGAGCCGGAGCCGCCGTGGAAGACGAAGTCGAAGGGCAGAGCGTCGTCGGCAAGACCAAGCTTGGCGCGGCCTACCTTTTGGCCTTCGAGGAGCACTTCGGGACGTAGCTTCACGTTACCGGGCTTGTACACACCGTGAACGTTACCGAAGGTAGCAGCCAGCAGGTAGCGGCCCTTTTCCCCGGTGCCGATGGCATCGATGGTCTTTTCGAAGTCCTCCGGGGAGGTGTAGAGGTTAGCGCCAGCGTGAGCACTCACGCCGTCTTCCTCACCACCGACAACACCGATTTCCACTTCGAGGATGATGTGGGCCTTGTGGGCCTTCTCCAGGAGTTCTTGGGCGATGACCAGGTTTTCATCAATCGGAATGGCGCTGCCGTCCCACATGTGGGACTGGAATAGCGGGGGCAAACCCTGGTCGACTCGCTCTTGGGAAATAGCGATGAGCGGACGAACATACTCATCAAGCACATGCTTTTGGCAGTGGTCGGTGTGCAAGGCAACGTTAATGTTGTAGTGCTTAGCAGCTTCGTAGGCGAAGGCTGCGAGGGCACAGGCACCAGCTACCTTGTTCTTTACTGAGAGGCCGGAACCGAATTCGGCGCCACCGGTTGAGAATTGAATGATGCCGTCGGATTCTGCTTCGGCAAAACCACGAAGTGCGGCGAGAAAGGAAGAGCGTCGTCAAGGGAAAGAGTGTCAGCATGGGTGTAGATAT
>CAUVMZ010000257.1:0-3057 GCA_963552855.1 uncultured Corynebacterium sp. | reverse complement strand
CCGGCAACCCAATATCATCGAACAGGTCTTCTATGGTGGTGGAGACAGCTTCGACAAATGGGGCGAAATGCCCATGCGATAGAAATGTCTCCCGGGCGGTAATCATCGACAGATCATCACCGCTATACCGCAACCCATTATCCCCAGCAAGCGTGATATATCCGGCCGGGGCAACGTTATAAGCATGCCCGGATTCGGAAATCAATTGGGTGAAATCATCATTACCGGTAAGTGCGGTGCCATCAATGGGATCAGCAAGAATATCAATAATATGTTTAAGCACGAATTATATTCCTTATTTTTGGGTCTGCTCACTAAAAAATGGGCTCGCCTCACACAAAGACGAACCCATATCACATATGGAACGTGGGACAATGAGACCTGGTTATTCTTGTGTTAAAAAGTGCCTAAGCCTCAGCAACAGCGGTGAGTAACTGACCCAGCTCCGCCGCCTCCGCTTTATTCAGCTCAATGACTAATCGCCCACCACCATCCGTGGGGATGCGCATCACAATTTTCCGGCTTTCGATGACCGCTTCCATTGGGCCGTTACCGGTTCGGGGCTTCATAGCAGCCATGGGCACTTCACCATTCCCTATGTCGACAGTTTTCTACGCAGGCACCCACTATCGGGAGCCCACAGCGTTATTTCTATCTTAGCCCGATTACCAGGTGAATAACCTAATATGCAGGGTAATAAAAAAGCTATTTTCTCCAGCATCGCCGCCACCACACGTCGCAAAGCAACCAGGTAGCACGCAATTTAGCAAACCTACTGCGGGGTTGAATTAATCTCTGCAACCTGCTTGCGTAACTGAGCAATCTCCGTCAACAACGCATCAATCACCACATCCACCTGGTCCTGCCGATACCCACGTAGCACCGTAGCGAACTTAATATCG
This sequence comes from uncultured Corynebacterium sp., assembly GCA_963552855.1. GTDB lineage: Bacteria > Actinomycetota > Actinomycetes > Mycobacteriales > Mycobacteriaceae > Corynebacterium. The sequence continues at coordinate 2,155 of CAUVMZ010000257.1, read as the reverse complement.
TCAAGGTTATTGTCCTTAATCGCCGCAAGATTCGCGGCATTCACATTCACCGTGTTGTCCATAGGGGGTACCTGCTCACCACGACCGAAGACGCTAGCAAAAATGGCAAAAAATACCACGCCAAACAGGCCCATGAGCATAATGAGCACAATCCACGACAGCATAGCGCCTCGATCGACCTTTCATAAAAACCAAAACTAACACCTTGACCCTAGCATTTTTCGAGCGTGACGACGCCGCTACGTGCGCTCCCGCATCGACTGGTGCACCGTCATAATATGCGCCACTGCCTCATCCACACTATCGGTCAATAAGAATAATTCTAGATCATTAGCAGCAATCATCCCCTCTGCCACCAGGCGATCCGTCAACCACTGCACCAACGGCTGCCAAAAATCCACCCCCATCAACACAATGGGATAATTCGTCACCTTGCCGGTTTGCACCATGCACAACACCTCAAACAGCTCATCCAATGTGCCAAAACCACCCGGCAAACACACAAATGCCTGCGAATACTTCAAAAACATGGTCTTCCGTGCAAAGAAATACCGAAAATTCACCCCCAAATCCACATATTCGTTCATCCCCTGCTCCTTCGGGAGCTCAATACCCAACCCCACCGACAATCCATCGGCCTCCTGCGCACCCCGGTTCGCCGACTCCATCACACCTGGGCCGCCACCCGTAATCACCGCATACTGCGACTCCACCAGCTTCCGACCCAACGTACGACCCAGCTCATAGTAGGGGCTCCCCACCGGATGGCGAGCCGAACCAAACACCGTCACCGCCAGTGGTAACTCGTGCAACGCATCAAACCCGGTCACAAACTCCGACTGGATCCGCAATACCCGCCATGGATCCGCATGATTCCAATCATGGTCCGCCTCATGCTCCAACAGCCGCTGATCGTACGTGGACCGGACCGGCTTATCCGACTGCCGCACTAACATCGGCCCCCGCAACAAACGCTTTTTCTCATGGGGTTGCTTCCTATTCATCAGTTTCTCCCGCCTGTAGGTAGGTCATTAACGTGTCAAACACCGACGTAATCATCCATATCGGACACTGTTCATCCTTCTTATGACAATACGCCGGATCTCCCGGACCGAAATTCACCGCCGGAATCCCCAACTCGCTAAACCGAGCCACATCAGTCCACCCATATTTTGCCCGAACCTGACCTCCCGTCGCAGCAACCAGCCGGCGCACCACTGGCAGCTCCAACCCTGGCCGCGCCCCCGGCACAATATCATCAATCTCATACTCCACCCCTTCCGGCAAATCCAACACCGCCAGCATATAGGCCAGCGCCTCCTCCTGAGTGCGGTTCGGGGCAAACCGGAAATTCACAAACAGCCACGCCTCGTCGGGAATCGTGTTGGTGGCCACCCCGGATTCACAATGCACAATATTCAGGCCCTCATGATACCGGCAGCCGTCGACAAGCACTTCCTGCGCCTCATATGCCGCAATATTGCTGATAACCGGCGCGAGGGCATGCATCGCATTCTTCCCCAACCACGAGCGGGCCGAATGCGCCCGCACCCCATGCGCCGTCACCCGCAACCGAATCGACCCCTGACACCCCGCCTCAATGATCGCCCCCGAGGGCTCCCCCAATAACGCCACATCCCCCAGCAACCAGTCAGGATGCGCCCCATGAATCAACCCCAAACCATTAAACCGTGCCGCAACCTCCTCCCCCTCATAACACACCAGCGTGAGATCGTAAGCCAACGCCGGATCATTCGCCAACTGGGCAAACACGGCCAAATACACCGCCAAACCCGACTTCATATCCACCGTGCCACACCCAAATAATGTGTCCTCCCCCTGGTCATTCACCCCCCGCACACAAGGAACATTCTCCGCGATAGGAACCGTATCTATATGCCCAGCCAACACCACCCGCTGCGGCAAGCCACGCTGCGTGCGCGCCACAAGCGAATTTTCATGACGCAACACCTCCACCCCAGGAATCGACCGCAACGCCCGCTCCAGCATATCCGCCAACGGCCGCTCCTCATGCGACACCGACGGCACATCCACCAACGCAGCCGTCAACGAAACCGGATCCAGAGTAAAAAGATCAATCATGCACTACACCATACCTGCCACACCCAACAGGCACCCCGACTACCCCACCACA
>CAUVMZ010000256.1:0-3065 GCA_963552855.1 uncultured Corynebacterium sp. | reverse complement strand
CCCGGCTCCTGGTACGCACTGCCGCAATCCCCCCAACTGTTTAAACAGCTGCTCATGGTGGCCGGCATGGAACGCTACTACCAGTTGGCCCGCTGCTACCGGGATGAGGACTTCCGGGCCGACCGGCAACCCGAATTCATGCAGCTCGACATGGAAATGAGCTTTGTCGACCAAGAGGACATCATCGCCATTGTGGAAGAAATCCTGGTCGCCCTGTGGCAGCTGATCGGTTACACCATCCCCACCCCGATTCCCCGCATGACCTATGCGGAGGCCATGCGGGACTATGGTTCCGACAAGCCCGACCTGCGGTTCGACATCAAACTGGTGGAGTGCACCGAGTTCTTCCGCGACACCCCGTTCCGAGTGTTCCAAAACGAATACGTGGGTGCCGTGGTCATGGCCGGGGGCGCATCCCAGCCGCGCCGGCAGTTGGATGCCTGGCAGGAATGGGCGAAACAGCGGGGTGCAAAAGGCCTGGCCTACATTCTGATTGGGGAAGACGGCGAGGCCAGCGGCCCGGTGGCGAAAAACTTGTCCGATGCGGAACGGAACGGCATTGCCGCACACGTGGGGGCGCAGCCGGGTGACTGCATTTTCTTCGCCGCCGGCGAAACCAAGGCGTCCCGCGCCCTCCTGGGGGCCGCCCGGGGCGAGATCGCCCGCAAGCTTGGTCTCATCAAGGAAGGGGATTGGGCATTCACCTGGGTGGTTGACGCACCCATGTTCGAACCCTCCGCCGAGGCCAAGGCTTCCGGCGATGTGGCCCTGGGCCATTCCGCCTGGACGGCAGTGCATCACGCGTTTACCGCCCCCACGGACGAATGCCTCGACACCTTCGACACCGATCCGGCCAGTGCCCTGTCGAACGCCTACGACATTGTGTGCAACGGCAACGAAATTGGTGGCGGTTCGATCCGTATTCACCGCCGTGACGTGCAGGAACGCGTGTTTAAGGTGATGGGTATTACCGAGGAAGAGGCGCAGGAAAAGTTTGGGTTCCTGCTCGATGCGTTTGCGTTCGGGGCTCCGCCGCACGGTGGTGTGGCCCTGGGCTGGGACCGCATTGTATCCCTGCTGGGTGGGTTTGATTCCATCCGGGATGTGATCGCGTTCCCCAAGTCGGGCGGTGGTGTGGACCCATTGACGGACGCCCCGGCACCCATCTCGGCGCAGCAGCGTAACGAAACCGGCGTGGATTTTAAGCCCAAGAAATCCTAAGAACTAGCCGTGGTGGCGCCACCTTCGCTGACGTCGATATCACCATTATGACCTGCATTATTGGGGCAGTGGTGCCGGCACCGGCATCGGTGATGGCGGCATTGACCGCAGCGGCTTGCCGGGTTTTTGAGTTTTGGGTAAGAGATTCTTCGCTTGGTCTTAAGTAACGAGCCTACTTTGGGAGGAAACCTTCAAGTAGGCTCGTTTATTATTGGCCCGCTTACGCTGGTTCCAGTTTTGGCCGCAGCCTCGTTGGGTGCCAAACATGTTTGGTTTCCGCACTGGGCTGCCCAAAAATATTGATACTTTCCTAATCATCCAATTTTTACAATAAAAGGTCGCAACCTGATGAATGCTAGCCCTGGTCGGGGATTTGTCCATGACACACTCATCCACGACATTGTCGCAACCGGTGAGGCATTATTGTCGCAACGGTTTGGTGGTAACCAAGTACTCACCGAGGTGAAAGTGCTGTCCGGTTCCGGTAACGCAGTGGTTTTACGTGCCCGAGTGATGCCGTCACCCTTCCTGCAACAACGATCCGTGGTCTTAAAATACGTGCCAGGGGTGGGGAATATTTCGGAGCAGGTCAATCTGATTCGGGAAATAGTGGCCTACCAATTCACGACCAGCATGAACGAGGATAATCGGCCCGGCCCGGTGCTGCTCGCCCACGACGTGGAGAAGAAAATTCTGGTCATTACCGATGCTGGCGATGGTGACACGTTCGCGGAACTGCTCATGGGGTCCACGCCGAAGCACCGGGTGGAATTATTACGCTCGTTGGGGCGGGCGATCGGAAAAATGCACGCAGGTACGGCCGATAAGGAATCGGACTTTCGGGTGCTATTGACCCGCATGTTGTCGAAGCATTCCCACCTGCGCAGCTTCAATAAATACCGGGAGCACATGCTGACTGCGGCAATCACGGTGGGGGAGCGGTTGGTTGCGGCGGCGGGGGTGCCGGTGCCGGACGTGGTGCACGAGTTTGCAGCCGAGGCGATTCGGCGGCTGGTGTCGGGGCAGCATCGGGCGTTCACCCCGTTTGACTTGGCACCAGAAAACATCATCGTTTCTGATCGAACATACTTTCTGGACTATGAGTGGGCAGGATTCCGCGACGCGGCGTTCGACGTGGCCTGCGTGGTGTCGGGTTTTCCTCAAAACCTGGCGACTAGACCCATCTCCGATAACGAATCCGACGTGTTCATCGAGTCGTGGGTGCAGGAAGTAGGGGGAATCTGGCCGAATGTGAAGAATCGACAGCGGTTGAATGCCCGCATTCTGGCGGCGATGATCGCCTGGTGTTTTTCCTCGATGGCGTTTATGCATTTCGACATGGATAACGAACAATTCGAACAATTAATCGGGAAAGACAGCGAGGACCTGATTGCGGGGCTGGTGGAGTCCAGCGCGCCCTGGGCCACCGAAGTGCTCTCCGGCGAGGCCCTGCCACCGGATGAGGACGACATGCGCCTGATCCGCCTCGACCTGTATGACACGTTTGAATCCCTGGAACGGTTCGCGGCCCGCGGCACCGACCCCCGGTTTGCGGCGGTGGCGGAATTCGCCCACGACGTGGTGAAACGACTGGAGTCATGACCGACGGCACGCTTTTCGACGCCCCCACAGGCAAGGCCGGGTCTTCTGGCGGGGACTATTTCGCGGTGAGCCCCACCGCGCCCCTGGCCGCTCGCATGCGGCCCCGTACCCTAGATGAAGTAGCTGGCCAAGACCATGTGTTGGCTGCCGGGAAACCGCTGCGCCGTCTCATCGAAGGCTCCGGTGACGCCAGCGTGATCCTCTACGGGCCGCCCGGCACGGGCAAAACCACCATAGCCTCC
>CAUVMZ010000255.1:0-3083 GCA_963552855.1 uncultured Corynebacterium sp. | reverse complement strand
ATTTTATCGTCATCGAAATGTATGGCGCTTTTTATGATTAACCATGGCAAATGCTGCCCATCGAGGTTGAACTAAAGACATGCTTCACTATGATTAGCATATCTGTTATCAGGTATTTTATTAAGTTTAAGGTATGCCTTACTCTTGCTAATTGAGCCTAACTTGTTTACGCTCAGAACGGCAAGCTGACGAGGCAATAAACATATGGTGGTCTCTTTGGAGATTGCTATTAATTCCTCCATGCTTTTCTTACTGATTCAACCAAACTGCCATCATGTTCGGCACCTTTTTGCCATCATTGTTGCCGGGCATGATGGTAGAGGAAGTATGTGACTATGAACAAGACCATAATTGCAAGAACTGCTACCCAGCGTGCTATTGCTGGGTTGACCTCGCTGGCGTTAGTCGCCGGCGGTTTGACGGTCTTGCCGCATGCCGCCGCGGAAGAGAATGCCGCAACCCAGTGCATTGTTCATGAGCAGCGGAAAGAACGAGGCCAGGGTGCTATTTCGGCAAACCAGAACACTTATAAGCCTGGTGATGTGGTCGAAATCAGCGGTACCGGGTTTGCCAAGCGTGTTCACCGTGATACCGGCGAACAGCTTGAAGATACTTTCCTGGCAGTGAAACTGGACAGCAATAAGGCTGATTGGCCGAAAGATCAAAGCGCCGGTGATGGCTTCGCCTACCAAGGTGGTGATACCCCCACTACGCTCATTGCTCCAGGTTCGGTTCTTGATGAGAATGGTAACTTCACCATGAAGGTGGTGCTTCCGGCGGAATTCACCGATAAATTCCAGGAAGGCAAGCACGTCATCACGGTTTTGGGGGGTGACGATAACGGCCCGCAGGTTTCTACCAGCGTTGACATTTGGGTCAATGAGTCTGGGGATGCAACCCAACCATGTGGTGCCGAAGGCCCCGCGGAAAAGCCCGCCCAGCCCAAACAAGATGACAATAAGACTGATAATGGTAATAATGCCAACACCGGCAATAACCAGGGGAATCAGGATAATAACGCCAATAATGGCAATAATAACCAGGATGGCAACAAACCTGATAACAAGCCCGATAATAAGCCGGCAGATCAAGCCAATCAGGGTAACAACAAACCCGACAATAATAAACCCGATAACGGCAATAAACCGGCAGAGCAGCAGTCCAAGGCCACCGGTGAAGCCAAAGCCACGGTCACCGCAATTGATAACCGCCGCGGCAAAAAGGGTGATGTAGCAGTCAACCTTTCCTTGGCCAACTTCCCCAAGGGCGAAAAAGTCACCGTTACCTTCAATGGCCAGGAAACAAAAGCTGGCCGGGGTGGCGCCATCACCGTTGGTGACGATGGCAAAGCCCAGGGCTCTGTGGTCATTTCCGAGGGGCTTGCCGCCGGCAAATACACGGTGAAGGCTACTGCCAAGGATACCAGCGTAGAGATCCCATTCGAAGTCACCCCAGCTGGTGCAGTCAGTAATAATGCTGCTACTGGCTCTAAGGTGGAATTCCACGCCGCCGGTCTGCCCAAAGACGCCAAGGTGACCGCGGTCGGCACCGAGGGTGTGAACTGGTTAAAGAACCAGGAGGGCACCGCCGATGACAAAGGCCAGGTCACTATTAAGGATGTGCAGGTTCCGGTGGACGCCCCGTTTGGCAAGGTGATTTCCTTCACCTACACCGCCGGTGGCGAAACCAAGACCCTTGAGACCACCACTAAGGTGAATGCCAGCACCGAATCCTTGAACGTTGACCAGTATTCGGGCGTGAAGAAGGAATTGCCGTCGGGCCTGTACCAGTCGGCGGTGAATGACAAGACCGGTCATGTGTTTGTGACTAGTGCACAAGGCACGAATAAGTCCACGATCTACAAGCTGGATGCTAAGACCTTGGATGTCGTCGCAAAGAATGATGCGCTAGAAAAGGACGGCGAGAAGTTCTATGCTGCCTTCGGCGTCGGCCTGGATAATAATAAGGGTTTGGTATGGGTGACGAATACCCAGCAAAATACCGTCTCTGTGTATAAGCAGGATGATTTGAGCCATGTGAAGACCTTCCCAAAGGGTTCCGTGGCCCACTCGCGCGACGTGGTGGTCGATGAGCAGACTGGCTTGGCCTATGTTTCCGCTGCCTCTGGTGATGAAGTAGTGGTTTTTGATGTGGACAAGAATGAGCCGGTGCGGCGGATCAAACTGGCTGGTTTCGAACGGGTGATGAGCCTGGAGCTCAACCAGGAGACGGGGGAGTTATTCGCCACCTCGTTGAACGCTCCCAAGGCCGCCAAGATTGATGTTCGCAATAACGATAAGGTGACCATTTACGATCTGCCTAAGGACCAAGTGGAATCCGCTTCGGGTATTGCGTACGATCCGGCAAGCAAGAATATTTTTGTTGCGTCGCAGGGCTCCGGCAATGTGGTTGTGGTGAATACCGAATCCAAGAAGGTGGTGGCAAGCATTCCAACCGGTGCAGGTTCGCTGAATGCGCATTACAACAAAGCCGATAAGCGGGTGTATGTGACCAACCGCGGTGGTGGCACGATCACGGTTATTGATCCTGCTACCAATAAGGTGGTTGCTAACCTGCCGGCAGGCACGAACCCGAATCATGTGAGCGTTGCCGGTGACGGCACGATCATTGCGGTGAATAAGGCCGCCGCAGAGAAAGATGGTGAGCGCTTCGACGAAGTATATACCTATAAGTACAACGGTGCGGTGACGCCGGATCCGGGTAAGCCTGGTAAGCCAGGTGACCGAAATTCGCTCGAAGATTTCAGCAGCAAACTGCGTGACCCCGCCAACCTGCCATCTCTGCGAAATCTCCTTGCCACCGTGTTTGCGGTGCTTGGTTTGACCACCATCTTTGCCGGCGCCCTGAGTGCCATGGCACGGTTTCATGTGATCCCAAGCAGCTGGGTTCCGCAGCAACTCCGGTTCTAAAATTTCTACCCAATAGCGGCAGCGATGTATGGCATCGTTGCCGTTTTTGCTTGTCGACGCCCCCACGTGTCAATCACCCCATGATTTACCCCTGAATGACGGATTTTCTCGGTCATGGTTGTACTGTTTTGTTGGTATTTTTTCGCCATGTGG
>CAUVMZ010000254.1:0-3089 GCA_963552855.1 uncultured Corynebacterium sp. | reverse complement strand
GATAATCACCCAGAATTATGGCGGCAGACCTAAGTTTGGGCTAAGGAAAGGGTGTTAGCGCTATTATCAAATTTAAATATCTTTGGTATTCTCAAGATGAAATCTTTTGTGGACTCATCATGGTTTACATTATGCACCAAATATCACCAGCAAAGGTGCAGTAAAAGGTGCAGCAAAAAACTCTAAGTTGTGAGTTTTGACACAACTTTTATATTTGGCTAGACAGGAGAAGACGACTTGAGCAAGCGCACCCGCGCATCGCATCGTTGGGCAGCGTGCCTCAGCACCGCTGTACTAACTGGTTGCACCTTGTTTGCCACAGCCGCTCCCGCCGCAGCCCAAATTGAACTTGGGGTGGAGGTATCTCCCGTAGCCGTGGTACCCGTGGTGATAGCCCCAGGAGTGCCGGTCCCTATCGTGGGCCCCAGCATTCCATTGAATAATGAGCCAGCCCCCGCCGCACCCCAGGTGCCGGCGCCAGCTGTGCCACAGATCCCAAATAATTCGGGCAGTGGCCAGGCTGCAACACCCAACGGTGATTCACATCAACAAAACCCGCCACAGTACCCGGAGGCCACCGTGCCCCGGGGGGCACAGCATCCAGCTTCCGAAACTCCGCACTCATCGACGGAACCATCAACGTCTTCTTCGGCCACGAGTTCCACGTCGACGTCGTCGACAAGCACCTCATCAAGTAGTAGTGAATCCACCACCGCTTCGACGGCTGTGGAGTCGGCGAAAGAAAAATCCCTGCGGGAGAGTTTCATTAGCAGCAACCCCGACGCATTTGTGTTTACGGTTGACACTCGCCTGACTGGAGAGTCGTCGAAAAGCTTTTCGATGTCAGCGCCGGGAGTGGGGGATGCCGAACCACATTTCAAGGTCACATGCGACATTGCTAACCCGAGTAATTCCTTCAAGGTTGACAAGTCAAACGATAGTGCAGCGTGCAATTACGACAATCCCGGCGAATACACCATAGGGATCCAGGGCACAATCCCCCGACTACAGCTGGGGTTTTCGGGAGGTCGGCCGCGAACTACCGATGCGTTATTGCGAGTGGATTCTTGGGGCACGAATCAGTGGCGCAGCATGGAGGGTATGTTCCAACGGGCAACCAATGTACAGTTCACGCCGTACGCAGGCGCCCCGGACCTCAATAAGGTACGCTCAACCGCCTACATGTTCGATGGGGCAACCCGCTTTGATAGCGATATTGCGGCATGGAATACCAATAGTGTGACCTCCATGGCTGGAATGTTTAATAAAGCCCAGGCATTTAATGGTGATATTTCCGGCTGGGATACCTCCAATGTGACCGAGATGCATTCCATGTTTGCGCACGCGAAAACATTTAGCGCCGACATTAGCAGTTGGGACACCTCCAAGGTGCAGGATATGACCGCCATGTTCGATGGGGCCACGGATTTCGACATTAACCTGCGCACCTGGAATGTGGGGTCGTTAACCAAGGCCAATAACATTTTTGACCATTCCGGCCTGTCTCCCATTAATTATTCCTCCACGCTCGATGGGTGGGTGCGGAGCGAAAAAGCACCTAGAAACCTCACCATCGGCGCGGAAGGCGTGTACTGGTGCCCGCATCCCAGTTTCGATGAGGCGAAAACACTCATGAACGAGCGCGGCTGGGTGCGTAACGATGCCGGTGCCGCCTCGGAATACCAGGGGCCGGTCATTTCGGTGGTCAATAAGCAGGATCTTGATTCGGAGAAGAAGGGTCCCGTCACTATTGTCATCACTACGGACGAGCCGTTGCGTGGTATTTCCTCCGAATGGAAGGAAGTGGCGGGCAAGAAGAACACCTACTCCCGGGTGTTTGACAAGGATGAAACGACCACAGTTAAGGCTTGGGATAATTTCGGTAACCCCTCGCTTGCCATGATTACGGTGTCGGGTTTTGACATTGCCCCAACATCATTGGCTGATGATAATACCGCGGAGTCCCGCTCTCTACGCTACGCCACGATTTCCGCATTCTCGCTGCTGGTGCTATTGCTTGGGGTATTCGTCGCCTACGTGGTGCACGACCGGCGCCGCACCCGGAAAGACGCCGCTTATCGACGCCTGAAAGAGCTGCAATCCTCAGCCACCAACAACACCCCTTAGTTCAGCGCCGCATAATGCAGCTCCCCCGTGGCCACCAGGGCGGACGGTCCGCGCAGGGTAGAGGTGTCACCGTCAATGGTGACTTCCACCTGTCCGCCGGGAACCTGCACCATGACGGTACCATTGACGAAGCCTGTGTAGGCTAGGGCCGCCCGGGCCGCAGCCACGGTGCCGGTACCACAGGAACGGGTCTCCCCCACCCCACGCTCGTAAACCCGCATATGTGTGCGATAGCCCTCGGGACTGTGCGCGAGTTCAGTCAGTACCTCCACATTGACCCCCTCGGGGAAAAATTCGGCGTCAAACTCGGGTCGATCTAGGGTAAGACCAGCCAGGGCTTCCGCGGTAAGTCCCGGAACCACACAGGCTAAATGCGGATTGCCCATGTCCACCCCCATGCCGGCATACATGCGGCCGGCCATGGAACAAGTAGACTCTCCCAGCGGCCTAGCCGGCCCCATGGCAACCGACACCACGGCGTTATCGTCATCGAATGAATGTACGGTTACCGGTTTCGCCCCAGCGCGGGTGCCGATGGTGAACTGGTCGGTGGCCACCAGCCCCCGGGATCGAACATAGTGGGCGAAGACGCGAGTGCCATTGCCGCACATTTCCGCGACGCTGCCGTCGGCGTTGTAGTAGTCCATGAACCAGTCATCATCGCTTATAGCTTCGAGACTGGTGGGGTTATCGGTCAGAAGCCCGGCGCGGCGGAGGGCGCCGGTGGTGGCAACCCGGAGGATTCCATCGGCGCCAATGCCGCGTTGCCTATCTGTATGCGGCGTATATGCCGATTCTGAAGAACGGGGGAATTTTCATTCCGACGACGCGCCAATACAATATTGGCGACGAGATCAATATGTTCCTCACGCTGATGCACTCCCCGGATCGCCTGCCAATTGCAGGCACCGTTGTCTGGGTCACGCCGCCTGATGCGCAAAACAGCAAGACGCAGGGGATTG
>CAUVMZ010000253.1:0-3175 GCA_963552855.1 uncultured Corynebacterium sp. | reverse complement strand
TTCCGCCGAAATCGCCCGAAATTTGGGTGATGATGTGCTGGTGATTGACTGTGCTGCCGATTTCCGGTTAACGGATTCCCATGATTGGGAAAAATTTTATGGCGGGGAACACGCCGGCAGCTGGCCTTATGGGTTGCCGGAACTTCCTGGTCAGCGCAGTAAACTGCGGGGGGCGAACCGGATTGCGGTGCCTGGTTGTTTCCCCACCGGCGCGACCTTAGCCATGTTGCCGGCGGTGGTGCATGATTTGGTGCACCCGGATCTGCAATTTGTGTCCATCACGGGTACCTCGGGTGCGGGGAAGAAAGCCAGCGTGGGCCTATTGGGTTCAGAGGTGATGGGTAACTTGCGGGCCTATAATACCGCTGGTAAACACCGCCATAATCCGGAGATTCGCCAAAACCTGGGCGCGTATTCGACGGTGCCGGTGACGGTGAGTTTCACTCCGGTGCTGGCACCACTGTCGCGGGGCATCCTGACCACGGCCACGGCGCCGTTGGCTGCCGGGGTGACCGCGGAGCAGGCCTACGCCACCTATGCGGAATTTTATGCAGACGAGCAATTTGTATCGGTGTTGCCGGGGGATCAGCAGCCGCAAACCAAGAGCGTGGTGGGGGCGAACATGTGTCAGCTCCAGGTGGAGGTCGACGAAGCTGCTGGCCGCCTGGTGGTGGTGAGCGCCATCGACAACCTGGTCAAGGGTACTGCTGGTGCCGCGGTGCAGTGCATGAATATTGCGCTGGGGCTGGATGAGGCCGCCGGTTTGACCGTGAACGGGGTGGCACCATGATTCCAGGTTTCGTTGCCGCGGCGGTGACCGCGGGCATTAAACCGTCGGGGAAGCCGGACATGGCGCTGGTGGTTAATACCGGGCCGGAGTTTGTTGCGGCCGGCGTGTTTACCCGGAACCGGGTGGTGGCTTCACCGGTGAAGCTGACCCGGAAGGCCGTGGCTGATGGCCGGCTTGTGGCGGTGGTTTATAATTCCGGCAACGCCAACGCCTGCAACGGGGCGCAGGGGGATGCGGACGCCGCTGCCGTGGTGCAGCGGGTGGCGGATGCCATTGGTTGCGAAGCAGCGGATGTGGCCGCATGCTCCACCGGGCTCATCGGGGAGCAGCTGCCCCTGGACCTGATGCTCAATGCGGTCGACCCGCTGGTTGCCGGCCTGGGGGATCACGCTGATGCGGCGGCGGAAGCTATCATGACCACGGATACGGTGCCGAAAACCACCTTGGTGACGCACGCCGGCGGCTGGTCGTTGGCCGGTATGGGGAAGGGGGTGGGGATGATGGCCCCGTCACTCGCCACAATGCTGGTGTGCCTCACCACCGATGCGTCGATCACCTCGGAAATGGCGGATGCCGCGCTGCGGCAGGCTACCGCGGTCACCTTCGACCGCCTGGACATTGACGGGTCTACCTCCACAAATGACACCGTGTTGTTGCTGGCGTCGGGGGCGTCGGGGATCACCCCAACCCAGCAGGAATTAGACGAGGCGGTTCGGGAGGCTTGCGAGGATTTGGCGCGGCAGATGCAGGCGGATGCCGAGGGTGTGACCAAGCGGGTCGCTGTCACCGTGACCGGCACTACCACTGATGATATGGCGCTGAATGCCGCCCGGACGATTGCGCGGGATAACCTGTTTCAGTGTGCCATGTTTGGCTCGGACCCCAACTGGGGTCGCACCCTTGCCGCGGTGGGCATGGCTGATGCCGACATGGATCCGGAAAAAATCTCGGTGTATTTCAATAATCAAGCCGTATGCATTGACTCGTGCGGAGCCCCGGGGGCGCGGGACGTGGACCTGACCGGTGTGGATATTGATGTGGTGGTGGACCTAGGCACCGGCGGCCCCGGCCAAGCCACGATTCGAACTACTGATCTGTCATTAGGCTACGTCGAATTCAATTCCGCCTATTCTACCTAGGAAAGAAGCGATCATAATGAGGTATATGACCCCTCAAAAACGTGCACAAGTTCTAGTGGAGGCGTTGCCCTGGCTCCAGCATCTCAATAATAAGATCGTGGTGGTGAAGTACGGCGGCAATGCCATGATCGACAATGAGCTCAAGGCCGCCTTCGCCGCAGACATGGCGTTCCTGCGCACCGTTGGCGTGAAACCCGTGGTGGTGCACGGCGGCGGACCCCAAATCACCGCCATGCTGGACCGGCTGGGCCTTGAAGGGGAGTTTAAGGGTGGTTTCCGGGTCACCACGCCGGAGGTCATGGAGGTTGTCCGCATGGTGCTATTCGGCCAGGTTGGCCGCGACCTGGTGGGGCTCATTAATAATCATGGCCCCTATGCGGTGGGCACCTCCGGGGAGGACGCGGGCCTGTTTCAGGCGGAAAAACGCCTGGTAGAGGTCGATGGGAAGCTCACCGACATTGGCCTGGTGGGCGAGATCGTGAACGTGGACGCCAGCAGCCTCATGGACATCATTGATGCCGGACGCATTCCCGTGGTCTCCACCATCGCCCCCGGTTTCGATGACGGTGAAGTGTATAACATCAACGCGGATACCGCCGCCGGGGCCCTGGCGGTTGCCCTGGGTGCCGAGCGACTCCTGATCCTCACCGATGTTGAGGGATTGTACGCCAATTGGCCGGACAGGACTTCGCTCATTTCCCAAACCTCCGTGAGCGAGCTGGCGGAGTTATTGCCGCAGCTCGACACCGGAATGATTCCGAAAATGGAGTCCTGTCTGCGGGCGGTGGAGCATGGGGTTCGGGCGGCCCATGTGATTGACGGCCGGGTGGGTCATTCCGTGCTGCTGGAACTGCTCACCGCCGGCGGTATCGGCACCATGGTGGTGCCAGACGATGTGGTGGCCGACCCCGCCAGCCCCACGATTTATCGCAATGAAGGAGACGAATAATGCCAACCTGGCCTGACGTAATAATGAACACCTATGGCACCCCGGCCATCACCCTGGTCAGCGGTTCCGGTGCCGAGGTCACCGACTCCGAGGGGCGAACCCACATTGACCTATTGGGGGGCATTGCGGTGAACGCTTTGGGGCATGGTCATCCGGCGGTGGTACAGGCGGTATCTAAGCAGATCGCTACCCTGGGGCATGTTTCCAACCTGTATGCATCCCAGCCGGTCATTGATGTGGCTGCTGGTCTCATCGACCGGTTTGGTGACCCGGATGCCCGGGTGTTTTTCTGCAATT
>CAUVMZ010000252.1:0-3178 GCA_963552855.1 uncultured Corynebacterium sp. | reverse complement strand
CACGATTGTGGGGGCTTTGTGGATAGGGCTTCGGGTCTGCTTAGCTGGGGTTCTGCTCCCGGTGGGCGGATTCGGGCCGGTTGTGCGCAGAACCCCAGCTAACGCGAAGACTGCCAAGGGGGTGATGGTGGGGGGATTTTGGGCCGGGAGGGCGTCGTTAAGCAGGGAAGAAAGTGGTCGCTGAAACCATAAGTTCAATCATTTGAACTTTTGCTTTGGGGGTGCCTAGAATGAGGACTGTGCAGAAGAAATATTTTGCCGGGATCCTTGCTGCTGCCCTCGCGTTGGCTGGTTGCAGCACTACCTCGACCGGAGCCGCCAACGCCAAAGGCATTCATGCCGTAGCCACCACCACCCAAATCTGTGACTACCTCACCCAGATCGCCAACAACGGCATGAAACTGGTCAAAACCGACTCCGCTGGTCACGAAACCACCAATGGGGACGGCGATGTTACCCTCAACCTCACCTGTTTGCTCGCCCCCAACGCATCTGCGCACGAGCACGAAATGACCCCGCAACAGATGAAGGCGCTGGCACAAGCCGACCTGCTCTTTGTCAACGGTGTCGACCTCGAACACTTTCTCGACTCGGCGGTGAAATCCTCCGGTTTTAAGGGAACCATGTCGGTCACCTCAGGGGTGTCCGAAGAGAAGGGCGACGGCTACACCGTTGAACTTGGGGACCAGAAAGTAGACGTGCGGCCGTGGCCGTTTGTCACGCCCGGCGAAAAACCCGAATTCACCCACGACCCCCACGTGTGGACCGACGTGAAACAGGCCGACGTGCAAGTGTTTAACATCGGTGCCGCCCTGGAGAAAACCCAGTCGGACAACCCCGCCGCTGCCGATAGCATTAAGGCCGCTGTCGAAAAATACGAGGCCCAGCTCACCCTCTTGGACCAGTGGGTCCGGGACTCCATTTCCAGCATGCCGGAAGAAAACCGGGTGCTCTTCACCTCCCACGATGCCTTCGGCTACTTCGCCAACGCCTACGACGTGAAGTTCATTGGTGCCGCCCTCAGCGACTTCAACCACCAGCAAGACGCCACCGCGGAACACATCAACAAGGCCGCGGAAGAGGTCAAAGCATCCGGCGCCAAAGCCCTGTTCGCCGAGAACTCCAATAACTCCAAGTCGATCGAAGCCATCGCCCGGGCCGCAGGTGTGAAAGCCATCACTAACGACGATGCCCTGTACGGCGATTCGCTAGGCCCAGCCGGCAGCCCCGGCGAAACCTACATCGGCTCCATCATCCACAACGTCACCACCCTCGTGACCGCCTGGGACGGCACGCCCGCCCCACTACCACCCGAGATATCCAATAACGCCAAATAACCGCAACGAAGGGCACTACCCATGACACCCATGACCCCGCCCACCCCAGCCTCGACACCCGCCACATCGGCGCCGGCTCCAACACCGGCCGCGAAACCCCCGGTCCTGGTTACCGAAAACCTCGACTTGGGCTACGATGCCACCACCATTTTGGAAAATGTCAACCTCACCGTGGCCCCCGGCGCGGCCCTCGCGCTCATCGGCGCGAATGGTTCTGGCAAATCCACGCTGCTCAAAGGCATCCTGGGCATGTGTCGCACCACTGGTGTTTTGCGTTGTGTCAACAATATTGGGTATGTGCCGCAGCACCAGGATATTGATCCGAGTTTCCCCGTGACCGCCCGGGGGGTGGTGGCCATGGGGTTATCTGCCACCACTCCCTGGTGGCGCCGGGTTGATTCGAATAAAATTTCGTCGGCGCTTGCTCGGGTGAATTTGGAGCATAAGGCCACGGAACGATTCGGTAGCCTGTCTGGTGGGCAACGGCAGCGGGTGCTTATCGCCCGGGCCATTGTCACCAATCCGGCTTTGATGCTGCTTGATGAGCCTTTCAATGGTCTCGATACCACGAGCAGAGATGTGTTGGTGCGGGTACTCATGGAGCTCAAGCAGCAGGGAACCGGGGTGGTGGTGTCCACCCACGACTACAGTCTTGCCGAACAACTATGCGAGCAAACCGCGGTTTTTGCCGATGGTCACATTGCCATCTACAACACCGCCGATGCGTTGTTGCATCATGTTCGTTGATATTCTCACCCTCCCATACCTGCAGCGCCCCCTCGTTCTGCTGCTGATCCTCGGAATCGTCGGCGGCAGCGTGGGGGTGCTCGTTAACTTGCGTGCCATGGAATTTAGTGTGGAGGCTTTAGTGCACTCCGTGTTTCCCGGCATGGTGGTGGGCCTGGCTTTGGGCGGGATTGATGGTATTGTGCCTGGCGCCGCCGTGGTGGCGGCGGTTGCCGCGGCGGCGCTCACGTTTATCACTAGGCGGGCCGCTGCTGAGGCCGGTACTGCCGTGGTGCTCACCAGTTTTTATGGGGTTGGCGTGGTGTTGAGCCTGGCCATTGGGGACTATTCCGGCCAGTTGGATGCGCTCATGTTTGGCCGGCTTTTGGATGTGACGGATACCCGGCTCATTCAGACCGCGGTGTTGAGCACTGCCGCGCTCGTGATATTGCTGGTGACGTGGCGGAAACAGGTGGCGGTGGCGTTTGACCGGAATTTTATGGTGGCGCAGCACATTAATGTGACCCTGATCGATGCGGCCCTTAATGCCGCGATTGCCGCCGTCGTGGTGGTGGCTAGTTCCGCTGTGGGGGTGCTGTTGGTTATCGGATATTTGATTATTCCGGGGGCGGCGGCCCGGCTCTTGGCCCGAACCATTCCAATGATGGTGGGGATCGCGGTTACTGCCGGCCTGACCGCGGCGATCATTGGGGTGGTGGCGATGAATGTTGATGTGGGGCATCAGATTAGCCCCCAGGCGGCGGTGAGTTTGTCGCTGGTGGTGGTGTTTGTGATAGCGATAGCATTCAACACTCTTCGAACTACTGTTCGCACTATTTTCCGTAAGGCGGGGGCAAAAGCGGCCAAACCTGCGTCGCAAAGCTTGCAGCAGGCACGGACCAAGGAGTAGCGACATGATAGGCATCTCACCCTCCCCATTGCGGAAGTGGTCGCGGTCGGCGTGCTGCTGGGAATCGTGGGCGCGCTGGCGATCGTGGGCAAGCGGGTGTTTTTCTCCGAATCGCTCTCCCATGGCACGTTTCCGGGTGCGGTGCTGGGCGTGGTGATCGGCCAATTCATGGGGGCATCCAGCAGCAGTCTCAGCCTGTGGCTCT
>CAUVMZ010000251.1:0-3181 GCA_963552855.1 uncultured Corynebacterium sp. | reverse complement strand
CTCGGTGGGCGCAGTGGCCGGTCTAACAGGTGGAATAACGTCTTCACTTCGGCAACATGGGCAGCTTCCACAAATCCCTGGGCAGGTTCCGCCACCGTATTACAAAGAATGCGAAAACGTTTGGGATGCGTTAGAACGCCCCATTACTCGCCTTGATCCAGGGCATCGGGAAGGATTGGACAACGATAAAGATGGAGTGGCTTGTGAGCATGATCCGAGGAAGAAAAGTAGTTCTTGCAGGTTATTCGGCTGCTGGGAAAACACGACTGAGTCCCCAGAGTGACAGATAAGGTTACCCCCACCAGGTTTTTTCCCTGGTGGGGTTGGCTCCTTTGGGCGTCGTCAAGCAAGTTAGGGGGTTTGCAGCGGCCAGGCGGTATTCACGTCGCTCGCGTCCTTGCCCCGGCCGAGTAAATATTTCTTGAAATCATTCTGTGACCGGTAGTAGCCCACCGCCTGAAACTCCATGAGCTGCTCCATGGTTTGGGGGCTGATTTGCGGCGCGAATCGTTTCTTGGCCTGCTTCCACGCGATCCGTGCCGCGGCTAGGGCGTCACTAGTTGCCTCGTGCGCGTTCTCCAATCGCACCTGGTATTCCTCGCATAATGCGGTGAGGGTCCGTTTACCACGCCGGTAGGGGTCGAGGAGTTTATCCATCACATACGGGTCATAGACCGGCCCGGTTATCAAAAAGCCCGGCTCCAGCGAATGCAGCACCGTTAGATCGTATGATGCGTTATACACAATGAGCGTGTACCCATCCGTCCACGCCTTTCTGATCGCGGCGATGGTTTCCGCAAGCACATCCGCGTGGGGACGGCCGTGCTCCCGAGCATATTCCGTGGTAATACCATGCACCTTGGTGGCGGCCTCGGGAATGGGAACGCCCGGGTCGGCAAGAAGTTCTTGGGGGTGGGCCCCGCCAGAGTCAATGCGCACGAGCGCGGAGGTAACAATGCGGGCTTCGAACGGGTTCGCTGACGTGGTTTCTAAATCGAAGCTTAAAACCTTGAGTGGGTTGAAAGGCTGGGTGAGACTATCCATGAACATGGTCCTAGCTGAGTGATCGGTTGATTGCTTACCACCTTAAAACACGCAGCGGACATGAGGGTAGCGTTCACGATCACACACCAAAAATTTAGAAAATAAGTTCGACTTACGACGGGTGGGTGGTGGATGCGTGTCAATCACGGTGGTTAAACTCATCACTATGACTAATACCCCAGCAGAAACGACGGATACGCAGGAAATTCACCAGGAATGGCAGCGTCTTGCCTCCGAGGTGACCAGGCACCGGGAGCTCTATTACAATCAAACTCCCGAAATCACCGACGCGGAATTTGATGCATTATTCAAAAAATTAGAGGCATTAGAGGCGGATCACCCGGAGCTCGCCACCCCGGATAGCCCCACCCAGCAAGTCGGTGCCCCAGTCGAATCATCGTTCGAGAACGTGGAGCACCTGGAACGCATGCTCAGCCTCGATAACGTTTTCGACGAAGAAGAACTCGACGAGTGGTTGCAGCGGGTCGACGCCCCGGAGTACGTGACCGAACTCAAGATCGACGGGCTGTCGTTGGCCCTCGTGTACCGCAACGGGGTGCTGGAACGTGCTACCACTCGCGGCGATGGGCAGCGCGGCGAAGACGTGACCGAAAACGCCAAGGTCATCCAGGACGTGCCGCACACGCTTACCGCCACCGGGGAGTTTCCCATTCCCGACCTGTTAGAGGTGCGCGGTGAGGTGTTTATCTCAGTCGAGGATTTCGTCGAGGTCAACGAGCAACGCCAGAAGGATGGTGGTAAGCCCTTCGCTAATCCTCGTAACGCTGCATCTGGCTCACTGCGTCAAAAAGACGTGGAGGCCGTGCGCCGCCGGAAGCTGCGTATGTTCTGCCACGGCATTGGGGCCACCGAAGGATTCAGCCCTACATCCCAATACCATGCCTACGAGGCGCTGGCCGCGTGGGGCCTGCCCGTGAGTGACGATACCAAGCTGGTAAAAACCATTGATGAGGTGCATAAACAGGTTGCCTATTGGGAAACGCATCGGGGCGATCCGGTGTGCGAAATGGATGGCCTGGTGGTGAAGGTGGACAGTATTGCCGAGCAGCGGCAACTTGGCGCCACCTCCCGGGCGCCTCGCTGGGCCATCGCCTACAAATATCCGCCAGAAGAGGTCCAAACCAAACTGTTGGACATTCACGAGGGCGTGGGTCGTACCGGGCGGATCACGCCGTACGCGGTCATGGAACCGGTGCCAGTGGCTGGCAGCATTGTGGAGCGCGCCTCCCTGCACAATCGAACTGATGTGAAGCGCAGGGGTGTGCTTATCGGCGACACCGTGGTGATCCGCAAGGCCGGGGAGATTATTCCCCAGGTGTTGGGCCCGGTCGTGGAGCGCCGCGACGGCACCGAACGCGAATACGTGTTCCCCGAAAACTGCCCCAGCTGCGGCACCAAGCTCGCCCCCCAGCGGGAAGGGGACGTGGACTGGCGGTGCCCTAACTCGCAGAAATGCCCGGCGCAGGTGGCCGCCCGCATCAAATACCTGGCCGATCGGGGTCGGTTCGACATCGAGGCGCTGGGGGAGAAGGCAGCCGAAGACCTGGTGCGTTCCGGAGTGCTGGTGGATGAGGGAGGACTGTTCAATCTGACCGAAGCGGACCTATTGCGCACCAGCATTTACACGACGAAGAAGGGCACGCTCAACGCTACTGGCAAAAAACTGTTGAAGAATTTAGAGACCGCCAAGCACACGGATTTATGGCGGGTGATGGCCTCGTTGTCCATCCGCATGGTGGGCAACACCGCATCCCGGGCGTTAGCGTCCCGGTACCGGAGCCTCGATGCGCTGCGGGCGGCCACGGTGGAAGACATTGCCGAGACCGAGGGGGTGGGCCTGGTCATGGCGCAAAGCTTCAAGGACTGGTTCGAGGTCCAGTGGCATTGCGACATTGTGGACCAGTGGGCGAAAAGCGGCGTCACCATGGAGGACGATGCCTCGGATCGGCCGGAGCAGGTGTTGGCCGGCCTGACCGTGGTGGTGACCGGCAGCCTGGAGGGCTTCACCCGCGATTCCGCCAAAGAGGCCATTATTTCCCGTGGTGGCAAAGCCTCCGGGTCGGTGTCGAAGAAAACCGACTATGTGGTGGTGGGGGAGAAGGCCGGTTCGAAGGAG
>CAUVMZ010000250.1:0-3182 GCA_963552855.1 uncultured Corynebacterium sp. | reverse complement strand
TGGCGCGTCGAAGGACTCGCCACCCGCCCAGAACACCGCATGAACGCCCACACCGCATTCCTCATCTGGGCCCGCCGCCTCGCCGACGGAGTCACACCCCCCAGGCCGCAGCGCCGCGCCCGAAAATAAGCCCCCACCACCGCTTATCGACCCCACCCGCACATAAGCTAAGGTGAAAACCATGCATTCTTCCGACATTGCTTGGATAAAAAAGACCAATGACGAGCTGAAAACCCGCAACGCAAAACTCGCCGAACTACTCAAAGCATCCCGCGATAAACTCCAGGTCCTCCACCAACAATTAGAAGAACTCGCCGCACCCCCCTCCACCTACGGCACCTACCTCGAACCCAGCCCCAACGGGAAAACCGCCGAAGTATTCACCGCCGGCCGCCTCATGCGCCTCGCAATCTCCCCCCTCATCAACCCAGACGACCTAGTGCCCGGCATCCAAGTCAGACTCGGCGAAGCCCACGAAATAGTCGAAGCCTGCTCCTACACCACCACCGGGAAACTCGCCATACTCGTCGAAATGATCGACCCTGACCGGGCCCTCATCGTCGACCAACAAGGGGAAGAACACGTCGCCCGCCTCGCCCACCCACTCGTAAACCCCACCAACCCCCTAAACCGCCGCCCCCGCGCCGGGGACACGGTCCTGGTAGACCTCAAGGCCGGCTACGTGTTCGAAATCATTCCGAAAACCGAGGTGGCCCGCCTAGTGTTGGAAGAAACCCCCGACGCGACCTACGCCGACATTGGCGGATTGGACACCCAGATAGAACAAATCCATGACGCGGTGGAACTGCCCTTTACCCACCCGCAGCTGTACCGCGACTACCAGCTGCACCCACCCAAGGGGGTGCTGCTGTATGGGCCGCCCGGCTGCGGGAAAACCCTCATCGCTAAGGCGGTGGCGAACTCCCTGGCCAGCCGGGTGGGGGATGGGGAATCCAGCTATTTCATCAATGTGAAAGGCCCCGAACTATTAAACAAATACGTGGGGGAGACCGAGCGGCGGATCCGCCTCATTTTCGAGCGGGCTAGGGAACTCGCCGAAGCCGGCCGGCCCGTCATCATATTCTTCGACGAAATGGATTCGATTTTCCGCACCCGCGGCTCCGGGGTGTCCTCCGACATGGAAACCACCGTGGTGCCCCAACTCCTCACCGAACTCGACGGGGTGGAATCCCTCTCCAACGTTATTGTTATTGGGGCCACCAACCGGGAAGAACTTATCGACCCGGCTGTGCTGCGGCCCGGCCGGCTGGATGTGAAAATCCGGGTGGGCCGCCCCACGAAAGACAACGCCAAAGAAATCTTCGCCCGCCACCTGGACCAGTCCGTGCCCACGGCAGATAGCGTCGACAAGCTTATTGAGGCGGCCTGCGAATACATGTATGCGGACCGGCCCTATGTGGAACTCACCCTGGTCACCGGGGAAGTGGAAACCCTGCACTACCGGGATTTCATATCCGGCGCCATGATCGCCAACATTGTTGACCGGGCTAAAAAATCCGCCATCAAAGCCCACCTGGCCGGCGACCCCCGGGGCATCACCGCCGACCAGCTGCGCCAAGCCATCGACGCGGAAAACCGGGAAAGCGAAGACATGCCCAACACCGCCAACCCGGACGAATGGTCCCGCATCACCCACCGCACCGGAATCCGGGTCGCCCACGCCCGCGTCGTAGGAGGGAACTAACCATGATCTTCGGCACCGAAACCGAATACGGCATCAGCACCCCCACACACCCCACACTCAGCCCCATCATCACCTCCACCCACGCCGTTGTGGCCTTCAGCCAAGGGCAAGGCGCCCGGTGGGACTTCTCCGCCGAACACCCCCTGCGGGACAGTCGCGGCTTCGACCTGAAACGCTACCGCACCGTCCCCGTCGTCGACCCCAACGCCCTCAATATCGCCAACGTGGTACTGGAAAACGGGGGCCGGTTCTACGTCGACCACGCCCACCCTGAATACTCCAGCCCCGAAACCACCAACCCCTACCAAGCCCTGGTCTATGATGCGGCCGGCGACCACATTCTCCGCACCGCCGTCGAACGAGTGGCAGCATTCACCAGCCGTAACCACTCCATCCTCGACCACCACGACCCCTGCCCACCCCTGAAAATCTACAAAAATAATGTGGACGGCAAAGGCGCCAGCTACGGCAGTCACGAAAACTACCTGTACCACCGCACCACCGACTTCGACGCCCTCGCCCAGGCGCTCATACCGTTCTTCGTCGCCCGCCAAATCATCTGCGGCGCCGGCCGCGTCGGGAAAGGAGAGCATGGCGAAACCCCCGGCTACCAAATCTCCCAACGCGCCGACTACATCGAACAAGAAATCTCCCTGGAAACCACCCTCAACCGGGGCATCATCAACACCCGCGACGAACCACACGCCCGCACCAACACCTACGGGCGCCTCCACGTCATCAACGGTGACGCCACCATGGCCCACCACTCCACCCTCCTGAAACTCGGCATGACCGGCCTCATCATCGACGCCATCGAAGCCGGCACCGACTTCCGCGACCTCCAACTCGTAAACCCCGTCGCCGAATTCCGCAACGTTTCCTACGACCTCACCCTCACCCACACCCTCACGCTTGTCGACGGCCGACACCTCACCGCCCTGGAAATCCTTGCCGAATACCACAACCGGGTCACCCCCGACCATCTCATCCACCCCCTCTGGCACACCATCATGACCGACCTCAAAACCGGCGGGTGGCAAGCCTGCGCCAACCGGCTCGACTGGTGCGCCAAATACGCCCTCATCACCTCCTACCTCAACCGGGGCCTTACCATCACCGACCCCAAAATCCAACTCATCGACCTCCAATACTCCGACATTGACCCCGCAAAAAGCCTCTACCACGCCCTCGTCCGCAACCACCGCATGGAAACCATCGCCCCCGAAGCCGAAATCCTCGCGGCCGCCACCAACCCCCCAGAAGACACCCGCGCCTACTTCCGCGGCAAACTCATCCACCACATCCCCCACCTCATCGACGCCGCCAACTGGGAAGCCGTCACCGTCTTCGGCCACACCATCCCCATGCCCGAAGTCACCACCCACACCAAACAACAAACCGACCCCCTCCTCGACCTCCTCCCAGACAACATCCCCGCATTCATAGCAACCCTCAACAACAATGGAATGGTGAACTA
>CAUVMZ010000249.1:0-3202 GCA_963552855.1 uncultured Corynebacterium sp. | reverse complement strand
GGATGAGGTGGGTGTTATCGGGTTGGATAAGACCCCTCGCCATACGAGGACGATTATTCTGGCGTTGGTTTCGGGTTTGGTTTTTGATTTCTTGGATGGTTTTTAGTCGTTGTTGGATGTGAGGTGGGGTTTTCCGGGTTAAACCCCCGCGGCTGAAATCGTCGAGGTGCTGTGTGAATGCAGCGAGTTTTTCTTGACGGATTTTTGGGTCAGGGAAGCATTTTTTGAAGGTATCAGTTTCTGCTAGACCTTCTACAATGTGTAATGCGGCAGCAGCAGCGGTCTGGCGATCACGGTAGGTGGTGTATTTCTTCGTGTCTGGTTTGTCAGGAAAATTGAGTTTGGGATCAAATTTTTCTACGCCAAGGAAGTCACAGGTCAATCCAATGACCATGTTACGGGTTTGTGGAGTGGGGTTTGAGAGTTGAACCCCAGCCAGATACTCGGTGAGGATAGCTTCAATGTTGTCGATACTGAGTTTATCATGAGGTTTCAGGGCTGACTGCTCTACTGGCGTGGTCGAGGATTCAACCCCAGCTTCAGCTGGGGCAGCAGTAGCAACAGGTTGAGGTGTTTGAGAGTTGAACCCCAGCGGAGATATCCCCGCAGTCGGTTGAACCCCAGCCGTTGGGGGCATGGCTGGGGGTGGGATTGCCTGCCAGCCGGGTTGAGCAGGGGTTTTACGTCTTTCTAGGTGTTCTTTAATCCACTGGATAAATCGTTGATACCATGGTATTTCCGATTTATTTTTATTAACGTTGGGGTTTGACTCCTCCGGCGGCATAGCAAGGGAGTGAATGCGAGGGTTGCCCCCCAATACTTCTGCTGATTTTTCCGGTTCAGGCGATGAGGGAAGATGTGGCTGAGGGATATCAGAGTTGAACCCCAGCTTGTCTACTGGCGTGGTCGAGGATTCAACCCCAGCTTCAGCTGGGGCAGCAGTAGCAACAGGTTGAGGTGTTTGAGAGTTGAACCCCAGCGGAACCGCTACCCCCTCAGCAGTAAGAGGCACATCCCCGCTTTCAGCAACTAATCGCAAGGTGTCTGCGGCTTCCTGAGTCCGCATATGGGCTGGAAGGGCGATGGTATCACCGATGATGGCTGCAACTGGTTTACCTTGTGGGTCATGAATACGGGTGATGTCTGAGGATGCAAGTTGGTCTGCGGCATATTCCGTGAAGTTGGATTGGGCTATGATAGCTTCCCGCCGTAGACGCCTTGTGGTGGCTTCTGTGCTTTCTCCTGTAGCAAGTGATAACAAGTAGACAGGATTAGTGATATCTCCCGAGGCAAGCGTATAACCGCGGGATCTTAAATCGTTACGGTAAACTTGAGCCTGCTTTTCGACGCTTAAAGACGGGACGGATAGGTGTTTGAGAGTTGAACCCCAGCCAGCCAGCACAGACCGGTCCACCATACTGGTGTCATTCATTGTAAAATCTGGGTGGGCGGTAGTTATAGCCCCTTGGATGGCATTGTTGCTTGCAGTGATAACATTTTGCGTTGCTTCAAGCAGCGTGTTGTCAAAGGTAAGGTGGTCAGGAAATTCAGGGGGATTAAAAGGCACATGGGGGTTTGATACGCCTAAGGCTGCGTGGATATGGGCGTTAACAGCTTGTTGGACAAAGTCAACATAGTACGGGTCCTGTGCAAGATGTTGTATTGCCGGGTGATTCGCAATAGCCGATGTAACAGGCTCACGTGTGATATAGCTGAAGCCGCTTCTGAACGTTGGAATATTCTCATTACCTTTGAAAGGATTCAACATAGGCCGCCCTGATGGGCTTAAAGACACATTCAATGTATTAAAAACAGCAGCAAGATCTGCAGATACAGTTGCCATAACCTGAATCCTTTACGTGATAGCAGCTAAGCTCCTTTCTTTCCAGAATAATAACACCTATGATGAAAAGTCTACGTCTATAAAATCTAAATACTAGCTGAGTGGGCTGGCTGGGGTTTAACTCTGGAGTCTCTAGAATTAATTTTTCCACAATAAAATACCCCCTAATACCTGGTCACAGTAACTTTTAGCAGCTGTCTCCCAGTATATCAGGGGGTTTTAGAGTTGAACCTCAGCCAGACAGCCTGAGATAGTCAGTGACAGCTCGCTGAATAAGCTCTAGATCACTAATCCCGTCATGGCGGGCGCGTTCATGGATTTTCTTTGTCAACCCGTGGGGAAAAATCTCGGTGATTCCTGGCCCCCAGCGTACTCCCGCAGCATCGAGACGCTCCTCTGACCAGCCTTTTTCAAAATCATCAGCAATAGCGACTTCTTCAGGGGTCATATCGGAAATATCGGTCATGGTTTCATCCTTCGGGTGTATTTCAATCTAGCGGGCATCGCATGAAAAATCTTTTCTCCACCCCCAGGATAGATCTCGCCGCCGATCTCTAAAAGCCGGCCATGAGTATCAAACCCTAACCGAACGATCTTCTCGGGGTCTTCCCCCTCGAAAAACTCTTGAATATGGTAGTTCCACGCCCGGAGAATATCATCATCACCCAACCCGTGTCGGTACGCCGAACCAAGAATTTTAATCATCCTAAAAACGCTAACGCAGCTGAACTTCAATCCATAAAAATAAATCAAAAATGCAGAATGCGCATTATCATTTTCTAGGCCAAATCGTTCTAACAACGCATCTAACCGGTATGGGCCTTCTGAAAGATGTCTTTTTGCCAGAATCAAGCAGACCTGAAATTTCGGGTAAAACTCCTATGGGGTCTTGTACCAAGTTTAGTAGCAAGCAAACTCAGCGCTGTCAGAGTGCTACTTTGGGAGCTAGGTGTCTTGAGGTATTTTTCCGAGAATCCCAATCCCCCTTTCGTCTGGTAGGCCTTGTTAACCCCTTTAGCGACCTGATAGAGACTGCAAATCCTAGCCTTCTAAGTAACTACCATCTTATCTTCTTTAGGTTATTAGAGACCAAGGAAATCACGAAGTGATTTTCGCGGTAGCACTAAAAACCTCAACCATCATCAAACATGTAGTTATCCACATACTTTTGCAAAACGAATCATTGGGCCAACCTACAGGGTCTATTACAGGTATATAGGAGTATAGGTATTATAGGGGGACCCCGAAAAACATACTCTCACCAGCAGGAATCCGGTACAGGGCGGGACCCCACTTACGAAGAAGCGGGACCCCACTTACGAAGAAGCGGGACCCCACTTACGAAGAAGCGGGACCCCA
>CAUVMZ010000248.1:0-3236 GCA_963552855.1 uncultured Corynebacterium sp. | reverse complement strand
GGGGCCCCTTTCAAATTTTTCTTTGCTCAACCCCCCCCCCCAAACGGGGGGGTGTTGTGTGGTGGTAATTGGGGGGGGGGCGTTGGGCCTCCCCCCCCCCATCGGCACACCCCACTTGGGTTGGAAACAATAGAACACTACAAGACACCGCCTCGTGATGGTGGTATCCTCGCGTACATGGTGGCTAATGATGGTAAATTTTTCGCTCTTTCGAACAGTCGGACTCACACGTTGGTCCTTTCCGACGAGGAATTATTGAGACGGCGCGGCCTTTTTCACTGGTCCACCATCATTTCGGCCATGTGGGATGGCTATGCTCCGTGGGCTGAGGCGAAGGATGCGATCCAACGAAGCATCACGCCGGGTCCGGGCGCAGCGACGACCTAACCTGCTGGAATAACAACCATTGCCACCAATTATGTCTATAATCAACCGGATCTCAATCGCCTGGACGCTCATAGCCTTGTGCTGGATAGCCGACCCAAAACTCGGCTCTGGGTTGGGACTATGGCTCCTGGGGTACCATGAATCACCCATAGACGGTCAATACCCGGCATTGGTGTCTTGGGTATATTATCTGCTCCTTGGCACCGCTGTCGGTTACGGACTCTATGTTGGTTGGACTGAACGAAGCCCAATCCTCATGATCGCATCGGTGTTGACCATCTTCAAGTGGCTGATTATTTTCCTCTTCATGGCCTTGCTCTTGACAATGGCTGGAGTATAATCGCACCCCTCACCCCGTCAATGCTGGCTGCTTAGTGGAGTGGTGCCTATCAAACCAGGCCCGCGCCTCGGGAGGCGGCGGGTTATGCACAACCGGCTCGGGTGCAGGGATGATCGGCAACGGACCACTGTGAGGGCATCGAATGAGCACGTCATTCCCGGCGGTGTCTTGGGTGGTCGCCAATCCCCGATCATCGCAATATTCGCATGAAGCAATAGCGTCGTGACGCGCCTGTTTCTCCGCCATGGCCTGCTGGGTGAACCACTGTCTGGCCTGGCCACATGCTCGACAGGCCGGTACCTGCTCCCGCGGTAGTTTCGCATGATCCCGGCAACGCGGATCCTCCGGCGTCGACCAATCCGCGGGGGTCGTGCCCGTGACCGTGGGCTGCGGCGTTCTTTGCTTGTATACGACGCTGCGTCGGGTGCGGTGTTTCAGCACCCGGGACCGGTTTTGGCCGGCGCGTTTCCGCACTTCATCATGGGTGGCGGCCTTGTTCCAGTCCTCAAAGTCATGAAACCAATACCCAGGCTCGCCATCGCATTCGCCCCGCTCCCATAAGCCTGCCTCCACTAATCGGTCGGCGTCCCGCTTTCTGGCACCCAACCGACCCAGGCAGCTGTGGGGCACGAAGCCGTCGGTGAGCTTGTCCCCCACCCAGGACAAAGCGGTAACCCACAACCCTCGGGCGCTCAGACTGCACTTGAGGAATTTCGGGTGATCGTGCAGGCGATCATCAACGCGGGTAAACATGAAAACTCCTTTTCGCTATTAACATGAACTTTACAAGTTATTTAGCAATCATCAAGGATGGTAGCCCCGAAAATGGTGGGATTTTGATGATCTCCGCAGGCCAACGGTGTGTAGCATAATGAAATCCATGAATATGAGGGATTGGATTCTAAGCCTGCCGGGCTCCCCCCTGCCCACTCAAGCGGCCACCGCTGCTGGCATCGACATCAGCACCATCAGCCGCCAGTTGAAGCGCAATCATATTTCGGCGGAAAACGTGATTAAGCTTTGTAAAACCTTCGGCAAATCCCCCATCGACGGCCTCATCGAAACCGGCTACCTCTCCCCCACCGACGCCCAGGAAATCAGCATCTCCAGCGCGTTGCGTGATGCAACCAATCGGCAGCTCGCCGCCGAGGTAACCCGCCGCATGGATATAGGCCTGGAGGCGAGCGAAAAATTGAGCGAAGAATAACCCCCTACTACCTAAAGGTTTCCAACAACCTTTACCCCTATTTCTAGGTTCTAGGGTCTAGGTTCTAGGTTACGGCGTTTGTAATGCATTACAATCCCACTGAAATAGTCTATGAACAGGTATTTTAGCGTTTTTGCTTGGCAAGCGGTCGGCCAACCTTCGTCACCATCCTGGTCATACCCCGTCACCAAGCTGGCTTGTCACTGGCACGACAATCCCCGAATCCCCGCCACCCATCCCTGAACACCCCGTCGATAAGCGGTTTTGTGTTAGCTGGGAAACCCTCCCCAGGCGATCACGGCAAGAGCAAAATTTCCCGAACCCCAGCTAAAGCAAAACCGCGGCGCAAGATGCTCAAACGCCAAAATTTGCGTTAGCGGCGGGCCGCGGGCCTTGGGGCAATCCGGCGAGTATTAGCTTGGGTTCGGCGCAAAACGACCGATTTTCGGCGGGATTGCTGGCGTTTCCCAGCTAACGCGCGACCCGACCGGCGGGCTTCGGAAGTTCTAAGCTGTACTTTCTCGATTCAGATGGTAGGGAAAGTGTCAACAGGATTCATAACTCTAGCTCAGCAAATTTCCTACTACGCTCTGCGAGGCGAACCCTCCGCGCCCCAACCCAAATTTGCAGTTCAGCAATGGTTCTACCAGGAAATATCAATGTATAGTGCCCCCATTTTTATGGGCATAATAACTACAGTCATTGATAAATTCCCCCCGAAGTTAGGTAAGAGATAATGAACTTATGAAAAAAGCTGTGCGGAAGCAAGTGCGTGATGCTAATTTTCTCGTTGTGCGTAAAACACTTATCACCTTCACGATTGCCATGAGCTTGGGCTTCTCCTCCACCATTGCTAACGCCCAAGACGTCACCACCGATCCTTCCCCGGTTGTGGAAGCCGAAGTAACCCAAACGGAACAAACCACCCAAACCACCACCTCCGACGCCACCGTAACTGGCAGCGACGAAGCCAAATCCAGCAGCAGCTCTCAGGAAGCAAAGCCCGAGGCGCCGGCAGCCCCCGAGGCCGAAGCCGAGACCACCTCCGACGAGGGCCTAGTCGCTGAGAAGCCGGAAGTGGATCCGAGCTCCCAAATCAAGGATCAGCTGTCCTCCTCCAAGCTCAGCAGCAAGGATGAGAAATCCGCAGACAAGGATAAGGCAACCAAGACCGAGGAAAAGTCCGAAATTTCGGATGACAGCTCTTCGTTGTCTTCCAAGAAGGATGAGAAGAAGCCGGCAGAGATCACGCAAACCGCTGATGAGGCCAACAAGAGTCAGCAAGCTAGTTCGAATCCTGCC
>CAUVMZ010000247.1:0-3276 GCA_963552855.1 uncultured Corynebacterium sp. | reverse complement strand
ATGGTCCATTTTGGGGATAGTTTTTGTCTGGGTACTACCGCATATTGTCGGGTTGCTTATGGCCATTATTATGCCATTTACGGTGACGTCTTTTGCCTGGACTCTTCCCGATTTCAGGTGGCGGCATATGTTTGGGGTGCCATCGTTTTGTTGCGGATTATCTTCCACGCTCAATACGAATATGGTTCTTGCCTCAACCTTGTGTTTAACCAGCATTGCCATCGTTGGCATAGCATTTATCCTATTTGTGCGTGGTGTCCCGGCCATGCAGGTCACGCGGGTGATTTCTGGTGCCATCATGGTCATTGGTGTGGGCGGGTTTGGTGGTTCCGCAATGATAGCCCAATCATTGGAAAACTTTGCCGCCACCCAACCCCGAGACATCAGGGAATCCGTGTGCCGGAATGGCATGTGTTTCTGGCCGGAGCACACGGAGGAACAGATCGCGGCTAATAGTGCAGCATACGACCAGATTCGCGCAACAATGCCGGCCCAATGGTTGCCGCCAATGTCACCGACCACGCCTGCGATCAGCCCGGACCCCAACTTTAAGATTGGTGTCATCAATGAATCATCATGGATGCTGGGGGAACCGAACTCGCCGCTGCCCTTCACAGACAGCGTGGATAAAAATGAAATATATGGTCATTTTGCCAACATTCTGGTTTCGAGACAGCTGGGATTTCTGATTCCGCTTATCGATGCGGATAACTGGCAGAAATGGGCGAGCCACCAATCAAAACCAGCATCCCCGGAGGAGGTTTATTCATGGGTTGAGTCAGAGCTAAAACAACGAGGACTTGCCGATATTAAGCCACAATAAAAGAATGAGTAAATTTCGATAACGCCATTTACTTCGGATGTTTTTTATGCTTAAAATTTAATCATATTTGAGGAGGTTATGATGAAAGAATTATTCATGGATCCCCGGCGGGTTCTCAAGGCATTTGGTGCCGTGATTGTGGGTGTGATTGCCTACTGCGTGCTGGTCGCTCCCCTGGTCAAGGAAGGCAGCTATAGTGATGTTGTGCGCGACACTCTCGCATCGGTGGGTGTGGGATACTGTGCCGCTGTCGTGGTCGTTGGCGCCCTGTGGCTCGGGGTTATCGCGGTGATCAACCGTCGTAAGCAATAACCAGCAAGAACATAACCAACGAGCACGGTGGCGTTGCTCCGCGAAGCATCATGTTTCGTGCAGCAACGCCATATGGCTGCTATATTCGAGGCTTATTCAAGTTCCCGGCAACTGAATAAGCCTCTTTTGCTATCATTTACCGACTCGATAAGGGGAAATATGCGCTATGTTTTATTGCTCCGCGGCATTAACGTTGGCGGCAAGAACAAGGTAATCATGGCTGATCTCAAGGCCGATTTGGCGGAGCTGGGGTTCCAAAACCCGGTCTCCTATATCAATAGTGGCAACCTCGTTTTTGACAGCGATAACCGGGAGGAGAAGATCACGGAAACCCTGACGGACTATTTCCGCAGCACCTATGATTTTCCCCTCCCGTTTATCCTCATCAGCGCTGCTATGCTCCGCAATGAGGCCGCCCAGGTGCCGGATTGGTGGCGGGACGAGACGGCCTACCGGCGGGATGTGCTCTTTTACCTGCCCGAGGCGAAGAAAGATGAGATTGAAGCAGTGACCGCGGATTGGGCCACCGACACGGAGCGGCTGCATTTCGGCCACACGGCCTTCTTTTACAGTAACACTAACCAGGCGGATTATCTCAAGTCCAACTATCACAAGAAGCTGCTCAAGGCTAGTTTTTATAAGCGGCTGACTATCCGCAACGGCAAGACTTTCCAGAAGCTCATTGAGCTTGTCAACGCCGCTTAAAGCGCCTATGCCTTATCGTTGGGTTTTGTCATGAGTGCGGTCATGGCGTCTTGGATTGAGGTTCCCGGATGGTCGATGCGGTATTGCTTAATCACTGCAGGATTCGGGATTTTCCCCTCGGGAATCTTTGTAGGCAGGATTCGAGAGGAAAGCACGGACATTACCAAGACGAGGCACATTATTATTGCAAAAACATACTGCCCATTGATGAAACAGAGTACGGCCAAAAGTGCAGTTCCTGCGTATCCGACGTACTGAAGAGTTTTTGCTAGATTCATGATGGTTCTCGCGTTTTTCTTGATGGAAGATCTGGAAAATTATTGAGCTAGCCGCCGAAGCCTGAAGCGCCTATGCCTTGCTGTTGGGTTTTGTCATGAGGGCGGTCAAAGCATCCTGAAGTGAAGCTCCCGGGTGGTCGATGCGATAC
This sequence comes from uncultured Corynebacterium sp., assembly GCA_963552855.1. GTDB lineage: Bacteria > Actinomycetota > Actinomycetes > Mycobacteriales > Mycobacteriaceae > Corynebacterium. Next base: position 1,009 of record CAUVMZ010000247.1, on the reverse strand, counting down.
TGCTTTATCACCGCTGGGTCTGGGATTTCCCCCTCGGGAATCTCCGTGGGGATGCCTCGAAACAAGAAATATGATGATGCTAACAGGCACACCGCTATGAGGATTGTAGTGAGCATAAGCGTAAGGTTTCCGCTGATAATGGCCAGCAGAATAGATATGACCATGAGAACATATCCGCTGTACTGAAGAGTTTTCCCTAGATCCATGATGATTTCCGCAGTTTCGTGGTAGAAGATTTAGAAAACCATTGTGCATGTGGATATTGCACCTTGAGTATGGTACAAGGATATTTATTCGATTTTCCTTACGTCAAGATAGTCACCCCCGCGTTCAGCAGACAACAGTATGGGTCTGAATGCTTGCGCCTATTTTGCTATAAATTTCGCCAGCTTTCACTCAGGTATATTTCATTGACTGCTCATGATTTGGCCAATGCTATACAGCAACTATCGCCTAGAGTAACCATTGTCTTCCAGAATTTTCCTTATAGCTACGTTCTTGGTGGCGGCTGAATATTTTCAGCCGCTGCAAAAGAGCTGTGGCGGTAATATTAAGAAGTTGCTGTGATGATGTTACCTACCCCCAAAGGGGTGAAAAGTCATGGCGGCTGCTCATGTACTTTTCCTTCAAAACCTGCTGAGTTCAATACCCCCGAATGTGGTTTTTCGGGCAAATAGTCGCTAGTAAAGGTTTTGATTAGGTGGGAACCGCACAGAATGGGGGTAATAGAAGTAATTTCTAATATGTTCAGTTGACTGCCTGTTGTTGACGAAACCGCAGAATAGACCTTAACTAATAGCGGTGACCTTCTACTTAGATAATATTTTCTACCAGCATTCACGCGGTAGTGATCCCATTATTAATAATCTGAGTTTGACGCTCTGCCCTGGTCCAATGCTATTGCTTGGTAGAAACGGTGCTGGGAAAACCACTCTTCTTCGATTGGGGGGGGGGTTTTTGAGCCCAAATGCGGGGAAGATAATACCCCCGGGCCGGGGGGTTAATTTCC
>CAUVMZ010000246.1:0-3299 GCA_963552855.1 uncultured Corynebacterium sp. | reverse complement strand
TGAAGGTTACTGATAGTAATGATGCTGAGGTGGTGTCGTTGACGGCGGAGCAGGCTGCGACCTCGTTGTTTGTGTCGACGCCGCAGATCACGGAGGGTCAAACCTATAAGGTGACTAGTGGTTCGACCACGACTGAGGTGGTGGCTGGGGAGAATGCTCAGGGTGGGTTTGGTCCTGGTCCTGGTGGGGTTGGTGGCCCGGGCTCTGGTGGCAGCAATGATCTTGGTGTGGTGCCCCCGGAGAACGGTGATCTGCGGGCGCCTGCTCTTACTGGCAGTAGTCGTCGTGGTGAGACGAACCAGCCGACGGATGGTTCGTCCTCGTAAAAGGTGGGGGAGTAGCAGACATCAACGGTAGGTAATAGGCTTCCTCGGCCCTTGGTTTACGCACCCAGGGGCCGGGGATTTTTGCTGTAGCTACTTGTTTTGTGGGGGTTATTCAATGAGTTGGTAATCACAATATTCCCTGTTAGTTAATGACTTGGTATCCGTAGTCTCAACTAGCAGGGAGTAGTTTATTAACTATCACACAACCCTGGGCCGTGTTCATCATCGGAAATATGGTTCAATAACATATACCTTCATTCCCCGCAGCGATTCCAAATCAACTACCGGGTCCATTGCTGCGAATTTGCGTATATTCTTCTGAGTAAGACCAATAATAGGTTCTCTCCAACTATCAGTGTTGTCGAAGTCCTCATCATTGACCCACAACGCTAAATACGGCCTCTTTAACTCCAGATCAAGCCACGCACCAGAATTCACTAAATCATCTAAAAGCAAATCACCAGTATAATCAGATATCCCCGGATACCGCCCTAACACTGCCGGGGGACGCGCCTCATCAGCAACCCGATCAAACAAATCCTTAGCCATTACCATCACCTAGATCTTTTGGTTTTGTTGTTAATCATCGTAAACGAGTTTCACCTTCATTCCTCGTAGTGATTCTAGGTCGACTACTGGGTCCATTGCTGCGAATTTGTGTGCGTCTGAATTGGTAAGAATCTCAATGGGATCATCTAAATCAGGATTATCGAAATCCTCCTCATTCACCCACAACGCTAAAAACGGCCTTTTGAGTTCCAGGTCAAGCCATGCGCCAGACTCTACTAAATCATTTAAAAGCACCTCGACAAAATAGTCGGCTATCCCTGGATACCGCCCCAACACTGCCGGGGGACGTGCTTCGTCAGCAACCCGATGGAATAAACTTTTAGGCATTACCATCACCTAGATCTTTTGAGTGTTGTTCGTCATCGTACATATGGTTCAATATGGTATACCCGCATTCCTCGTAGCGATTCCAAATCAACTACCGGGTCCATTGCCGCGAATTTGCGCACATTCTCCTGGCCAAGAGCAATAATAGGATCAGCCCAATCAGGGTTATCGAAATCCTTATCATTGACCCACAACGCTAAAAACGGCCTTTTGAGTTCGAGGTCAAGCCATGCGCCAGACTCCACTAAATCATCCAAAAGCACCTGCTCAAAATCCTCATACAACCCATACCGCCCCAACACTGCCGGGGGACGTGCTTCGTCAGCTACCCGCTGAAACAAACGTTTAGCCATTACCATCACCGACTGGATTCTCTGGAGGAAATTCTTTATATAAGACTACCTGTCAAGTGTCAGTTTTTATAGGCACTGACACTCAATGGTAACCCTGGGGTGTGTTAATCATCGTAAAAGAGTTTCACCTTCATTCCTCGTAGTGATTCTAGGTCAACTACTGGGTCCATGGCTGCGAACTTGCGCACATTTGCTTGGTCAATAGCGGTGATGGGATCTTTCCAATTATCAGTATTGTCAAAATCCTCATCATTCACCCACAACGCCAAAAACGGTATCTTTAACTCCAGGTCAAGCCATGCACCAGACTCCACCAAATCATCCAAAAGCACTTGATCATCATTCTCATACATCCCATACCTGCCCAATATTGCAGGAGGGTGGGCTTCGTCAGCAACCCGCTGAAGCAAATCTTTAGCCATTACTATCACCGACTGGGTTCTCTGGAGGAAATTCTTTAAGTATAAGACTACCTATTAAATGTCAGATTTTATAGGCACTGACACTTAATAGTAACCCTGGGCTGTGTGCATCATCGTACATATGGTTCGATGTGGTACACCTTCATTCCCCGCAGCGATTCCAGGTCGACTGCCGGGGCCATTGCTGCGAATTTGCGCAGATTCTTTTGAGTAAGACCAATGATGGGATCCTCCCAATCAGGATTATCGAAGTCCTCACTATTCACCCACAACGCCAAAAACGGTATCTTTAACTCCAGGTCAAGCCATGCACCAGACTCCACCAAATCATCCAAAAGCACGTCGGTGAAATAGTCGGGTGGTCCGCACCCGGGCCGGCCCAATATTGCAGGTGGACGGGCTTCGTCAGCTACCTGCTGAAACAAACGTTTAGCCATTACCATCACCTAGATCTTTTGATTGTGTTGTTAATCATCGTAAAAAAGCTTCACCTGCATTCCTCGTAATGATTCCAAATCAACTACCGGGTCCATGGCTGCGAATTTGCGCACATTCTTCTGAGTGCGACCAATAATAGGTTCTCTCCAACTATCAGGATTGTCAAAATCCTCATCATTCACCCATGTAGCCAAAAACGGCCTTTTAAGTTCCAGATCAAGCCATGCACCAGACTCTACTAAGTCATCCAAAAGCACCTCAGCATAATAATCACGCATCCCTGGATACCGCCCCAACACCGCAGGCGGACATGCTTCATCAGCAACCCGCTGAGACAAACTTTTAGCCATTATCATCACTACCTTGAGGAAATTCTTTAGGTATAAGACTACCTGTCAAGTGTCAGTATTTGCAGGCACTTACGCTTAATAGTAACCCTGGGTTGTGTTGTTCATTATCGTAAACAAGGTAGCTTATCCAGTTGCTGGGAAATTATGGTTCAGCTTCTTAAGGCATTAACCCACATCACTACTCCCTGAAAGTGTAAGGAAAAACAAGATAGATGACGTGTTCTTTTCGATTCGTCATCTGTTGGCGTGGGTGTGTTTTCCAGTAGCTGAATAAGCTTCGTTATGCTGGGAAATCTTCTTGTCCTTGGGAAAATATTTCCTGTACCTCAGTGTCAGTGGTGTTTCCCCACCAGCAGATTGTGCGAGGGGTGTTCTCGTACACGTAGAATGCCATGCGTTCCTTGGGCCACCACACGTTATCGATTTCTATGATAGGTGTGGAACCAATCTTTGCTAGCTCTTGGGCGAAAGATTCTGCGGACATGTTGGTGAGGTCAATGCTTTCGAATGTGT
>CAUVMZ010000245.1:0-3352 GCA_963552855.1 uncultured Corynebacterium sp. | reverse complement strand
AACAATTGGGGGCCAAAATTGACCGGGTCTCCGGGCCTGCGGACCCAGCCCCCAGGTAGTCTCAGCCTTAGCCGGCGTCGGTGCTTAGGTGGGGTTAGGCAAGCTGCATGTGGGACCACCGGGCGCAGGTGAGACCGGCGAATCCCGCCGATAATGCCAGGAACACTAGCAACTGTGGCGTGGTTGTTGGGATGATCTGCAACGCCCACAATGCTGGGACGGCCGGTGGTATCCAGCCGCTATTAGCACCTAATAGGGCACCAAATTGGCCGAGAATAATCAGCGCAAGGGCGGTGCCGCAGCCGGCGATAAGGGAACGAGTACACACGGAAATCCACGCAATAATAGGGGTTGCGAGGAGCGTGAGCGCTCCCAACACGAGAAACCGTAAGATATGCGCTCCCGTGGGGAAGCCAAAGCGGAATCCCACGGCGAGCAGCAGCATCACGATGGTGAGCAGCAGATGAGTGACAAGAGTCCATGCTGCATAAACCAGGAATTTGGCTGTCATGATGATGTGCCGACTCATTGGTAGCATGGCTAATCCGATGGCGGTGTTATCCATAAACTCTCGGGCATGTATCCAGGCGATCATGGTGCCAAAACCCAATATTTCCGCAGCCGCCGTGATCTGTGTCGCCACAAAGAAGAAACCATTCCCGTCATGAGTGGCAGCAGCTCCTCCCTTGGCGAGAATGACTGGATTGTTGTGAGCGATAGCGATCATCATTGCCGAAACAATAAGCGGGATTCCGGCCAGCATTGCGCCGGTGACTCCCCGTGCTGTTGCGGATTTTGCTACCTTGAGGGTCTCGACTTTCATTATAATTATTAACGTCGAGTGACGAAAAGATGACATGGAAACTCTCCCAACTTATCGCCTAATTATTGACATTGGCGTTTGATTGATCATCTGCAAGAATGGCCTGAAAGAAGCGGTCTTCCAATTGTGGGGTGGTAGGGGACAGCTCCGTAATGATGCGCCCGGAATTTACCACGACAATGCGGTGAGCAATGGCGGCCACCTCATCCAAATGGTGACTGCTGACCACCACGCCACATCCCGCAGCCGCACGCTCTTTCACGACAGTACGCAAGGTGACTATTCCCATCGGATCAAGGGCATTGGTAGGTTCGTCAAGCACGATAAGTCGTGGCTGATGCTGAAACGCCCCAGCTAAACCCACCCGTTGCTTGTTTCCTAGCGACAGTTTCCGAAAGAGGCGATCGCGGTATGATTGCAGTTCCCACCGGTTGATGGAGTCGGTGATATGCTCAGGGTCGATGCCATATAGCCAAGCATGCATGCGTAGGTTTTGAGCCACGGTCAGCTCGGGATAGCAGAATGGCGCGTCGATAAGCTGCCCGATATCACCATTGCTCACGGTGCGGCGAACCATGCCAGCGGTGGGGCGGATGAGGCCAAGCGCGAGTCGTAACAGTGTGGTTTTGCCGGCGCCGTTGCGACCGATGAGCGCAACGATTTCTCCTGCCGCCACCGAAAAATTGAGGCGAGTAATTCCGCGGCTTGCCACCGTAACATTGCGTAGCTCAAGCATGAGCGCCTACCAAAGCATGCAAAACACCGCGTAACGTTGGCATGAGCGGCTGATTGATGTGTGTGCTCCAATCTATTAACGCCCTGGTCAGCCCAGCAATGACTGCGGTTGCCAACGCAGTTGCCGTGAGCTTGTCGACGCCCCGGGCAGTCAACGCCGTGGCGATCGTGGTAATCGTTTCGTCATTGCTGCGGATTGCTGCCGCTGCCAATTCGGGATTCTCGGCCACGATGCGCAGCCGGGTACGCAATTGCTCTTCGACGTCCGGGGTGAAGGTATCGAGAAGCGATTGGATTCCGGCGGTGATTGCGCGAAGCGGTGCTTCCTTGGCTGGGCGTTTTTCGACGGCTTCCGCGATCGCAGGATCAAATGGATCCTGTAGAATCAGCGACTCCTTGGTGGGGAAATGCCGGAAAAGCGTCATCTGGCTTACCTCGGCAACGGCCGCGATTTGTGCGGTAGTAGTGGCGGAATATCCCTGGTGAGTAAAGAGTTCTAGGGCGGCCAATTGTATGTGCGTGTGGGTCCGATCCCATTTAGGTGAGGGCGTCATGATGCATCAGTCTCCATGCTTGCTATCTTACACCATAATGTTAGTGACTAACATTATGGTGTAGGTATCATGCGTTTGATGCCCAGATTAAAGAAAATGTGCTTCTGAACTGTGCATTTGTAATTGTTCTGGTTGTGTGTGTAAATTTGTGTGAGTCAGCGAGGCGGTCGCCAAGCTGATGACCAGCGAAGTTGACAAGCTTTAGGCGTGTTGGCTAGACTGAACCAGGTTGCTTTGCGCTTACGACTTTTAAAGTTGGAAGCGGGAGTATGCCAGTGTTGTTTGAGAACTCGATAGTGTGTCATTTGATGAAGCAAACTTTGTTTGTTGTTTGAACATGAACATGAACGCGGGCACCAAAATGGTGTTTGTTGTTTGTTTGTTGTTTTTGTTTTGTTGATTTCTTTGTTTTTTGCCTGTTTTGTTTTTTGTTTGTTTTTTTGGAGAGTTTGATCCTGGCTCAGGACGAACGCTGGCGGCGTGCTTAACACATGCAAGTCGAACGGAAAGGCCCCCACCTTGGTGGGGGTGCTCGAGTGGCGAACGGGTGAGTAACACGTGGGTGATCTGCCCCGCACTTCGGGATAAGCTTGGGAAACTGGGTCTAATACCGGATAGGACCATGGTTTAGTGTCTCATGGTGGAAAAATGTTTTTTTGGTGTGGGATGAGCTCGCGGCCTATCAGCTTGTTGGTGGGGTAATGGCCTACCAAGGCGTCGACGGGTAGCCGGCCTGAGAGGGTGGACGGCCACATTGGGACTGAGATACGGCCCAGACTCCTACGGGAGGCAGCAGTGGGGAATATTGCACAATGGGCGCAAGCCTGATGCAGCGACGCCGCGTGGGGGATGACGGCCTTCGGGTTGTAAACTCCTTTCGTTAGGGACGAAGCCGCGCCTTTTTTTGGGTGTGGTGACGGTACCTTTGTTAAGAAGCACCGGCTAACTACGTGCCAGCAGCCGCGGTAATACGTAGGGTGCGAGCGTTGTCCGGAATTACTGGGCGTAAAGAGCTCGTAGGTGGTTTGTTGCGTCGTCTGTGAAATTCCGGGGCTTAACTTCGGGGTGGCAGGCGATACGGGCATAACTAGAGTGCTGTAGGGGAGACTGGAATTCCTGGTGTAGCGGTGGAATGCGCAGATATCAGGAGGAACACCGATGGCGAAGGCAGGTCTCTGGGCAGTAACTGACGCTGAGGAGCGAAAGCATGGGGAGCGAACAGGATTAGATACCCTGGTAG
>CAUVMZ010000244.1:0-3372 GCA_963552855.1 uncultured Corynebacterium sp. | reverse complement strand
GGCCCCCACCGCCACCGACGGGGAGCTTCTCGACGCCCTTGCGGCCGTGGGCCTGCCCGAGAACGGCACCGCCTTTCGCCGGGCCTTCCCCCTCGGCCTCGACACCCAGGTGGGGGCGGGCGCGGTACCGCTCATGCCGGAAGTGCAGCAACAAATCGCCCTCGCCCGGGTGCTGCTCCGCAACCCCCACGTCCTCATCCTTGACGAGGCCACCTCCGAAGCCGGATCCGACCAAGCCCACACCCTGGAGGCGGCCGCCGAACTCGTCACCCGGGGGCGTACCGCCCTCGTGGTTGCTCACCGGCTGGATCAGGCGGTAGTGGCCGACCGCATCATCGTGATGGACGCCGGGCGGATCATTGAAGACGGCCGGCACGCTGACCTTGTCGCCGCCGGCGGGAGATATGCGCAACTCTTTGCCCGGTGGAGCGGCCAGGATCACACCATGTAGGGTATGAATGAACCTATGAGTTCATACGCATCAGACCCCCGATTCCCCGGCCCCGACCCTTACGCGCCTCTGCGGGACCTGCCGGACTTCCCCCTCACCTCCACCGACTTTGGATGCGGCGACGCCATCCCCGACACGTATGTTGCCCCGGCAAACGTGTCCCCCCAACTGGCCTGGTCTGGCCTGCCGGAGGGCACCAAATCCATTGCTGTGACCATGTTCGACCCCGACGCCCCCACCGCCAGCGGGTTCTGGCACTGGGCCGCATTTAACATTCCCGCAACTGTCACGGAACTTCCCACCGGTGCGGGCCTGGCCGACCAGCCGCTGCTGGGGCTTGATGAAACCGTCACCCTGCGGGGCGACTCCGGTATCCGCGGCTACTACGGGCCCAACCCGCCCGCCGGCCACGGCCCCCACCGCTACCTGTTCGCCATTCACGCGGTCGACATGGACCGGCTCGACATTCCCGCAGACGCCACCCCCACCGTGCTGGGTTTTAACCTGTACTACCATTCCCTCGCCCGCGCCGTGTACTGGGGCTGGTACCGCAACGACTAACCAAAAATGCCCAAAACCCCAGGCCAGTCGTGGCCCGGGGTCACATTTGGGGTAGGGGAGGGTTAGTCCAGGGTCCACGGCAGGTTCGACCCCACCGCCTCCGAAATATTATTCAGCCCGTAGGCCCGCAACTGGGCGGCAATGCCCAAGTGAATATCCCGAATCCAATCCAGGCCACCATAAATCAGGCCGGTGTAGCCCTGCACCAGGGTGGCGCCGGCCGCAATGCGCTCCCACGCATCCTTCGGCGTCGAAATCCCGCCCACCCCAATGAGCACCAGGGAATCACCCACCCGACCCCGCAGCCGTTTGAGCACCTCCAACGCCCGATCCGCCACCGGCGGGCCGGAAATCCCGCCCGGCCCCATGGCCGCCACCTGCGCCTCGGGGGTGACCAGGCCATCCCGGGAAATCGTGGTATTCGTCGCCACAATACCATCCAAACCCAACTCCAACGCCAGGTCCGCCACCGCATCCACATCCTCATCAGACAAATCCGGGGCGATCTTCACCAACACCGGCGTGCTCGTGGCCCCCTGCACCGCCTGAAGAATCGGCTTCAGCGACTCCACCGCCTGCAAATCCCGCAACCCGGGCGTGTTCGGGGAAGAAACATTCACCACAAGGAACTGCGCTAAATCCCCCAACAGTGATGCCGACCGGCGGTAATCATCCGCCGCCACGGCCGCATCCACCACCTTGGTTTTCCCAATATTAATCCCCACCACGGCGCGGGTCTTCCGGTGCCGCAGATGAAACGCCACATCCGCCGCCCCCTCATTATTGAACCCCATGCGGTTCAAAATCGCCTTATCCTTCGGCAACCGAAACAGCCTGGGGGCGGGATTGCCCGGCTGGCCGGCTGCCGTTACTGTCCCCAACTCCGCATAACCAAACCCGATCGTGTGCCACACATCAGCCAACCGCCCGTTCTTATCGAAACCGGCAGCCAACCCCAACGGTTGCGGAAACACTGTGCCAAACACTTCCTGCGACAAGATCGGATCATTCACCTGCACAATCTTCCCCACCAGCCGGTTAACCGGTCGGGGAGTGGCCTGCAACACCCGCAGGGCGGCCGAAATAATGCCATGGATCCGCTCCGGGGACAGCCGGAACATGCCTTTCAACGCCAGGGCATAGGCCTTGGTGCGCCACGGGTGCGGGGTAATCGAATAAGAAGTCATAGGGTGCTTTCCAGTTAAGTATCGCTGATAAGAGAGTTATGGGGTGATGACCTGCACATCAGTTCCAGTGGCGGAGGCTGCGAGGATCATGCCATGAGGTAACGCCACAAGCGATTGGGTGTTTTCAATAGAATTATAGGCTTCCAACTCCTCGCCTTGGCCCGAACCAAGCTGATACCGCCGGATTTTATTATCATCCGTGGTGGCCACCCACACCTGCTGCCGGTTATCATCCCACGCAATAGCCCACGGCGTACCAGTGGTGGGGGTGGTTTGGTGCAGCCGAATCACATCATGAGTTAGATACACCCCGAACTGCTTCCCGATCGTGTCCGTCGCCAACGCCATCCCCTGGGTCCCCGGGGTGATCGTTCCCACACCCAAGCCCACGCGCAGCACCGCGCCCGCCGACTTGTCGGCCACGTTAATGTTTTGGATGATCGTGGTCCGCCGATTGATCCGGTACACCGAATCCTCACCGCCAGAAACCGGTACTACAATCATGGCATCAGTGGGATCCTCCACCCGAATGGTGGTTTTCTCCCCATCCTGGTATATATCCACGTCTTCCCGATCCGAACTGCCGGCGAAAATCATCCCACTGGTGGTTTTGGCCGCCGCCGTCACCGGCTGGTCGGTGTCCTGAAGCAGCACCGGATCAGCCGTCGGCAGCTCCGCAGTTTCGCCCCCGTCGCTCTCCTCGCCGGCCGCATCCCCCGCGCCCCCAGCAGCGTCAGCAGCATCGGCGACGCTCGTTGGAATGCCATACACCCCGTCGGGGCAGCCCAAAACGAATTCGTTCGACGCCGGCGCCGCGCTGATATCCCCGCAGGCAGTATCCACCGGTACCGTCACCAGCCGCCCGGCGCGCAGCTGGTCCACCGTGCCCACACCCACCACGTTTCCGGCGCGGACCGCAACGATCTCCCCAATATGATCCAACTCCGTCACCTTCGCTAGCTCCTTCGGCAGCGATATCACCTCACCGGCCGGCGCATCAACCACGGCTGGAGAAGGTGCGGGGGTGGCGTTCCCCATGGCCGCGGGCAGTTTCTCCTGCACCGACGGTGGGGTGCAGGCCGTGAGAACAGCCCCCATCATGATCCCTAACGCGACCAGTGGAACCCGGCGCGCCGGGCGGGGGGAGGGGGGAGGGAAAAGCAGGGCGGGTTT
>CAUVMZ010000243.1:0-3392 GCA_963552855.1 uncultured Corynebacterium sp. | reverse complement strand
ATATCTACCCCCATTAGAGTGATCTTGGTTGTACCATTCATCATAAACAACAGTCCACCCATCTTCATCATTAACAAAACTGTCATAAATCATGTCTTCTTGCTTAAGCAATTCAAGGGCTTCATTAGCAGAATCATCATTCATCTTGCTTTTCCAATCTGTCTATCCACAAGTAACTCTACAAAGCTTCTAACCCAGTATATCGTGCATTTTCCCACGAAACACACCTCAAATTATCCGCATCATTGCTGGCGAATTCGCCAATCCCACAAACACCTTCTTATCCTCACATCATCTAAACATCAAGCACCCCACCTACACCTTCCTTCCCAAACTTCCTCCGTTCTTCCAGTTCGTGGCATAGGTATTCTGTCCATTCCTCGAAGTCCCCAGCACTTTTGCCGATTTTTCCGTTGAGGACTGCGCGTTTAACTGCGTTTGTAGCCACCACAGCTAGGTCCGCGTGACTTAGCCCGTCTGCCGCCGCCACGATGGGCTCCCATGAGGCTTTCATTGGGGTAAATACCGCAAGCCGGTTTTCAATCACCGACCGAATTTCGTCCCCACTAGGCAGTTCAAACTTGATGACTTGATCAAATCTGCGAAGCATTGCGTACCCAAATGATTGTGGGTGATTTGTTGCCACAATGATGAGATTGTTCAAGTAATCATCTTCCACGAATTGCAGAAGCAGGTTGATTGCCTGCCGTGCCTCGCCACCATCAGCAGTGATCGCATCAACCTCGTTAAATAGGTAAACTCCCCTGGTCTCCTGGGATATATCAATAATGCTGCGTAGTTTTGTCGCAGCATCCCCTATAGGCATATCAAGCCGAACCGAGATGAGCGGCAGGTTGAGCTCACCTGCGAGTGCCTTGGCGGCCAGCGTTTTCCCAGTGCCGGAAGGCCCAATAAATAGTAACTGTTGCACTGGTCGTAGGTTATAAAGCATGAGTTTGTCCCGTTGGTGTTGCTCTACCACCACGTTGCGCAGCTGCTTTTGGTTATCTGGCGACAGTGTCATGTTGTTGAGCCGAACGTCGGGGTAACTGATTGTGGCGAAGGACTCCAGCTCCCCCCGCGTTTTAATCGTCGCCAGCTGCGCTTCGTGATGAGTTTTTCGACGCAGTTCTGTCACCAAATCCCGCAGTTCTTGCGCAAACTGGGTATGCCCTAGACGTGCAGCTTTTGCAGCTATTTGCATTGCTATGGTGTAAAACTTCTTGTCGTCCCCATCAGCATGGCTCTGGACCAGTTCTATTATGTCATCATTTGCCGACACTGTCTCACTCATCCGCCTTAGTCGTAGAAGCACTTAAATATCCATGTAGTGATTCTTATAATACCGTCTTACACCAGAAAACGCCTGCTCAAGCTTTACGACGCATCGTTGCCCCGCTGATGCGGGGCAACGATTATGAAGTTGGTAGATTCTTTATGGATTCCAGTAACGGACGAACTTTAGAGCAGTAATACACCATGGTTGAAATTTTGGGATGCATATTTAGTGCATTACAGATTGCCTCTGATGAAACACCCAATTCATTCAGCAAAACAAGATATGTTACTAAATGTGCGGATACCGCAATAGCATTGCGATCTGATATTGATAAAGTTCCGACATAACGCTTTATTACACTCGCATCCGGGTTAGCCTTACCGTCCTTTTCATCTTGTGGCCCAGCATGTGCCGCTCGGTGACGAACATTTGCCGCAAGTTCTGCCCATATCTCAATATCATCGTCAAACTTAATTTGATTCCGAATCTTCTGCGGCAAAAGAGAATACAAATCTTCTAATCTCTCTTTCAAGTTTCCCTTTTTACCAAGAAGGCATCGTTTATGGAAACTTTCTATTGCTGCAAGAATTTGACTTATATATTCTTCCATATAGTTAGAGGAATAACCACAAAAACTAATCAAGATATTCCAAGAATCTAAAGCCCCATAGTTGTTCGTTAAACGCTCTCGCTCCTTTAGGAAATTCTCCAGAGAAATATCATTGAGAGTGAAAACCACATCTAGCTGTTCATGATGTTCATTTGGTCTTGCAACTTCACCCAAATTCACCAGTAAACTTCCATGTTCATTATCATGTTGCTGTAGTTGAATGTTGGCCACTCCACAAGGTTGGAACGTAGCAAGTCGCATCAAATCATATATTGGCACAAACCTATCAATTAAATCTGAAGCGGTTCCTGCCAACTTTCCAGTTTCTGTTCCCTCATTCCGCAACATAACACTGACATTCGCACCAACAGAAATCATAAACTTCAATCCACAACGATGATTATATGAGTCATTGGGGTAGGGATGAGTCGCCCATGTATTTATAGAATATTGCGCGTCTTTTGTACTGCCCGTAAATTTTCCTCGATGATTGCCACTTAAGATTGGTAATTTGAAGAATGACAAAAAAGGTCTACTGTATGAGTTTTGTCCTATTTGCTCCCAAATCTTGCCTTGTCCCTTTTCAGGTTTAAAAATCCGTTGATCATCTGCTACATAATATAATTCATCAAGTTCAAAAGTAGCTTTGGTGAAGCTCGCGTCTGTAGGTAATATGTGATCACCAAAATATATCTGGTTTGAATACCAATGCTCCTCATATGTTTTTGTTCCATTTGACAATGAGTTGGTTGATACCCCATCCCAAACCGAATACTTTTCACCTCTCACCGTTTCGAGATATATTGTCCGCTTAAGCATATTGTTTTCTGTAGCCTCTGCTGGCAAAAACCCACCAATGAGTTCTACGGTAGCGCTGCCACCATCTGATGGATCCCATTCCAAAACACCTGGCACCCATTTTTCTGGATTATCTTTATCTTCTGGAAGGAAAAACCACCCTAAGACCTCATGATGCTCATATATATTCATGCCATAAACTCCTCTATTCGACTATGACAACTCATCTTTTCAAACACTCACACAAACGCAGGGCGCCCACACACCCGCACAATCACCAGCACGCAGGCACCCTACTTTTACTTGAGCCAAGACCGGGGTCACAGTCGGCGCCCCAACCCTACTCACCCACAATCTCCCTCCCCTAGCTACTACCCCCTCTCAAACCCGTAGTACCCAAATTTGAGTGTTTGGGAGTTTTCGCTGATGATGCGTTTTTCGGTTTCGGTGAATCCTTTGGGTTTGGTGGCATGGATGTTCATGGTGATTTCGAGGTCGGCCCCGCTGCCGGCTAGCCGGTCGATGACTTCTTCGATGATGTTGTTGACCATACGCACGTACCGGTCAGAGTTGATAACGACGGAGCCGGTGTAGTGGGTGTCCGGTTGCTCCACGACCGTCGGGCCACCAGAAAGCCCACTAGAACCAATGGATGCGTCTGGTGATGGCCGTGTCCCAATAGTGGATGGTTCACCGTGGCGCGAC
>CAUVMZ010000242.1:0-3439 GCA_963552855.1 uncultured Corynebacterium sp. | reverse complement strand
TAACATTTAAGGAAACCATAAGTTTTTATAATCATCTAAATGTAGAAACTTTTATATAGGCTAGCTTGGCAAATGTAAGTACATACAAAGTGATATGAAGGTCAACTTCCTTTATCGCATGTTTGCTACCAGGGGTTTTATCAGATTTTGGCACGCGCCCCGCTATTGTGCTTCGTCGATAGTTCGTTTACATTCGTGAATGTCAAGCTGACAAGGTGCTGAAAACACAGCGATCTTTACGATGTTTGTTATCAGCTTCCTTGTGCTTTTCTTGTCGAAATTGACCAAACTACAAGCGATAACACATGGTGCGCCTGCTAGTTATCGCGCGTAGAGGAAGCGTGGATCATGAAAAATGTAGTTGCAAGAAACGCCACCCAGCGTGCTATTGCTGGGTTGACATCGCTGGCTCTTGTTGCCGGAACCCTCACTGTGATGCCCTATGCTAGTGCACAACAAGCTCAGGCTGCGCAGTGTGTTGTCAATAAGGCTCGTGGCGAAAATGGGGCTGGTGCTTTTAGCGCGGAAAAGCCCACCTATAAGCCCGGTGACGTTGTCAAGCTCAACGGTGCAGTCTTTGATGCCCGTCAAAGTAATGGCCAGCCGATCGCTAATCCATATTTGGCACTGAAGCTGGATTCCAATTCCAACACGTGGCCAGTGCAGGAAGACGGTAGCCTGCTGGAATTCAAGGATGGCACTGACGCCACCACCCTGATTGTCCCCTCTCACCTGCTGACCGACGATGGCTTCGAAGCAGAAGTAGTGCTTCCGGCAGAGTTTGATAATAACTTTAAGCCTGGCAAACACATCATCACGGTTCTTGGTGGTGCTGATGGTGGCCCGACCGTTTCCAAGAGCACCGAGATTTGGGTGAATGAAACCGGGAATGATGATGATGCTTGTGGCGTGAACAACCAGAATCCGCAGCCGCAACCTCAGCCACAGCCGAACCCGCGACCTAACCCGCAGCCGCAACCGCAGCCAAACCCAAATCCGCAGCCAAACCCAAATCCGCAGCCAAATCCGAACCCCCAGCCGCAGCCGAATACCAATGCTTCGGCATCGGCATCGGCTTCTGTCAGCGCAACCGACGGTCGGTGGAGCAAGAAGGGTGATATTTCCGTCAAATTCTCCGTGGAGGGATTCCCCAAGGGAGAAAAAATCAGCGTCAAATATGACGATAAGGAAATCCCACTGGACAAAGAGGTCACGGTTGACGAAACCGGTAAGGCTACGGGATCCGTGACCCTGAGGGATCTGCCCGCAGGTGAGTACGAAATCACGGTGACTGCCAAAGACACCAGTGCTAATGCAAAGTTCCAGGTCAACCCTGTTGCTACCCTGAGCGATAACGCTGCTGCAGGTTCCGCAGTCACCTTCAATGGTGCTGGTTTGCCTGCCGGTGCTAAGATCACCGCGGTCGGCACCGATGGCCAAAACTGGTTGACCAAGAAGCAGGTGTGGGATGCGGTTGTTCCAGAAACCGGCCAAATTTCCATTACCAACGTGCAGATCCCAGCCGATGCCAAGTTTGGTGAGATCGTCTACTACACCTACACCACCAAGGATGGTAAGAAGGTTGAAGCAGAGACCACCAACAAGGTAAACGCCAGCACCGAACCGGTGAGCGTCGACCAGTACAGTGGCCTCAAGCGGGAACTGCCCTCCGGCCTGTACCAGTCAGCCGTTAATAACGACACTGGTCATGTGTTCGTCACCAGTGCGCAGCGCACCTCCAAGTCCACCATCTACAAGTTAGACCTGAAGACTTTAGATGTTGTCGCAAAGAATGATGCACTAGAGAAAGACGGTGCCGACAGCGTTTACGCTGCTTACGGCGTTGCATTGGATAATACCCGCAACCTTGTTTGGGTGACCGATACCCGGCAAGGCACCGTGTCGGTATACCGGCAGAGTGACCTGACCCACGTGAAGACCTTCCCGAAGGATGTTGCACCGCACTCCCGCGACGTGGCCATTGACGAAAAGACCGGCTTAGCATATGTTTCGGTTGTTGGCGGCGATAACGCCAACAAGGTTGTGGTCTTCGACCTCAACCAAGACCAGCCGATTGGCACCATCCAGCTTGATGGTTTCGATGGGGTCATGAGCCTGGACCTGAATCAGGACACCGGTGAATTATTCACCGCATCCGGTGGTACCCCCAAGGCAGCCAAGATTGATCTGCGTAACGGCAACCAAGTGACCATCTATAACCTGCCGAAGAATTTCGCATCCGGTGCCGGTGTTGCCTACGATCCGGTAAGCAAGAATCTGTTTGTCACCTCGCAACGCTCTGGTGAAGCAGTCGTGCTGAGCACCGAAACTAAGAAGGTTGTTGCCACCATCCCCACTGGTGCTGGTGCCCTCAATGCCGTCTACAACAAGGACGACAAGCGAGTATATGTGACCAACCGTGGTGCTGGTACCGTGACCGTCATTGATCCTGCCACCAATAAGGTTGTTGCCAATCTGCCCGCAGGTAAGAACGCCAACCACACCAGTGTTGCTGCCGACGGCACCATTATCACGGTGAATAAGGCTGGCACCGTTAAGGGTGAGGGTCGTCAGCCTGTTGACGAGGTGTACACCTACAAGTTCAACGGGGTGAAACTACAGCCAAACCCGAACCCTCAGCCGAAGCCGGAACCTTCGAAGACCAGCGAAAAGCCCACGGAGAAGCCGAAGCCTACCGCGGATCCGAAGCCTACCGATAAGCCGGAGCCTAAGCCCACCCCGACTCCGCAAAACCCCTCTTCGAACCTGAAGGGGATTCGGAACCTGCTGATTACCGTGTTCTCAGTGCTGGGTCTGACCGGCCTGTTTGCTGGTGCTCTGGGTGCCATGGCTAAGTTCAATGTGATTCCAGCCAGCTGGGTTCCAGAACAACTTCGGTTCTAAAATCTGGTCCCCGGACCTAGCTCCAGGAGATCATAATAACTGGTTGACCAGGTGAATGAGTCGATAGGGGTTCACCTGGTGCAACAGTTGCGTAGAGGCTGCGCAATACTCGTTCAACACTTGCTTGAAATACGGCGACACACTCCCATAACAGGGAAGAACGTGTCGCCGTTTTTCGTCTGTGACGAAATATTGAGGGCGGTAATGGAAGCAACGGAAGGCCATAAGACATAGTGGAAGATTACAAAAATAATTAATAGTTGGGGGTAGAGGATTGCTGATTATCGCAATATGATCAGGGTCTAATCTTCCGGTGAAGAGGGGGAGTTAGTCTGAAGCATCGACCAGTCATGGGTATCCTTCGGGGTAAACGATGGTCGATGGTGGGGTGTCCTATCGAAATGGGGTATCCAATAGTCGTATTATTTGTGGTTGTTGTCCGTTTCTATCGCTAGGGGGTAATGGGGAGGCAGCTTCCGTGATATGTGGTATTTTGAATGAAATAGCAGAAATTTTGGGGGTAATTAAAAAATTT
>CAUVMZ010000241.1:0-3457 GCA_963552855.1 uncultured Corynebacterium sp. | reverse complement strand
GTTGTGAATTAGTACACAACAATATTTTTTGTGAGTCATTGTAAGGAGTTTTGTGATTATCACACGTCGCAAAATTGCTGCTCCCGTGATTTTTGTGTTGCTTCTCGCAGCAGCAGCGGTGAGCTTTGTGATCTCCTTGACCTTCGGCTCCGTTGCTTATGATGCCATCGACGTGTGGGACGTGGTGGCAGCACACATTGGTATTATTCCTGGTGACGACGTTTTCGGCAGCACTATAGACTCGGTGGTGTGGAGTCTTCGGGCACCCCGTGGTCTGCTGGCGCTCATCGTGGGCGCCGGCCTGGCGCTAGCCGGTGTTGTCATGCAAACCCTGGTGCGTAACCCCTTGGCAGACCCCTATCTTTTGGGGGTGTCATCCGGTGCATCTGTGGGTGCGACCGCGGTCATCACCATTGGTGTTTTTACCTCGTTTGGCCTGTACGCAATTTCGGTTGGTGCGCTCTTCGGCGCACTAGCGGCCACAGCCATCGTGTACCTCATCACCCTGGCGCAGGGCGGACTCACACCGCTGCGCCTCATCTTGACGGGTGTTGTGGCATCATCAGCATTTTCTGCCCTGGCGAGCTTCCTCGTGTTCAAAGCCCAAGATGCGCGCGCCGCGCAAGGGGTGATGTTCTGGATGCTCGGCTCCGTCGTCGGCGCCCAATGGGACAGGTTGTTGCTGCCTGCCCTCGTGGTGCTGGCGGCATTCCTCATTCTCATGTTCATGTCCAATCCACTAGATGCCATGGCTGCTGGGCCTGACACGGCAGCCGCCCTGGGCGTCAATGTGGAGCGGCTTCGGCAAATCCTGTTTTTCATCCAGGCGCTCTTGGTGGGTGCCATGGTGGCCGTGGCCGGTGGCATCGGGTTTGTGGGGTTAGTCATTCCCCACCTGGCCCGCATCATGGTGGGTTCCCTGCACCGCAGGCTGCTGCCCATTGCCATGGTATTGGGCGCGGTGTTTATGGTGTGGGTCGATGTGATCGCCCGCATCGCGGCACCACCGCAGGAAATCCCCTTGGGTGTGGTCACCGGCGTGCTCGGTGCCCCACTCTTCCTGCTGCTCATGGGACAAGGACGCTACCAATTTGGGGGCAGTTAAATGAGTCACATGGAAATCACTCGAGTTTCCGCCGGAATCGGAAACACCACTATTGTTCATGATATTAACTTCACCATCACTCCCGGCACCATGACCGCCCTCGTGGGGGTCAATGGTGCTGGCAAATCCACATTGTTGCGGGCCCTAGCGGGCATTACCAAGCCGCACCATGGTGAAGTAACCCTCGACGGTGAATCGGTTCACGAGATTCGCCCTCGCCGACGCGCCCAGCTTCTCACCTTGGTTGGGCAGGAAGAAAACCCTCCGGGCGATTTGACCGTCTCGGAAATGGTGACCTTAGGCCGCCTACCACACCTGAAATCGTGGCAGATGGGTGGCCGTGAGGAACAAGAAATCGTGGCGGAAGCCATAGCCATGGTGGGACTCACCGATGTTGCCGATCAGCCCTGCGACCAGCTCTCCGGCGGTCAACGCCGTCGGGCATTGCTGGCCCGAGGCTTCGCGCAACACACCGATATGGTGATGTTGGACGAACCGACAAACCACCTGGATGTGCACCACCAATTACACCTGCTCAAGGTGCTGCGGGAATCCGGTCGCACGATTCTAGCCACCATTCACGATTTGGATCTGGCCATGTCACACTTCGACCAAGTGGTGGTGCTCTACGACGGCACCATGCTGTGTGCCGGCCCGCCCGAAGAAGTACTCATCCCAGATAATCTGCGCGTCGTTTTCGACGTGCGGGCCTACATTGCGCGATTGCCGGAGGCAATCAGTCCGCATCTGATTATTGACAGTCTCTGACGCTGGTTGGCGACCCGGCACACAAGGGGCGTCGACAAGCACACAACCAAGGAAAAGAATAATGCGTTGGAAGCAACCACTAGCAGTTCTTGCGCTGGCAGCCCTCACCGTGACCGGGCTGACCAGTTGCGCCCAACAATCGGCCAAGACTGGCACCACCGATGCCGCCGGCGGCATCACCCTCACGAACTGCGGTGAGGAAGTCACCTACCCATCCGCCGACAAACTCATGGTCAACGATGGCAATATCATCGCCATGGTGCTGGCCGCGGGCGGGCGCGATCACATCAAATGGGTGTCATCTCTCGAAGACGACGCCGACATTCTCAAGGCCAAATACGGCAAGGACGCTGAAGGACTCGACGACATCGCCCCCGAAGCACCATCATTAGAAGAAGTCGTAGCCAAGAAACCCGACGTCATGGTGGCCGGCTGGAACTACGGCTTCAGCGACGGTAAAAGCCTCACCCCGGACGCGCTGAAACAGCACGGCATTGGCTCGTACATTCTCACCGAATCATGCCGCCAGCCCGGCAGCGAGAAACGCGGCGTGGTTGACCCGTGGAAGGCCGTGGAAGAAGACGTCACCAACATGGGCAAACTCACCGGTCACGAGGATACCGCCGCGGCTGTGGTCAAGGACCAACAGGATCGCTTGAGCGCGCTCGCTGCGGCCGAGCAACCCGAAACCGTGCCCAACACCTTCGTGTTCGACACCGCCCGGGAAGGCATTTTCACCTCGGGCAGGTTCGGCGGACCGCAGGCCATCATCGAGGCCGCCGGTGGGAAAAACTCCACCGAATCCGTCGACGACACCTGGGTCAGTGTGAACTGGGAATACCTGACCGAACATGCCCCAGACGTGCTCGTCTTCGTCGACTATCCCGGACAAACGTTCGAAGAAAAAGTGAAGATCCTCAAGGAGCGGGACGCCACCAAAGATCTGCCCGCGGTGAAGGAAAACCGATTCATTAACCTGCCCTACGCCATGTGGACATCGAGCCCGCTCAATATTGATGCGGCGGAATACGTTCGCAAGGGCTACGAAAAATTCGGCCTGGCCCCAGCATCGGACATTACCCCCGCCCTGACCTTGCCGGATTCCCTACAGGGGAAGGAATATTTCGTGGGCTGACCTGTATGTAAATAGCCCACAGGTTTTAAGGAAAACCCAGATAATCCGTCGCGATTTCCCCGGCGCCGTGCCATGACCACAGCTGGTACGCGGGTGATGCGGCGGATTTACCGAAATGCCGCAGGTGACGTATGGACGTCCGCGTGGGCGGATTTTTATTCTAGCGAGGTATCAAGTACTCTTCGAAATCGGTTCACCATAACGGACGTGGGAAAGTTCAGTGTAATCTTGACCATATGCCACATGGTGGTTTGCCACCGAAATGTGGGCCACTGAAACATGGGACATCGGAACAGACGACGTGTCATAGCGATGCGCCCAAGAAAAAACCGATCCAGTGGCAGCACCCCAATAAAATTCGACCAACGCCACTTTTTCGCCAATTAGTGCCCAATTACACTCATGGTGAAATAAGTGAACTGGGCCATTTATAACCAGTAAAACTGCAC
>CAUVMZ010000240.1:0-3459 GCA_963552855.1 uncultured Corynebacterium sp. | reverse complement strand
ATTACTCGGGTCCCCACCCATTCTTCACTTAAGTTGATGCTGGTGCCTGGCTCCGTCAAGAACAAAAACTCATCGAATTCGACGAATGGCAACCCCCGCACCTCCGGTACCGGACGAAAGAAGACGCCACCCGAACCGTTGGCGATTGGTTGTATCAGTGGCTAGACCTCCAAGAAAAACGCCTAAAACCCTCCACCATGGTGAACTACCGCGCCACCCTCGACCGCCGTATCCTCACTATCACAGGCAAAGCCGGCCGGCTCCGCACCATCCCCCTGGTAAGACTTACCCGCCGTGATGTAATCGACTGGTGGGACGCACTCACCATACAATTCGGATACCAACCCTATAACCGTGCGGCATATGTGCGCCTTCGCACCGCTATACAGGCGGCAGTAGACCGGGACCTGATCCCTACTAATCCGGTGGATGTGAAAGAGGCCCGCCACAAGCCCAAGCCAGCGCGCAAGGAACTGCCCGAAGCCGCCACCATGCAGAAAATTGTGGACAATTTAAACCCGGCCCACAAGATAATAGGTATTCTCACGTTCTTCCACGGCATGCGTATAGGGGAGGTGCTAGGCCTCAGGCGTAAAGACATCACCATCGCAGGTGACACTATCCTCATCCATATCAGGGGAAACGCCTACCGCACCTCAAATGGTATGAAATACCAGGACACTCCCAAAACCAGCGCCAGCCACCGCACTATCCCTGTCTTTAAAAAATTCCACCAAGACATCATCGACCACCTGGCCACCATCGGCGACAGCCCAGACGCTTTCATCTGCACCACCGGCTCCGGCAAAATCATCCTAGACACCTCCTACAGGTCCGTCCTGCACCGTGCTAAAACTCGCGCCGGGATCACCGAGCGTATCAGCCCGCACTATGGTCGTGTGTGGCTTATCACCACACTGGTGGAGCAAGGTATGACGATTCCTGCTATCGGTGAGTTGCTGGGTCAGGTGGACCTGAAGACCATCACTGAGATCTATATGCGCACCTCCAATGCCAGGCGACAGGAGGCATTGCAGCGGGTGAGTGACTCGCTCATGGGTTCATAAATGTAAAACTATTGGTAATAATATAGCCAGATGGTTATATTATTACCAACGATGTTACTTTCACCCACATGGGGAATGCACTGGTTTTTTATTTTGAGGGTTGGTCAAATTTTCTGATCTTCAAAAATGAATCCACAGGTCATGCTTTTTTAGTGGGGTTTCGTGAAAAATAATCCTAGTAGGGGTCAGAAAAGAATGGGTTCGGGTTGGGTGGTGTTGGGTGTCCATTGTGCGGTGTGTTTTTTGGTGACTTGTAGGTTGGGGATGGTGAGGTTGCTTGAGTAGATGATTGATTCGGCGCCGACGTGTTGGTGGTGGGCTGTGTGGGCGATGGGGAAGATTGCTGCTCGGGCGGAATGGTAGAGGCCTTCGGTGATGAAGGGGTCGTCATCGTATGTGAGCATCCAGTAAAATGTGGCGTCGGCTAGTTTCTTGGCGAGTGCTTTGTGTTGGGGTTCATCAAAAGCGTGGAGGTAGAGGCCTTCGCCTTGGCCTAGGTAAGGGGGGTCGGCGTAGACGAAAATGTTTTCACCGTGTTCTTCCATGGTGGTGAGGAAGTCTATGCCTTCTGATTCGGTGATGGTGATGTTGTCTGCCATGGCGGCGATAGTGCGGATACGGTGGCTGAGGTTATCGCGGTTGAATCGGGCATTGATTTTCCATTTGCCGGTTTGTTCCATGCCTCCGATAGGTCGGGCTCCTAGGATACCGGATCGGCATGTGCGGTTGAGGTAGAAGGTGGCGAACCCGAGTGTGAGATCATCCTTGTTTTGGGGTGTGTCGTAAATGTTTTTATAGTGTTTCCATGCATCAATGTTGAGTTCGCAGGTGGTAATGAGGTGGTTGAACTCTTCAGGGGTTTGGGTGATTGCCCGCCAGAATGCTGCGATACCGGGGTTAAGATCGTTAAGATAAACATGCTTGATAATCCCCTCGTGGAGGAGTTTCAGTGCGGCTCCTGCACCGCCGGCAAAGGGTTCCGCGTAGTAGCGTGGTGGTATTTGTTGGGCGTTGATAAGAGAAGCGATATAGGGGGCGAGTTTCGCTTTGCCGCCTGGGTACCGGAGTGGGGAAATAAATCTCATAATATTCTATTTTGCCCGAGAGCATTGTTGATGGCCACCAACACCTCCCGAACTTGGGAGTCGTATTTTTCTACCTCCTCAATATTGGTCACTACATTACAGACGTGCACACCTGTTTGGAGGATCTTTGGTGGGGTGTTACTGAATTTCTGATACAAGGTCTGCAAAGGTGTGTGATTTTGAACTCCACCTGAGTCGTTGGATGCTTCTGGATTAATATGTTTTAAGACATGCAACACGCGCTGACAGATATCCATGCCACGTTCAAAATTGAGGTTATTTTCTTTGGCATAGTAGTGGCAGCCTAAATCTAGCAGGATTCTGTATGTGGCGAAAAGGATTTCTGGGTAATTATGGATGGTGAGTTTTTGTGCTTCTCGCACCATTTGGTTAAGTTTGTCCCCTAAATTGCTTGGCGTGAATCCTGCTAATGCTTTTTGTTTGTTTTGTTTGGTGCGGGTTTGTTGCTTCTTCGTTGCTGGTTCTATTAGCGCTGTTTGCGTACCGGCAGGTGATGGGGCTTGTGGTGTTTCGTTAGATTGTTTATCGACGGCTTGTGGAATCTTAGCGTCTAACTCTACTTTCTTGTTGGGTGTCTTTGATGATTCGTGTTTTTCCACGATTGATCGAATGAATTTTTCAAGCCCTGTTGTTTTGTTTAGATCACGGGAGTTAGCTTCCTTGTTGGCTAGTGCCTCACAAATGCTCATTACGATGTTATGAACATATTTTTCCCCATAAGGACTGCGGAGCATGGTGCCGTTAATGGTGATGCCGGTCATTTCTTCGAAAAATGAGCTCGTGATGATTCGTTCCAGGTTCGTGTACCCATTATCAAGGACACGATCAATAACATCTGCGAACCCTTTGTGGCTGCCTCGTAAGTTGATTGCTGTGTAGAAAAACGCAAGAGTTTTTGGGCAGTTATCAGGGTTGCGGTTGTATTCGTCCCTGTCTTTTTCGAAGGCCCTCCAGGGTTTCATGGCAGCTCCGCCTTGCCCGCTTGCATGTTTGAGTGTGATCCATGGTGCAGCATCTACTCGGTGTTCAAAGATCACTGCTCTTACTTCGGTGATGGGCTTATGCCCCTTCACTATGCTTTCAACCTGCGTTTGCTTTCTTTCGCCCAGGAGTTGGAGCGTTGGTTTATGTTGGTTTAGTAGCCGTAACGCGAATAATCTACGGTTCCCTTCTAGAACGATGTACCGGTTTCCGTGGCTAAGTAGAAGAATATTTTCCAAAGGAGACAATTGGCCATATTTTACGATATGTTTTAGCAGTTCAATGCAACTCTTCCATTCCACTCT
>CAUVMZ010000239.1:0-3488 GCA_963552855.1 uncultured Corynebacterium sp. | reverse complement strand
GAATTTCACCCCACAACCAGGGATTACCCTATTATGCGGCGCCAGTGGTAGCGGGAAGTCCTCGGTATTGCGGTTGACCAATGGGCTGATTCCGCATTTTCATGCGGTTACCCAAACCGGCACGGTGCGGTTAGGGTCCAAATCGGTTGCGGACATGCAGCTCTACGAGATCGGGAAGTCGTGCGCAACCGTGTTTCAGAACCCGCGCACCCAGTTTTTCACCACTGAGGTGGATTCCGAACTGGCATTTGCCGGCCAGAATTTCCAGGTTCCGGCGGATGAGCTGCGCAGACGGTCGGCCGCGGCATTGCGGGATGTGGGGATCACAGATTTGGCGGGGCGGTCGCTGCGCACCCTATCGGGTGGACAGGTGCAGAAAGTCGCCTGTGCCCAAGCCGTGGCGCAAACCACCCCGATCATATTATTTGATGAGCCCACTTCCAACCTGGATCCGGCGGCAATAACCGAGTTTGCGGAGCTCTTGGGCCGGCTGAAGGCGCAGGGTAAGACCATTATTATTGCGGAGCACCGCCTGTATTTTCTCCGCGGGCTGGTCGACCAAGTGCTGCTGATTGCAGACGGCCGGGTCGCCCATGCATACACGGGGGAGGAGTTTTTCAGTCTCGGCGCCAAGGCCCAAGAGTTAGGGTTGCGCACGCTCGAAAAACCGCAGTTGAATAAGGTCCCCGAGCCGTCCCCGGCGGAGCGGGGCGTGCATGTGCGTGGGGTGCAGGTGTCGTTTGGTGGCAGGCGTGTGCTCGACATTGCCGACATGTGTTTCCCAGAAGGCAAGGTCACCGGCATTATTGGCCCCAATGGTGCCGGTAAAACTACCTTGGCCCGGGTGTTGTGCGGTTTGCAACGTGTGCAGGCCGGCACGGTTGAGTTTTCGGCGAAGCCAGGCCGGGCGTTCCTGGTCATGCAGGATGTGCACCGCCAGCTGTTTACCGAAAGCGTTGCGCAGGAGGCGGGCCCAGAGTTTTTGGTGCGGCTCGGCCTGGATCAGTTGGCGGACCGGCACCCGTTGTCGCTGTCTGGCGGCCAGAAACAACGACTAGTATGTGCCACCGCCCTCAGCATGGACGTGCCGGTTTTGCTTTTCGACGAGCCAACCTCCGGCGTTGATTACCATCACCTCAAACTGGTGGCCGAATTACTCCGCGGCCTGGCGGCCGATGGAAAAACCGTGATCGTCATCAGCCACGACATCGAATTCCTCAACCACTGCGTGGACCACATTGTGCAGCTAGCGCCACTCGGTTAGCGTTTTTGATAAAGCTTCTTGCGTTGGAACTTCGGGTCGGAGGTCACCAAGATACCCAGGTTACGGAAGATGGTTTCATCCACCGAGCCCAAAATGGTGGTGGTGTGCACGTCGCAACCCCGGAGCTGTTTCAGCTGCTCCAGGGCCAGGCGGGAATCCTCATTACTGGCGGCGGACACCGACAGGGCGATCAGCACCTCGTCGGTGTGCAGCCGGGGATTGCGGCTGCCCAGGTGCACCGTTTTGAGGGTTTGGATCGGTTCGATGGACTCCACCGACAGCAAATGCACTTCACTATCAATGCCGGCAAGATATTTCAGGGCATTCAATAACATGGCGGCGGAGCACCCCAGAAGTTCCGAGGTGGCGCCGGTGATGATAGTGCCATCGTGAAGCTGAATGGCGGAGCCGGGCTCCCCGGTTGCGGCCTCCACTGCGCGGGCGGGGGCGACTACGGCCCGCTTGTCGACGGTGATGCCGGCCTTCGCCATGATGACGGCGGCCCGATCGGATTGGGTGGAGTCGGAATTGTCCCGGGCTTCGTCGACAAGCGCCTTAAAGTAGCGGCGGATGATTTCCTGGTTACTCGCCTCCCAACAAACTTCATCGTCCACAATGCAATAGCCGGCCATGTTCACTCCCATGTCGGTAGGGGATTGGTAAGGGGTAGTGCCGGTCAGTCGCTCCAGCATGCTTTTGAGCAGGGGAAATGCCTCAACATCCCGGTTATAGTTCACGGTCTGCTCACCGTGGGCAGAGAGGTGAAAATGGTCGATGACATTGGCATCATTCAGGTCCACGGTGGCAGCCTCGTAGGCCAGATTCACCGGATGTTCCAGCGGCAAGTTCCAAACAGGGAACGTCTCAAACTTGGCGTAGCCGGCGTTCACACCCCGGCGGTGCTCGTGATACACCTGGCTGAGGCAGGTGGCGAGCTTCCCCGAACCCGGCCCCGGCGCGGTCACAACCACCAGGTCACGGGTGGTTTCGGCATATTCGTTGCGGCCGAATCCTTCGGGGGAGACGATCAAATCCAAATTGGTTGGGTAGCCGGGAATCACGCGGTGGCGGGCGACTTTGAGCCCCAGGCGTTGCAGCCGTTCTACGAAGGCGACGGCCAGGCGATTGTCATCCTCCATTTGGGTGATGACCACGTGTTCGACGAGGAAGCCTCGATCGCGGAAGACATCAACAAGCCGGAGCACATCATCCTCATAGCTAATGCCAAGGTCGGCACGCATTTTATGGCGTTCTAGGTCCTTGGCATTGATGCAGATGAGGATTTCCAGCTCGTCGCGTATTTGTTCTAGCATGGCGATCTTATTGTCAGGGGTGAAACCGGGAAGTACCCGGCTGGCGTGGAGATCGTCGAAAAGCTTGCCCCCCATTTCTAGATAAAGTTTGCCACCAATTTCGGCGCGGCGCTCCTTGATGTGTTGGGATTGCAGCTCGATGTATTTTTCCCGATCGAAACCTAACATGGAATTCTATTAAACCATAGAATTACCGGATTGAGCATCTTTGACAGGTTCGGGCGGGTAGGGAGTCTCGCCGGTTTCTAACCAATATAAATTCACCCCGGTGGCGAAAGCTATTGCTATAAGCGCACTTCGACGCGGCACAGTTTTGCCGATTTCCCAATTACTCACCGATTTGCGCGACACACCCGCAAGCTCGGCTAGTTGTCCTTGTTCCAGGCCAGCATGCCGCCGGGCTCTTTGGATTCGATCCTGGAGCTCCCATTGCGGCACTGCGCCCACATCATTTCCTACGTTCATTGAAGCACCCAATCTATTCCGGTGAGGCGTCACCGCAAACGGCCGCCATAATCCTCCAAAATGCACTGAGGAATATTCGGGAATATCCTCGTCACAGCATGATTATAGTAAAGGTGCAGCACCCAATTTAATCATTTGACCCCACATCGGGGTTACCCGTTTCGGTGATATAAACCGGCGCATTGCCGGTGGCGAGCCATTCACGGTCAACCCCGGTCGCTGATGCGATGATCGTGATGGTTTTCTTGCGTGGTTTAGTGCGGCCTGTCTCCATGTTTGCAATGGAGGTCCTGCTCAACCCGGTTTTATCTGCCAGATCATGCTGCTGCATGCCGGCATATTCTCGGGCGA
The DNA here is from genome assembly GCA_963552855.1 of uncultured Corynebacterium sp. Taxonomy (GTDB): domain Bacteria; phylum Actinomycetota; class Actinomycetes; order Mycobacteriales; family Mycobacteriaceae; genus Corynebacterium. The sequence goes on along the minus strand of CAUVMZ010000239.1, from coordinate 95 downwards.
GCTTCACTCTATGGTTGATCCCAAATTGGGGTATAGCACCAGTTTTTCCAACTAAAACCAACATATGTCAATTATATGGGGGGTAATTTTAAAAG
>CAUVMZ010000238.1:0-3514 GCA_963552855.1 uncultured Corynebacterium sp. | reverse complement strand
CCAGAAACAGAAACCGAGCTTAGATTAATGTGCAGCAGGATCTGACGGGAATAGCGGATGTTCTTTGAGGTGTTTTGGGTGTATGCCGGGGTGCGGGGAAGTGGTTTCGATGGGTTTGTCAGCTTAGCAGGTGTGCTGCGTTTGGGGTAGCGGGTTTGGTAGCTGCAAAATCGGTTGCAGGCGGCTTGGGCGGAGGGACTGAACGGGGTTTCGCAGCTATCAGAAGTGCTACGCGGGCGCGGTGGGCATGATGAGAAAAACCCCGGCGATGAAACCATGGCCGGGGCTGAAGCTGGTTGGGGTGCCGGGAGGTGGGCGTCGTAAAGCGGGTTAGTCGTCGAAGTCTACGTCGCTGTCCTGGGCATTGTTGATAATGTCGGCAAGCTTTTGGGGGTTATTGAACCAACTCTCGATCACTTCCCGCAGGTGGTCCAGGATCTCGTACGTGCCAATCACGGAGAACATGCCGGCCTCGGGGTCGAAAATCACCTTGTCGGAGAAACCGCGTTGGTCGGCATAAAACTTAATGAGGGAATGCCAAAAATAGCCATTACCCACAAACCCCGCGTTACGGATAATTTGCGCCACCGACTCCGGGCCCGGAGCCTCAAAATACAGCGCGGTAACACCACCGGTGCTGACCAGGTGCACTCGGGAGGCCGTGTCGATCGCCTTCGCCTGGGCGGCACGCTCGTAGGGGGAGGAAGAAATCCCCAGCTGCGGGGAGGCTGCGCCGCGCAGGAGACCGTAGTAGCGGAGCGATTCACCCAGCGCCTCCTCCAGCATGGCCAGGTTAGCGGTTCTACTGGGGGAAACCCAGGCGCCGGCGGGGATTTCGTGCACGCCAATGCTGCGGTCTTCGCCGGGCAGTTTTTCGTAGATGAGCCGCTGTTTGAGCGGTATAGGGGATTGAGTGCCGGTGGCGTCGGGCTTATCCATGGGGACGAAGGCGCGCTCATCCACGTTCCATTTGTCGCCGTTGGCGTAAAAATAGTAGTGGTCCAGCACGCGGGCTACGGGGGCGTCCTCTAGATTATTGACCACCAGGAAACCGGAGGCGTCAAAGGCCTGCCGGGGAATATCCATGGGCGGTATCAATAGGTCGTTGGATTCCACCAGCGGGAAATAGGAGGTGTCTTTAGGGTTGGTGATGATGGTGCGGTAAAAATGCACCAGGTGGCACATACCCAGGTATGAGTCCGTGAGCACCACGCCGGCGGGAATATACCCGTAGTCAGTTTTTACCAGGCATAGGCTGCCCGGATGTGGTCGTAATCCCGCTTGATTCCACGCCGAGATAATCACACACGTCTCCCGCTTCAACATAGATAACATTGGTTGCGACTATAATTGTACGTGCGTTGGGGTGGAAACGAGCGGAAAACCAGTAATATCCAGTTTGGGGTGGTAAACCACAAGCTCATGGTGGGTTTCTGCTACCGCCATATGGTGGTGGATGCTTGACGACGCCCGCCCGGGTGGTTGTCTACATCTTAGATACGTTGACAATCAGATTGAACAGCTCGGCAGTCATGCGGTTGCCCACATTGGCGTAGGCGGAGCCGCCCTTGTGAATCCCATACACGGTATTGGTGTCGCTCAGGATCGGTCCCCCGGATTGGCCCCGGGTGGTGTCAATGATGTGGGTGATCTCTATCGGGGTGATACCCGTGATGATATTGCGATCCTTCCACAGGGTTGCCTCCGGCTTGCCAGGGTAAGCGGTTGGATAGCCAATCACCGTGGCTTGGCGGCCAATGAGATCCTCGTCGTTGGGGATAGCCATCCCGAACCAACCAACCTTGTCACCTATTGGGGTGTCTAATTTGATAACACCCCAGTCTTGTTGGGGGTTAGGCAGAAACACCTTATTGTCGTACCAAATTTGGGTGGCTTTTGCCGTGGGGAAGGGGGTGGTGTCCCCATTGACGCCGGGGGTGAAGGTGATATCGGATACTTTCCCCGACACGCAGTGACCCGCGGTGACGACCGTATCGCTGCTGACAAGGAAGCCAGTGCAGTGGTTCTTGCGTCCATCCTCCATGGTGAAGCCCACCCTTCCCAGCCATCGGTAGGGGGTTTTGGTGGTGTCGGTGATCCGTTCCCGGTCATCCATTTCGATAGCCGCCTCGGGGGTGGTGTAGGTGCCAGGGGAGGATTCCGTGTGCGTGTAACCCGGGCTCTTTACGAGGTCTTCGGTTTTTATTGTTATTGGGTTTCCCGTGCTTTTGCCGTTCACGATCTTAAATCCAATAGGGGTGAGCGGGCCATCATAGAGGTCAGTCGCTCCGGCGACAGTAGTCGTCGCCATTGGGATGGCGAGGAGCAGGAATGCGCATAATAGTGTTGCGCGGATATTTATGGTTTTCACGTTTTAAAGTATTATCTACTTTTTAAAAATGAGCCATGCTTTCGTGGCCAATGCGCGTGTCGCACGCCCCCATAAGAGGTAGTTGGGATCAAACCTTAAGAATGGAAAAGCGTACTCGCACCGTAGGTAAGTCCCACCATGGCAGCAATGGAAAACACGACCGCTATTGCTATGCGGATGCGGTTATTGACCTTGCCGTCCAACAGAAGCGCTATGGAACACCCAAGGGCCAGGCCCAGGCCGGTGGTGAGGCTTTCATATGATAACCGGCCGCTACCTGTCAAGAAGCTAATGACGACGGACATGATTTGCGACACCAAACCCAGCACAATCCCGTAGAACGCCAGCCGCTTGAGGGCAATGTTGAGCGTGGGTTTGGTGGAAGAATCGAACAGTGTTGACATGATGACCCGCCTTCAATTTCATATGAATATTTCACCTATTTTAGCAATAGTGTTCTGTCGGCACCAGCGAAAACCCCGATATTGGGGCAAAAATTCCCCGGCAATCGCCGGGGAATTGTGGGAGGTCTTAGATGGTGGCCAGGTCCTGGATGGGTCGGCGTCGAGAAGCTCCCAGGGCGGGCAACGCGGCCGCAATCAGCCCGGCCACGCCGGCGCCAACCACGATCAACCCAATCTGGGTCCACGGCACATACAGGTGCAGGGGCAGCTTCGCCATGCTAGCGCTGATGGACAGAATGCCCGACCAGCCGAACGCTACGCCCAGGATCGTGCCGCAGATCGCCGCAATCACCGCGGTCAGGGCGGCCTCGATCATCACCATTACCACCAGCTGGCGGCGTTCCAGGCCCACCGCCCGCAGCATGGCCGACTCCCGGCGCCGCTCGATGATCGACAAGGCGGTGGTGTTACCAATCCCCACGATCGCAATGATAATGGCCACCGCCAGCAGGGAAATCATCACCACCAGCACCGTATCCAAAATCTTGATGTAGTCGGCCCGCTCCTGGGCCCCGCCGCCAACCTGGAAGTGGGGGTTCAGGGAATTTAGGTCGGACACAATGGTTTGGATCTGCTGCGCCGACAAGTCGGAATCCACCTTCATATACATTTGGTTCGTGTGCAATTTGGTGCTGAGCTTGGCCAGGTCGGCCTGGTTCAAGGCAACCGCCCCGTTTTC
>CAUVMZ010000237.1:0-3533 GCA_963552855.1 uncultured Corynebacterium sp. | reverse complement strand
ATATGTGATTGCATTGATTAGCGCTATTGATATACGTCTAGCAGAAAAGATCTTTGCGACCTGCATAGTTGTCTCTCTTCCTATTATCGCACCCGCTATGTTCATCTACACATACTTTCGGCGAAAATCCTAAACCATAGGTTATATACTCGAACATCAGTGTGTATTCATGGGTTTTTCGGGTCTTATGATGAGATGTACGCGTTGTTTGTGGCTTATGCCAAAGTTTGGGCCGGCCGTGGAGTGCAAAGATGTGGGGCCAAGCTGTACTTTCTCGATTCAGCCGCTTTTCGGTGGTGGGCTTATCTTTCAAACTCCAGCTCAGAACTTGTGAAGCATGTGGCGTTGTAGGACGAAAAACCGTTACGGTGAGCAATGAAACCAGCGGAATGTATTACCTTATGTGGTCATCATGAGGATCGCTATGCGTCAAGCTGGGGTAACAAATGTACTACTATGTAGTGGTGTAAAGATATATAGAAGCTTATTCAGCTGCTGGGAAAACTTATCTACACCAGTGGATGGAAAATCGGAAAAACATGCCAGCCATCTTGGTCTTCCCTACTTACAGAGACTAATCATGTTTGAGGACGCTGAATAAGCTTCATAGATGGCAAATTGGAAAGCACACTTCACCTATCTTGTTTTCCTTATTTCCAGAGAACAGTCATATGCGTGAATGCCTTGAGAAGCCGAACTGCTTTTCCCAGCAACTGAGTAGGTTTCACTGGATAAAAACCAAGATAATGTTCGCTGAAAGCGTAACTGCTTGAGCCTTAGCACTCGCGGGGGTAGAGTGCCAGTAGGTCAATAACCATAAGCATTAAGGAGAATATATCGTGGCAAAAGTCAATATTAAGCCCCTAGAAGACCGTGTTTTGATCCAAATCAAGGAAGCTGAATCCACCACTGCCTCTGGCCTGGTCATTCCAGATTCTGCTAAGGAAAAGCCGCAAGAGGGCGTAGTCATTGCCGCAGGCCCTGGTCGTTTTGATGGTGATGATCGTGTTCCTATGGACATCAAGGTGGGTGACACCGTGGTGTTTTCCAAGTACGGCGGAACCGAACTGAAATACGACGGTGAGGAATACTTGCTGCTCAACTCTCGTGACGTGCTGGCCATTATCGAAAAGTAGTCAAATATGGCAAAACTTATTGCTTTCAATCAAGAAGCCCGCGAAGGAATCCTCCGTGGTGTAAACACCCTGGCGGATGTGGTCAAGGTGACGCTTGGGCCGCGTGGTCGCAATGTGGTATTGGATAAACCGTTCGGTTCCCCTACTGTTACCAATGATGGGGTTACCATTGCCCGCGATATTGATATCGAAGAACCATTCGAGAATCTTGGCGTGCAATTGGTGAAGTCTGTCGCGGTGAAGACCAATGATATTGCGGGTGATGGCACAACCACCGCAACCTTGTTGGCACAGGCGCTGATTACCGAAGGGCTGCGGAATGTTGCAGCTGGTGCGAACCCTATCGAGCTCAATCGTGGTATCGAGATCGGTGCCGAAAAGGTTATTGAGCTGCTGAAAGGTCGAGCCACTGAAGTGTCTTCCTCGGAAGATATCGCCAATGTCGCTACTGTTTCTTCCCGCGATCCTGAGGTCGGTAACATGGTTGCCGCCGCCATGGAAAAAGTGGGCAAGGACGGTGTGGTATCAGTTGAAGAATCTCAGTCACTAGAGTCGTACCTTGATGTGACCGAAGGCGTGTCATTCGAAAAAGGATTCTTATCCCCATACTTCATTACCGATGTTGATTCGCAAAAGGCCGAACTTGATGACGCACTCGTGTTGCTTGTGCGTAACAAGATCTCCTCCTTGCCGGACTTCCTACCAGTGCTGGAAAAGGTTGTGGAATCCAACAAACCGGTGCTGATTATTGCGGAAGATGTTGAGGGTGAACCACTGCAAGCATTGGTTGTTAACTCCATCCGAAAAATTCTCAAGGCTGTGGCGGTGAAAGCCCCATACTTTGGAGAGCGTCGCAAGGCTTTCCTGGATGATCTTGCTGTGGTTACCGGTGCTACTGTCATTGACCCTGAGGTCGGAGTAAACATGCGTGATGCCGACCTGTCCGTATTTGGCTCTGCTCGGCGTGTGACTGTAACCAAGGACGAGACCATTATCGTTGATGGTGCTGGTACCACCGTTGACCTAGAAAAACGTCGTGATCAGATTCGTGCCGAGATTGCCAAAACCGAATCTTCCTGGGACCGGGAAAAGGCTGAAGAACGGCTAGCGAAGCTCTCCGGTGGCGTAGCCGTGGTGAAGGTTGGCGCTGCCACCGAGACCGAAATCTCTGAGCGTAAGCTTCGAGTTGAAGACGCCATCAACTCCGCTCGTGCCGCGGTACAGGAAGGCATTATCGCTGGTGGTGGCTCTGTCTTGGTGCAGATCGCCCAAGAATTGCAGTCTTATGCTGATGAGTTTTCTGGTGACACGCAGGTTGGTGTCTTGGCCCTAGCGAAGGCGCTTGTGAAACCAACCTTCTGGATTGCTGAAAATGCTGGTGTGGACGGATCAGTGGTAGTTTCCCGGGTCGCAGATCTGAAGAACGGATTTGGTTTCAACGCCGCAACCTTGGGATATGATGATTTGTTTACTGCAGGCATCATTGATCCGGTGAAGGTTACTCACTCCGCAGTGGTGAATGCTACTTCAGTAGCGCGCATGGTGTTGACCACCGAAGCCTCAGTGGTTGATAAACCCCAACCACCTGCGCCTCCGGCGCCTGGTGGACATGGACATCACCATTAGAACAAATTACCGGCAGAGTAGTGCTAGCATTTACTCATCACCATTGGTCAGGTCGTTAGTTGATGGCTAGCAGCTAACGACTCAGACTAAGGTGTTGTGGAGCGCACGGGTTACGAGCTCATAAGGTCAGTTCAACCCGTGCGTTTTGCTGTCTCCGTAGGCCTAGAACGCATTTCCCCCGACCATTGGCGCCGCCACAGAGTGCTACGGATCGTCATTAGGCCTGGGTAGTATGATTGCTGAGCTGGAGTTGCATAGTAGCGCCCCGCAAGACATCGGCAAATGCAGGAGCAATGACATAGCACATTACAAACCCCAGCTCAGTAATCATGCTATCGGTTGCTGCCAGCCGCTGTGCTGAGTGATATCAGTGGTCATAGGCTCGGCTGACTGAAAAATCATGTTTACTACCTGCACAGATGGGGGTGTTGAGAATAACACCGCGAAATGATCACTAGATAAAACACAGGTCAAGAAGGTCCTGTAAGAAACGAAATCATATGTGGCGGTTGCCATAGTGCTACCATATTGTGTATGCGCGCATTCTTGGGTGATTCTTAAAATAAAAATCTGCTTTTACCAGGAAGAATCATCAATGATGCTGCAACTTGTGCGCCGACCATATCGGCTCACAAAAGAGTTCGAACGTGCCCATATACAGTTGACCCGTACATGGTGGACTCCACTGTTGGAATATCAACAGGCCCGTAGTTTTGAGCAATTCGCTTTGCATATTCGGGCGGTTAATCGGTCAATAAAAACTGCTGTTAT
>CAUVMZ010000236.1:0-3550 GCA_963552855.1 uncultured Corynebacterium sp. | reverse complement strand
ACACGCAATTAAAAGACCCACCCTAATCCCCGGCAACTCATAGAGAAGGAAGCTTGAAGCTTATTCAACGTCCCCAAACATGACTAGTCTCTGTAAGTAAGGAAAAGCAAGCTAGATGGTTTATTCTCTCTGATTTTCTGCTTGTTAGCGTAGACAGGTTTTCCCAGCAGCTGAATAAGCTTCAAGAAACAACACTCTCAAACAGCCAACCTGCGAACCAACCAACCCCACCATGTTTCACGTGAAACCATTCCAGTAACACGACAAAAATTTATTGAACACCGAGAAATAACATTCGGTTTCCCAACCTGACACACTCATGCCTGCTTCCTGCCAATCAAGAATTCACTATCCATCAACATAATCATCCCCACAAACAGCTTTGAATAAACTCAAGTGTTTCACGTGAAACATTGGCATTTTCGTAGACAGGATTCTCTGCATCTGCAGTTATGCTTTGTAGAAAGCGTTGGCCCTTGTCACGCATATTCTTTGGAATCCATGAAGCTTATTCAGCGTTCCCAAATATGACCAGTCTCTGTAGGTAAGGAAGACCAAGCTAGATAGCATGTTCTTTCTGATTTTCTACCTGTTTCTGTGGATGAGTTTTCCCAGCGGTTGAATAAGCTTCTAGGTTCTCCATGTTTCACGTGAAACGCGGCGGGTTGCTGTGGGCGTCGTAAAGCGGGGTGCGATGTTTCACGTGAAACATGTGACGCGACATAGCACCACAATGTTTACAAGCAAAAAGTCACATGACAGAAGGCAAGGTGCCCTATAATTATTGGTGCCCCCAGATTCTATGGCAATGCGGTGGGATAATGCTAACTTAACATTACTATGACTATTGATAGGGATTTGTAAAATCCGGGGGATACGGCTGAAGCCGCAAAAACCGCCCCTCCCCTACTCGTGGTAAACGCGAGGCGGGCTGGGGCGGATGTGCGGTCACGAAGATGGCTGGGTGATCGGGCGATTGGGCTACTTCACCACGATGCTGTCACCATCTTTGCTGAATTCCTTGGGGCTCAAGCCGGCCTGCGACGGGCCGGAAATCACAGAGCCATCCTTGATAGAGAACACAGAGCCGTGGCGGGTGCATTTGACGGTGTCGCCAGACACCTGGGTGATGGGCGACCCTTGGTGAGGGCATACGGTGGAATACACCTTATATTCGTCGGCGACTGGCCGGGCAATAATGGCGTCGCCAGTGATTATTGCACTGCCCACCGGGACATCGTTGGCGACGGTTTTGGTTCCAGAAGAGCTGCAGGCCACTAGGAGGGCGCCCGCGAATGTGGTTGCCGTCCCAAGCAGGAATGCTCGGCGACTGCATGTATGGTTATGGGAGGTCATTCGCCCAGTATAGTGGCCGACTTCATTACACTGACAAAATCGTATAATTCCCGCTTTAGCTCATCCATGTTGTCAATATGTGCTGGCTCTGGGTGGTTGCCAACGCAATGGTTTTCAATGATTTTCGTGATCGCCGAGCCGGTAATCGCCCCACGAGCGCCAGCGGCAATGGCGTTGGCAACATGCTGGGGGGTGGAAATCCCAAAGCCCAACAGCACCGGTGCCCCGCCGAATCGGGTGATATTGGTAACCACGTCGCGCAGGCCCACTGTGGATGACTCCTTTTCCGTGCCGGTCACACCGTCACGAGAGATCGCATAAATATAGCCTTCCGACGCTTTCGCCACCCCGGCGAGGGTCGTTTCCAAAGCCTGGGCCGGTGCAATAAAGATGGGGGCGATGCCCGCCTTCTGGGCGGCGGCCACAAAAGGGGCGCCTTCCCGCACCGGCACGTCGGGGATGAGTACACTGTCGGCGCCCGCCGCTGCGAACTCCCGATAGAAGTTATCCAACCCCTGGCTGAAGGGCACATTCCCGTAAATGAGCAGGCCAATGGGGATGTCGGAGAACTCCGCCCGCACCTGCGTGATGAGGGCAATAGAGCCCGCCACCGTGGCCCCATTATCGAGTGCTCGCAGGTGGGATTTCTGGATCGTGGGGCCGTCCGCCACCGGATCTGAGAATGGCACCCCTAACTCCAGGGCGTCCGCGCCGGCGGCAATGACGGTGCGAATAATCTCCAAAGACTCCTCCGGGCCGGGGTCGCCCAGCATAATGAAGGGGACAAATGCGCCCTCGTGAGACGTCGACAAGCGAGAGAAAAGAGCTGCGTAACGATCCATAATTACATATTCTCCAATACTAGTTCCGGGTGTGCTTCCAGCGTGCGCCGCACATGCTCAACATCCTTATCACCCCGACCCGACAGCGACACCACAATAGTCACCGGCTGCCGGTCACGCTCGGCCGCGGCCGCCCGCTTCAACGCGTAGGCCAGCGCGTGCGACGACTCCAACGCCGGAATGATGCCCTCCTTGCGGGACAACAACTGGAACGCCTGCAACGCCTCCGCATCCGTCACCGCCACATAGCTGGCCCGGCCCGTGTCGGACAGATGCGCATGCTGCGGCCCCACACCCGGATAATCCAGCCCGGCGGAAATGCTGTACGACTCCTCCACCTGGCCCTCGCTGGTGCGCATCACATAGCTGCGCGCCCCATGCAAAATCCCAATCGAACCATTATTAATGGTTGCCCCATGCTCCCCCGAATCCAGGCCATGACCGCCGGGCTCTACACCCACCAGCTCCACGGTGGGATCATCAATGAACTCGGCAAACATGCCAATGGCGTTCGAACCGCCGCCCACGCAGGCCACCACCACATCCGGCAACCCGCCGGTTCGCTCCAGCAGCTGTGCCTTGGCCTCCGCCGAAATGACCTTGTGGAATTCGCGCACTATCGTCGGAAACGGGTGCGGGCCCGCCGCAGTCCCCAGCAGGTAATGTGACTCGTGGAACGTTGCGGTCCAATCCCGCAGCGCCTCATTCACCGCATCCTTCAACGTGCCCGAACCGGAATCCACCGGCACCACCTTCGCCCCCATGAGCTGCATGCGATACACGTTCGGCTGCTGCCGCGCCACATCCTTTTCCCCCATGTAGATCACACAATCCAGTCCGAGCAGCGCACACGCCAATGCCGTCGCCGTCCCATGCTGCCCCGCCCCGGTTTCGGCAATGATCCGGGTTTTTCCCATACGTTTGGCAAGCAGCGCTTGACCAATCACCTGGTTGGTTTTATGCGCACCCCCATGCACTAAATCCTCCCGCTTGAGAAAAATTCGGGCATAACCCCGGCCGGCACCAGCCAACGGTAAGTTCGAACACTCCGTCAACGGTGTTGGCCGACCCAAATAATCCCGCAAATAACCAGCAAATTCCTTATGGAATTCTGGATCATTCTGCGCATCAACGAATGCTTGTTCTAACTGGTCGAGTGCGGGAATGAGGGATTCTGGCACGAACTGCCCCCCAAACTCCCCAAAATATGCTGGCAATAATGTCATGCTTATCGTCCTTCCTTATGCCCGCGGATCATGCGGATAGTATGCGCGGATAATATCAAAAGCGCTATTAAGCGCCCCGGTGTCCTTCTTCCCCGGCGCGTATTCAAACCCCGAGTTGAGGTCCAG
>CAUVMZ010000235.1:0-3554 GCA_963552855.1 uncultured Corynebacterium sp. | reverse complement strand
CACAACCCCACTATACCGGACGGACGGTATAGTAGTGGCATGTGTATTCGCAAAGCATTACTTGTCGGCACCGACCTGGGCCTCTTGGGCTATTGGACGCTCTCACTCATCGGAATCATCACCGTGGGGGCTCACGACGTCACGCTTCACACCTGGAATTGGTCGTTTGTCCCTCTGGATCTCGTGGCGATCATTCTGGGGTTGGCCTGGTCTTTCACCCCACAACACCATCAGTTGAGCCAACCGCTCCAAATCACCGCCCTGGCATTTACGCACGCAGCCGGGCTCATGGCCATTAGCTTCTTCGCCCAACAGCCGGCCGAGTGGGGCCCGTCGTGGTGGCTGGTCAATCTGTGGCTCATGCTTTTGCCCATAGGCCTGGCTGCGCACCAATTCCTGTGCCTTCGCCCCGCGGGTGCACAAAAATAACACCAACCGGCCGCTCCCTTTTTTTGGGGGGAGCACACCGATTGGTGTCGATACCGCGTTCGAATGTTGCCGGTTAGGCGCGTTTGACGGGATTGCCCAGCTTACCGATGCCGGGGATTTCGATCTCGATGAAATCCCCCGGGAACATGGCGGCGGTCCCCGCCGGCGACCCGGTACAGACAACATCGCCGGGCAAAAGGGTCATGGATTCGGTGATCATTTCGATGATCTCACCCAGGTTCATAATCATCTGGTTGGAATTAGAATCCTGCTTGGTCTCGGTCACGCCATCATGGGTCAAGTGGGCCTTGATCGGCAGGTTGTCCACGTCGATGGAGTTGATATCAGTTTCGATCCACGGGCCAAGCGGGGCGAAGGTGTCAATGCCCTTCGCCCGAGCCCACTGCCCGTCGGCAAATTGCAGGTCGCGGGACGACACGTCGTTGATGATGGTAAAGCCTAACACCACGGACTTCCAGTCGTCGGCCTTGACCTTTTTACATGGCTTCCCGATTACCAACGCGAGTTCCCCTTCGAACTCCACCTTGGTGGCAAAGTCGGGAATCTTAATGGCGGCGCCCGGACCCACTACCGCTGTGGGGGGCTTGATAAACAGGGTGGGCGGCAGGTGTTCCGCAGATTTTTGAAAGACCTCGGCCACGTGGTCGGCATAGTTACGACCGATGGCCACAATCTTGCTCGGCAACACCGGGGCCAAGAGTCGCACCTGGTCCTTCGTGTACTCCTGGCCGGTGTAATTGGGGGTAGTAAAGGGGGTATCTCTAATGACCCGGAATTTTTCGTCGTCACCCGCACCGTCTATGGTGCAGAAAAACATGCCATCAGGTGTAGCAATTCGTCCAAAACGCATGACGGTCATACTACTATGTCTGTTTCGGGCTACCTCTAAATTACCCCCAGTTGGTGGGACTGGTGGAAGAACGCCCCCACGCAACCTCAAGAAAACCGCGCTAGCGCTTCACGGCGGCGGCAATCCGGTCCCCCACCGCCACGGTCCGAATCGGCTCGTCGCCACGGGCTGCCACGTCTACGGCAACGGCCGCCTCGATCCGTGCCGCATTCTCCTCATCCCGCAGGTGCCGCAGCAGCATTGCGGCAGATAGGATCGCGGCCGTGGGGTCGGCAATTCCCTGCCCGGCAATGTCCGGGGCCGAACCATGAACCGGCTCAAACATGGAGGGGTTCACCCCAGTGGCATCAATATTCCCGGAGGCGGCCAACCCAATGCCACCGGTGACCGCACCGGCCAGGTCCGTGAGAATATCGCCAAACAGGTTATCGGTCACGATCACGTCATACCGCGCCGGGTCGGTCACCATATAGATGGTGGCGGCATCAATATGGTTATAGTCCACGGTAACATCCGGGTATTCCTGAGCCACTTCGTCGACAGTGCGCTGCCACAAGCCGCCGGCATGCACTAAAACGTTGGTCTTGTGCACCAGGGTAAGGTGCTTGCGGCGGCGTTGGGCGCGTTCGAAGGCGTCACGCACCACCCGCTCCACCCCAAACCGGGTGTTCTGACTGACCTCGGACGCCACCTCATGGGGGGTGTTCTTCCGCAGGGAACCACCGTTACCGCAGTACAGGCCCTCGGTACCCTCCCGAACCACCACGAAATCAATGTCACCGGGGTTCGCCAGCGGTGAGTTGGCGGTGGGGTATAGCTTTGCTGGCCGCAGGTTCACGTGATGGTCGAGGGCAAATCGCATGGTGAGCAGCAAGCCGCGCTCCAGTACCCCGGGCGGCACCTCACCCGGCGCGCCAATGGCCCCGAGGAGGATGGCGTCGTGTTCTTTGAGGGAGCGGAGGTCGTCGTCGGTGAGGAGTTCACCGGTTGCGAGGTAGCGGCGGGCGCCTAGGTCGTAGTCGGTGGTGTCGATGTCGTCGCGGCAGGCGCGGAGCACTTTCAGTGCTTCGGCGGTTACTTCGGGGCCGATGCCGTCGCCACCAATCACAGCCAGTCTCATATTGTGGAATTCCTTTCTCGCATAATGGACAGTTTTAGTGTATCACCCCGATTGGTGGGCATTGGGCGGGCCGCACTTTATCGCGGCTTCAAGCATGCGGTTTGGGTTGCATTAGTCGCTGCCGCAGACGAACCGCACCACGGTCCGGCAGAGTTCGCGGCAGAAGAAATATGCCGGTTTTCCAGGGGTTTTTGCTAGCCGGTTCCAGGCGCCGGAGTCCCACACGAGCCGAAGGTATTGTTTGAGGCCCAAATGGCGGGGGCGTCGGTCGAGAAGGCATTGTTGGGCGTGAGGGTTGGCGGCGATGGCCTGGCTTAGTGTCTGGCGGTCCATGGTGGTGAAGAAGCGTCGGGGGAGCGACCGGAAGCCGTCTGTCGTGTGTGCGAGGGCGGCAACGAGTTGGGCGTCTGCTTCTTCCCTGGTGAGGGCTGCGTGGTGCCCGAGTTGCCGCATGAGGATAACGGCGTCGGAGTTGATGGGCAGACCACCGGTTGCTGGGGCGACGAGGAGTTTCAGGCCGGCTGGAACATCACGGGCGGGGATGATGGTGGTTTTGATGTGGTCGGTGATGATGTCGGGGTCCACAATATCGTGGTGGGCGGCGAATTCTGCGAGTACGGCGGTGGTTTTGGCGATGTCGGTGCAGGTGGCGTGGCGGCGGGAGGTGGTGAAGGCGTGTTTGACGTTCAGGTGGGCTGTTTTGCTTTTGGGGGTGGTGAGGAGGATGCGGGTGGCTTCTTCCCAAAATATTTGGTGCATGCTTTGCGGCACGTCTTTCGCAATGGTTCGGAGGGCTTGGTATGCCGCTTTGCGGTTGTTGGGTGCTTGGTTTCGGACTTTCCTGAGTCGGAGTTCGATGGCGAAGGCGGTATCGGCGTTGGCTGGGTCGCTGCGGGCGGCGTATTCAGGGAATCGGTAGATGCCGTCGTCCCCGCAGTAGCCCACTGTGGTGTTGGTGGTGCAGGTGATGCCGTATTTTTCGTAGAGGTTTTCGTAGGCGGGGATGGATTCTTTCGGGGTGAGGCAGACCAGTGTCCCGCCTTGTGGGAGCGGGAATTCGAGGGCGTGCAGGGTGGTGGGGTGTGCGATTGGTACGGCGGGTTGCAGTGGGGTCAGGGAGGTGATCACACGTTT
>CAUVMZ010000234.1:0-3569 GCA_963552855.1 uncultured Corynebacterium sp. | reverse complement strand
CCCCACCCACAACAGGTAGCAAAAACAAACCCCAGCCCACCAAACTTGCAGCCCCGTCACTGGAACGATTCAGCTCAAGCCAGAGCAAAGCGAGCGGCCCAGAGCAGAGCAGGGGCCGGCGCCAGGGCCTAAGGTCTACACAGACACATCGTTGTAGGGCATGAGGGTGGAAACCCAGGGGAACACGTATTCCATTAGCACAAGGAACACAGCCACCAATAGAACGAGCACTATCACCAGTTTTACCCACCAAGGCCCAGGCAGGGAACGCCATAATAATCCATACATTTACAAAATCCTCACTGTGAACCTAGCTGCTTGTTAGCGCCGGTGGTCGGTAGTTTTCTTCCTTGGGATGCGATTCCACCAACATGGCGTGCACAATCATACGCTCGGCGTTGGAGAACTGCGGGTGGCAGGTAGTCAGCGTTAGCACCGGCTCCATAGTGTCGGCAGGCGTGTGATCGTTGATGCCGGGATGCGCGCCAATGGTCGCCACATTGGTGGGAGTAGTGATGTATCGGCCCTGCACATCGGCATAATCACCGCCGGCCACACGCGCCACCTGCTCTGGTGTGAGGCATTGTTGCGCCTCGGAAAGCCGCTGATTGCCGGTAACGTCAATGGGGAGTACCCGATAGGTGTACCAAGCGCTCTGGGTCTCTACCACGATGGCATTGCAGGCCTGAAGCTTGTCCAAATCATTGAATGGCGCGCCCTTGCCCACCCGGTGTCCGGCAACCGCAAAATTGCCTTTTTCGCCGGGAAGCTGGGAATCCACATAATGCCCCGGACCGGCAAGCAGCGCAG
The DNA here is from genome assembly GCA_963552855.1 of uncultured Corynebacterium sp. Lineage (GTDB taxonomy): Bacteria > Actinomycetota > Actinomycetes > Mycobacteriales > Mycobacteriaceae > Corynebacterium. Next base: position 2,759 of record CAUVMZ010000234.1, on the reverse strand, counting down.
TATCGTCGGTGCCGTGGACGATGGCAAAATTGAAATCAGACCCGAATGAGGGAATATACATTCGAGCGAATGCGGTACCAAGTTCGGGCTGGATTTTCCGCCGCGGATTCACCCGTTTCTGCCATTTCTGGTCGAGGTCATGGCTCACCTGCGTCTGGATTTTGGCCGACTCAATATTGGTCCAATATGCCTCATAAAACGCGAAAAGCAGCACGATTACCCCCATAGTCAGCATGAGTTCTCCCAGCACCAGTGATACACTTAGCCTGCTTTTCGACTCCCGACCTTCCGGCCTCGCAGCCGGAGCCGTCGATGGTAAATGACGACCCATGAACCTCTTCCTTTTAAGTACCATTGTGTAGTTGTAAGCCGTTACCGAAGAAATTTTAAGTCAGGAGTGAGCGAAGAACCAATGCTAGGCATCTTCATGTACCCCGTTTCGGGAATCATGAAACTGTGGCACATTTTGTTGCACTCGGTTTTAGGCATTAATGATTCCCTGGCATGGGTGCTCTCAATTTTTGGCCTCATTATTGTGGTTCGTGGCCTTATCGCCCCAGCTCAATGGTATATTCTTCACTCAGGTCGTCTTACGGTCATGATGCGGCCGGAGATCACCGCTCTCTATAAAGAGTACGAGAACGAAACCTCATATGCGAAGATCTCTGAACGGGACCAGCGGGAGCGGGAGATTCGGAAGTCGTACGGCTATAAAGTGTCGGCAGGCTGCATCCCGCCACTCATTCAAATCCCAGTATTTTTAGGTTTATATCAGGTTTTGCTGCGGATGGCTCGCCCCAAAAATGGGTTAGATTCTCAAGTGCATGACCCCATTGGGATGCTCAGTTCTGCGGATGTGTCATCGTTCCTGCATGCGAGATTCGGTAGCATCCCGGTGTCGGCATATGTGTCGATGACCCCACAGCAGTTTGCGCGATTGGGCACAAATTATGAGGAGGTAATGCGGTTTGTGGCACCGTTATTGCTGGCCACAGCGCTGATTACCTTCATTAATATGTCGATCACGGTGATACGCAATTATCTCACCATCGATCACCAGTCCCAGACGGCAATTGTGGTGATGCGCATGGTGGCTGTGGCCACGGTATGCACTCCGTTCCTGCTGGTATCCGGCGGGTTGACCGGCCCGGTACCAACCGCAATCGTCGCGTATTGGGTGGCCAATAACCTATGGACACTAATGCAGAACGTCACAATTTACCTGATTTTGCATTACCGGTTTCCGCTCAGCCCCGAAATTTTGGCGTTCCAACGCGACCAGCGCCACCTGCGCATTGGCCGCCTCCGCACTCGCCGGGCATACCGGTTCAAGCGTGCGTTGTCCCTTGTGGGTATCATGGTTACTCCCTGGCTTTACGACGACCATAGGCGGCGAATCCATGAGGCTAATGCCTACTTTCACCAGGATCGGGCCGAACGGAAAGCCGAAAAAGCCCGCCGGAAGGCCATCAGCTCTGAGCGTCGTAAAGCGAAAAGCACTCACCTCCGGGAGAGCACAGAGCGGGCGATTATTGAGAAACGGCAGCGAAAAGCCAAGTCTCAAATGGAGTAATCCGCCGGTGGAGCCGCCAAAAGCTGCACGGCAAGGTCCCGCGCCAACTGGAGGGGCTCAATGCTTTGCGACACGCGCCCGGCCGCTAAACCACCATCAAGGAGCACCAGCAGCTGCAGAGCCTGGCTGCGACCCGGATAGCCGTTCTTCTCGGTGAGCAGATCAGTCAGGGTAGTTAGCTTCCAGTCCCGATGGTCAATGACCGCCTGGATAATACCCTGCTCTGCATCGGTCTCGGGGCGCGGAAACTCGGTGGCCGCATTCTGGAAGTGCGACCCCCGGAACTGCTTCGCCGGCTCCTCCTCGATCACCTGGTCGAAAAACGCCAAAATCTTCTCATCTGGCGTTTTCAAATCCGCGATCCGCTCCTGGTAGGCCTGCCGCCACTGCTCATCCATGCGCTTCAAATAGGCAATCACCAAAGCATCTTTCGAACCAAAGAGCGAATACAGCGACGCCTTTGCGACATCCGCCTCCCGCAGAATCCGGTCAATGCCAATCACCCGGATCCCCTCGGTGGTGAATAACTTCGTGGCGCCATCAAGCAAGCGCTGCCGCGGGGTGGGACGACTCCGCCGGCGGCTCACCCCCGAGGTCGAAGGTGCGGCACTTCCGGCCTTTGCGAGGGGCATGACACTTCGCTCCTTTGAAAACTAGACTACCACTGAACAGATTAGTCTATTTTAAGCATAATTCCACGTTCACCAAACCACCCCAACCCAAAAATGCAGGTCAACCCTTGCCGTTTTCCAGACATCTTACTAGCCTTAATCTCATGGATGAGCAGGGGATTATTCCAACACTCTCGCTACAGCAACGCATGCGGATAGCCCGAGAACACCTAGGGCTGACCCAAGCCAAAATGGCGAGACAGATAGGTATCAGCCGAGCGACCTACGCCAGCACCGAACAAGGGGTGCGGCAACCACGCCCAGAAGAACTAGCGACGCTCGCCGCCGTGACCGGGATCAGTCAGCATTGGCTAGAAACCGGAGAAATGGAAAAAGAGGAGCAATAATTGCTCCCCTGACCAGGCATGATACTACCTCTTCTGGAAATACTGCTTGATCGAGATCACGACCACGGCACCTATCAGGCAGGTGACGAAGCTAAAAATCATGCCTTTATTGGCCACATCAATACCGAAGAAATTCAACACATACCCACCAAGAACACCACCGAGCAC
>CAUVMZ010000233.1:0-3658 GCA_963552855.1 uncultured Corynebacterium sp. | reverse complement strand
ACCTACATAGAAAAAGACTCCGCCATCAACGACGATGTGGAACGACTCCGCCACCGCGCCACCTCCAGCCTCCTCTCCCGCCGGGACGTGGTGGTTGTGAGCTCCGTGTCCTGCATCTACGGGCTCGGTAACCCCCAAACCTACCTGGATCGCTCCGTCCTCCTCAACACTGGTGACGAAATCGACCGGGATCATTTCCTCCGGCTCCTCGTCGACATCCAATACGAACGCAACGACATCGGGTTCACCCGCGGCGCCTTCCGGGTGAAAGGCGATACCATCGACATCATCCCCGCCTATGAGGAAACCGCCGTCCGGGTCGAATTCTTCGGTGACGAAATCGACGCCCTCTACCACATCAACCCGCTCACCGGCGACATCATTAGTCAAGCCGACACTATCCGTATCTTCCCGGCCACCCACTATGTGGCCACCCCGGAGCGTATGCACCGCGCCACCTGCGACATCAAAGCCGAACTTGCCGACCGTCTCAAAGACTTGGAAAACCGGGGAAAACTCCTCGAAGCCCAACGACTTCGCATGCGCACCGAATACGATCTTGAAATGATCGAACAAGTCGGCTTCTGCTCCGGCATCGAAAACTACTCCCGCCACCTCGACGGCCGATCCGCCGGCAGCGCCCCCGCCACCCTCCTCGACTATTTCCCCGACGACTTCCTCACCATCATCGACGAGTCCCACGTCACCGTCCCCCAAATCGGCGCCATGTTCGAAGGAGACATGTCCCGGAAACGTAACCTCGTGGAATTCGGATTCCGCCTCCCCTCCGCCCTCGACAACCGGCCCCTCACCTGGGAGGAATTCGAAGAACGCGTCGGCCAAACTGTCTACATGTCCGCCACCCCCGGCCGCTATGAACTCACAGCGGCCGGCGGCGAATACGTCGAACAAGTCATCCGCCCCACCGGACTCGTCGACCCTAAAATCACCGTCAAACCCACCACCGGCCAAATCGACGACCTCATCGACGAAATCCGCACCCGCACCACCAAAAACGAACGCGTCCTCGTCACTACCCTCACCAAAAAAATGGCCGAAGACCTCACCGACTACCTCCTCGACACCGGCATCAAAGTCCGCTACCTCCACTCCGACGTCGACACCCTGCAACGCGTCGAACTCCTCCGCCAACTCCGCCTCGGCGAATACGACGTTCTCGTCGGCATCAACCTGCTCCGCGAAGGCCTTGACCTGCCCGAAGTCTCCCTCGTCGCCATCCTCGACGCCGACAAAGAAGGCTTCCTCCGATCCACCACCTCCCTCATCCAAACCATCGGCCGTGCCGCCCGCAACGTCTCCGGCGAAGTCATCATGTACGCCGATAAAATCACCGACTCCATGCAATACGCTATCGACGAAACCGAACGCCGCCGTAAAAAACAAATCGCCTACAACACCGAACACGGCATCGACCCCCAACCCCTCCGCAAAAAAATCGCCGACATCCTCGACCAACTCACCGACACCCCCCACGAAGACACCCCCGACGACCTGGTCGCTATCACCCACCAGCCCAGCAGCACCACCGAAATCCAACAACTCATCACCACCCTCACCACCCACATGGGTGATGCCGCCCGCGACCTCAACTTCGAACTCGCAGCCCGACTCCGCGACGAAATCACCGACCTCAAAAAACAACTCCGCGGCATGGAAGACGCCGGCCTCTAAAACCCCAATTCAGCTTCCACAACGTGATTTGTTACACTAAACGCTGTTTCTCACTACATTTTCAACAAGGAAACCAGGTTACCCATGAGCGCCTACTCCACTATCGTCGTCGGCACCGACGGATCTAAATCCTCCATGCTCGCCGTAGAACGCGCCGCAAAAATCGCCGCAGCCTTCAACGCAACCCTCGTCATCGGCTGCGCCTACTACGAAACCAAAGAAGACGTCTCCAAAACCCTCCGCCAAGACACCGTCACCGTCCTCGGCACCGACCCCGCCCAAGAAAACCTCGACAAAGCAACCGAACACGCCCGCGCCATGGGAGCCCCCGCCATTCGCACCGCCATCCGCCCCGGCACCCCCGTCGAAGCCCTCATGACCATCGTCAACGAAACCAAAGCCGACCTCCTCATCGTCGGCAACCGCGGCATTAACTCCCTCACCGGCCGACTCCTCGGATCCGTCCCCGCCGACGTCGCCCGCCAATCCCACTGCGACGTCATGATCGTCCACACCGTCAACTAACCCGGCAACTCACCAATCACCACCAGCGACCTCGTCGCCCGCGTCAACGCCACAAACAAATCTTGATATCCTTGCGGTGAATCATCAACAATCACCAACGGATCCACCACCACAACATCATCAAACTCCAAACCCTTGACGTCACTCACCCCGAGAACACCAGGGGTTTCATCTTTCCGCGAATCAGCCACAATCACCACCCCCAACCGGCCCTCCTCCCGCGGCAACACCACCCACGGGTCCGTGCCAGCCGCACAAAACCGCACCACACCATCATCATCCCCACCCCGCAACGCCACCCCCACCGGAACATTAGGCGCAAACAACCCCAACACCTGCTCCGCCACCGCCATAATCCTCGCCGGCGTCCGATAATTCACCGACAACCGATGCGTCACAAACCGGTCTCCCACAAACGGCCCCAACGTCTCCACCCAACTATCCACCCCAGCCGGCGACCCCGTCTGCGCCGTATCACCCACAATCGTCATCCACCTTGTCGGACACCGCCGCATCACCATCCGCCACTCCATCGCACTCAACTCCTGCGCCTCATCAATAATCACATGCCCATACGACCACCGAATATCCCCCCGCGCCCGATCCGCCACACTCCGATGATCCCGCACCTCCTGACGCCGCGCTAACCCCTCAGCATCCACCACATCAAACGCCGACAACACCTCAGCATCCGACACATCATCCAAATCCGAACTCGCCGACGAACTCAACACATCCAACACCCCCTGCGCATCCGCCACCTGACGACGCCACCCATCACCAACCCCCTCATCAACCCCCGAAAACCCCCCAATAAGCTCAGCCAACTCATCCACCAACGCCGCATCCGACGCCGACCACAAATCACCCACCTCACGAAACAACGCCCCCTGCGTCACCTCATCATAATCACCCGCCACCCGAGCAATCACCCCCCGATCCGACAACAACTCCGCCAACACCACCCGAGGATCCAACACCGGCCACAACTCATCAACAAGCCCCACAAACCCCCCATCCGAAACCACATCATCATACAACTCCGCCACATCACCCGCCGACAACAAATTCTCACCACCCAACGGATCCGCCCCAATCAACCCCGCCCACTGCCGCGCCAACCCAGACGCCAAAAAATCCGCAAACAACCCCCGCACCTCATTATGCGGCCGCCCCGACCGCCGCGCCGCAGCCCGCGCCGCCCGCACCAACCCAGGCGACACCTCAAGACCCACCCCATCAACCACCAACACCACCGGCTCATCAGGAACCACCTGATACCGACGCACCGCCCGCGCCAAAATCGTCACCGCCCCCATCGCCGCCATATCGGATAAATTAACCGACAAGACCTTATGCGCCAAGTCTTCAGGTTTTGTATCAACGAAAAAATGCCGCCCGGCCAACAACATATCACTGCTGATGCACAGATCCCAATCAG
>CAUVMZ010000232.1:0-3660 GCA_963552855.1 uncultured Corynebacterium sp. | reverse complement strand
CCCCAACCGGGGGTAGCCCACTATGTGTATTTGGCAATAGATGCCAATATAAGACTTTCATGTGATATTCAACCTATAAATACCATAATATGGGCTGCACTCTTAATAAAGGGGTGTATAGTAAGGGCCACTACCCGATAAATATTGTGAAATATATCTCAAAATGATAAATATTTGTCGATCGTCATGTTTATCATTTACTTCTTGGTAAGGAGAAAATTATGGGGAAGTCCCCCACAAAAGTGGGTTTTCGTGAATATGCTATCTATCAGATTTATCCGAAATCATTCCGGGACACGACCGGAAGTGGCATAGGGGATCTCCGGGGTGTCATCGAAAAAATCCCCTACATAGCCTCCCTTGGAATCGACATGGTGTGGTTCAATCCATTTTTCGTCTCCCCACAACGTGACGGCGGCTATGATGTTGCTGACTACTACAACATTGACCCCGCTATCGGCACCATGGATGACTTCGATGAACTCGTGCGTGCACTCGCCGACAACGGCATTGGCGTGATGCTCGACATGGTACTCAACCACACATCGACCGAACACGAATGGTTCCAAAAGGCCCTCGCCGGTGATAAAAAATACCAAGACTTCTACATCATTCGGCCGCCCACCGCAGATGGTGGCCTGCCTACAAACTGGGAATCAAAATTCGGCGGTCCCGCCTGGGCGCCCTTCGGCGATACCGGCAACTACTATCTCCACCTTTATGACCCCACTCAAGCTGATCTGAATTGGCGCAACTCAGCAGTGCGCGACGAAATGGTAAAAATCGTGAACTTCTGGCGGGCCAAAGGAATCCACGGTTTCCGTTTTGATGTCATCAACGTCATCGGCAAGGCTGCGGAACTGAAATCCTCGGCACCGGGTGAAGACCCCCGCTACATGTACACCGATGGGCCCGACGTCAATGCCTACCTTCAACAATTGAATGCCGAGAGTTTTGGTCAGGATCCCGACTCGGTGACCGTCGGCGAAATGTCGTCGACAAGCATTCAAAACTGCGTGGAGTACTCTAACCCAGACAACCATGAGCTCGACATGGTATTTAGTTTCCACCATCTCAAAGTGGACTACCTCAATGGGCAAAAATGGAGCAATGTGCGGTTCAACCCCATCGACCTCAAACGCACCCTTAACGAATGGGCGTTGGGCATGCAAGAAGGCAACGGTTGGAACGCACTCTTCCTCAACAACCACGACCAGCCGCGATCCATCAACCGCTTCGGTGACCCAACAACATACCGGGTGGAATCCGCAACCATGCTGGCCACCATGATCCATATGCTGCGCGGTACCCCCTACATTTACATGGGTGAAGAGATTGGCATGACTGATCCCGAATATCACAGCATCGACGACTACGTTGACGTCGAAGCCCGCAACGCCTACAACGCGCTCATCGACCAAGGCGTTGACGCAGCCGAAGCGTTTGCGATTGTACACTCCAAGGCTCGTGATAACTCCCGCACCCCCATGCAGTGGGATGACAGCCCTCATGCTGGCTTTACGACGGGTACCCCATGGTTACGACCCACCAACCAAGACCGTATCAATGTGGCGGCCGAAGAACAGGGCGGAAAAATCCTCGATTATTACAAAAAACTCATTCGCCTACGCAAACAGCACCTCGCTATTTCCATTGGCGAATACCAGCCGTACCAGCTCGAACATCCACAGGTTTACGCGTTTACCCGCATCCACGGGGACGAAAAACTCCTGGTCATCATCAACCTGTCCGACAAAGAAATCGCGTACGACATTCCTGAAGACTTTGCAACAGGGGAAGTACTCATTGCTAACTATCCGAATCCCACTGTTGCCGACACGATCCAGCTTCACCCCTATGAAGCTCTGACCTTGAAGAAAGAGGTAGTTGCACAGTGACTAGTTCTACAACACCAACTACCGTTGAGGTGGTAGCACCCATTACCGGCACCATTATTGATATCACTGATGTGCCCGACCCAGTTTTCGCTAAGAAATCCGTGGGTGATGGTTTTGGAATCAGTGCACCACCCGGCGGTACTGTAGTTTCGCCAGTGACCGGTACCATCATGATGGTGGCGAAAACCCGCCACGCGGTGGGCATTAAAACCGAATCTGGCCTGCAATTTCTCGTGCATCTGGGCATTGACACCGTGGAGTTAGAAGGCAAACCCTTCACTTTGACCGTCACCAAAGGGGATGCGGTCGAAGCTGGACAAACCATTGGCACCATGGATGTTGCGGCAATCAAAGAAGGTGGTAAAGACACCACCACCGTGGTTGCAGTGACCAATACCGCCAAAAAACTCGATCACATTGATGTGAATGAGGGTCCTGTCGAAGCCGGTGACAAAGTAGCGGTAGCCCATGTTAAAGTGCAATCACCCACACCACCTGAGTCGTTAGAATCTGCCGCAACTTCCGCCAAGGAGCCGGCACCTGTAGAAAACTCTCGACGACCCGCAAACCTCACCGGCTATGATGCCCTGGCCTGGGATATCATCGACAACATTGGTGGTAAAGAAAACGTCCGTAGCGTCACACATTGCATCACTCGGGTGCGGTTCTACCTCAAGGACAACAACAAGGCCAAAACCGATATCATTTCCAACCTCGATGGCGTTATCGATGTGGTGCAGGCTGGCGGCCAATACCAGGTGGTGATCGGCCCCGAAGTGGAAGATGTGTACAACGCCATTGTCTCGCAACTAGGTGATGCAGTTGCCGGTGGTGATGATGGGCCGGAAACTCCGAAACCCACCACTGCGTGGGGTTGGGTGAAATTCGGATTTAGCTCCCTCATCGGTGTTATCACCGGATCCATGATTCCCGTGATCGGCCTTCTGGCGGCCTCCGGTATCATCAAAGGTATTTTGTCGCTGCTGCTGACCTTTGAGATTGTTGACAAAGAAACCAGCACTTACATCGTCATCAATGCGATGAGCGACTCGGTGTTCTTCTTCCTCCCCATCTTTGTAGGCTTTACCGCGGCCAAACGATTAGGCTCAGACCCCATCATTGTGGCGATTATTGGTGGCGTGCTCACCTACCCGGATGTGCTCACCCTCGCCGAGAAGAAAGGTGACACTGCTATTCTCGGGATATCACTCAACGCTGATTTCTTCGGCTTGCCTTACCATGCGGCCAGCTACAGCTACTCGATCTTCCCGATCATCGTCGCCGCCTGGTTCGCCTCCATTGTCGAACCATGGTTGAAGAAGATCGTGCCTACAGTGGTCCGTTCGATCTTCGTGCCGCTACTAGAAGTCATTATTGTCTCCCTGGCCATTCTGCTCATCCTGGGGCCCATCGTCACCTTTATCTCCGGTGGTATCGCCGGGGCTATCACTGGACTATATAGCATGTCGTCGGCCCTATCCGGTTTGGTTGTTGGCGGTTTCTTCCAGACCCTGGTTATCTTCGGCCTCCACTGGGCTATCATTCCGCTGGTTGCCCAAGACATTGCCCAGAACGGGCATTCCTACCTCAACGCCATTATCTCGGTTACCATGGTGGCCCAAGGCGCCGCGGTGTTGGCAGTGTTTGTGAAGAGCCGCATCAAGAAGATCAAGGAACTCTCCCTATCCGCAGCCATTTCAGCCTTCTGCGGTGTGACCGAACCTGCCATGTATGGTATCAACCTAAAATACGGTCGAGTATT
>CAUVMZ010000231.1:0-3678 GCA_963552855.1 uncultured Corynebacterium sp. | reverse complement strand
TCGCGACAGATCGTATCTATTTTGCTATTTTGTGGAAAATCGGGCTAATAAGCACTGTTTAATCCGTTTTTAGTCGGCACCATTCTTAAATTTACCCATGGGTTAACCTGAGGAAACTCTAATGTTTTGTCAAGGTTGTGGAGTCCTCTTTGGCTTAAAATATTTGCTACCTGCTCCAAAAAAGAACATATTCGGGGGTATTTTTCGGGGGTGATAGAGGGATCGCATGGTTGAAGCCCTGGATTTTCGATAAGCGAAAGTAATAGAAAAGCCAGTGGAGACTCGCTACACTGATACCGTGACTGCGGAAAAACTACGCCCACCAGCAGTTGTGCGGTGGGCAGCCATCATTGCCATTATCCAATCAGCCATTGGCCTGGGGTTCGCCATCATACTCATTGTGCGCGAGGCTACCGGTCAGACCGACCCCAATTTGGTCTATGAAAGTGCTCATGCGAATCGGTGGGTAGGCTATGGTACCGCTGTATTTTTCATCATTATTTTTGGTGCGGTTGCTGCTGGTGCCGTGATGATGTTTACCGCACGGCGTTGGGGTCGAGGTCCGGTCATTATGCTGGAATTATTCCTGCTTGTAGCAGCCACGTACATGTTTAATGCCCAACAATATTCACTGACTTTAGCTACGGCCGCGTCAGCGCTTCTTGGCTTGGGGTTGCTATTTAACCCACGAGCAATATCATGGGCAACCCAACACTATTAAACCAATGCCACTAGAAAGGCATGAAACCTACTAATTCATTCCCTCGTTTTTCGATAATTGTATTTCCCGTAAACCCTAAGGATACCGGCCCAGAATACCCATTTCGATCAATAGGAATTTTTCGAATAACTTTTCCAGTATCCCAATCCGCTACATTTAGACCAGATTCCGTGGGATAGATCAGCTTTTCGGATAAAGCTATCCCCGTGCCTATGGCGTCGTCAAACTCTTGGGATACCGTCATCGTGCTAGGCAAAAACAGGTAGAGTCGTTTACCATCAAACCACGTCATATTATGTGGTAGATCGGCTACCTGTGCCCCAAAGACGCCCTTGTGATCGTGCACCAATGGAGATTCCGAAACCGCGTGTTCGTGCGTCATTTGCCCCTTGGTGTTGTAAGTCATAATGCTGGAGCGTTCGGATGAATATAGCGCCACCGCGCTTTCGCCAATCGCTACGATTTCATTCCCGGTACCAGGGAGCGCAATGTCGGAAGAAATTTCGGGCTTTCGGGATTCTTCCGGTGTGGTTTTTTGCAGCCGAACATATTCGTATGTGTTGTCTTCACCGGGGCAAGCCTCTACTACAGCTAACAGTTCCTGGCGGGTCAAAGCTGAAGAAATCTCACATTCCTCGTGAGGCTGTTGTGCGGGTTCCGCCTTGGCCGGAACATCACCATATTCCACGGTGCGCACGAGGTCGCTGCGCCATAATTCCACCCGTTCCTGGGACACAATGCCTACCCGATCATTCGAACTAATGGGCACAACATCCGTGGACGCCAGCGATGATCGAGTGGAGTGGTAGGTGCCACTAGCGGAATTAATAGACACGACATCACCGCATCCAACTCCCGTTCGGAAATCCGCCACTATCGTGTTCCAGGCCTTACTGAGTGAGCACAGCGGCACATCCCTGGTGTAGGTCCACACCACGGCACCATTGGACGCATCCAAGGCCTGGATTGTGGTGCTATCATCACCCTGGTTTGTCGAAATCACCAGTCCATTGAGTGCTAATGGAGCGTGATTAATGCTGTCGGCAGGAGCCCGCCACGCCTCATTGTAGGTTTCGCCGATCAACGGGATTTGGGCACCTTCGGTGTAGTCGGCATTCGCCACGGTCAAGGTGGAATTTCTAATCGGCGCAGTGAGAAACACCCCTAACACCCCGAGAATGGCAACAGTGGCGATGACACCACAAGCAATCCAATCGCGGCGGCTACGCTGCAAAACAGGGGTAAGTGGTCTAGCCGCTGTCACTGTCGTCGACGTTATGGTCTCGGATGATTGCGGTGGCGTGGAATCATTGGATGGAACCTCGGTCGGCATCGGTGTCATTACCTCCTGGTAGTGCGGGAGTTACCACGGGAATTATTGTGGGAATGGTTATTATACGACCGGGATTCGTGGGCACGACGAGAATCACCAGAACGCTGGTTTCGACCGCCCTGGGTACCCCGCGCATTGCGGGCACCTCGTGGTTTAGCTAAACCAGCCCCAGGACCTAGCCCATAAACACGCTTGCTCGCCCCGATTTCATCTGTTGCGTCTTCAGGAATGTCGAGGGCGCTAAATAATTCTGGGGAAGTGCTGAACCATGGTGGTGGTTCAGGGTTGTCTAATTGCAGTTCATCATTGATGATTCGCCATTTTTGCAGTTCATCATAGCCAACCAACGTGACTGCCGTCCCGGAATGACCAGCCCGACCGGTGCGTCCAATGCGGTGAATATAGGTCATTGGGTCATCGGGGGTCTGGAAATTAATCACGTGAGTCACATCATCAACATCGATGCCGCGGGCGGCGACATCAGTGGCCACCAGAATATCAACCTGATTGGCTCGGAATGCATTCAGGGATGTTTCCCGGGCTGCCTGACCCAAATCACCATGCACTGCTCCCACGGAAAACCCCCGCTTCGCTAAATCGGTGGCAAGATCAGCGGCGCTGCGTTTTGTCCGGGCAAAAATAATGGTTTTTCCCCGATTATTAGCCTGAAGAATCTTGGCGCATGTTGCCTTTTTATCCAAATGATGCGATTGGAATACCACCTGATTAGTGGTGGTATGCGTTTGCGGCGCATCTACATTTTCTGCCCGAATATGGACCGGCTGATGCAAAAACTCCCGCGCCAATGTCAATACCGGCCCCGGCATGGTCGCAGAAAATAGCATGGTCTGATGTTGATGCGTTAGCGCCGATAGCAGCTTTTCGACGTCCGGAAAGAAGCCCAAATCCAACATTTCATCAGCCTCATCCAACACGAGGATAGCCACACGATCGAGACGCAATATTCCCCGCTTATGCAGGTCCAAGAGCCTCCCAGGGGTGCCGACCACGACATCTACACCGTCGTCAAGTACAGCCTGCTGCTCGTCGATAGGGTGGCCACCATATACAGTGGTTACGCGAATGGGGGTAAATACGGCAGCTTTGGTCAGATCAGTGCCGACCTGGATCGCTAACTCCCGAGTGGGGGTAACCACAAGGGCACGAGGGGTGCCATCTAATTCCGCAATATCAGCAGCATCAAAAACCCTATCTAGCAGGGGGATTCCGAAACCATAGGTTTTTCCCATGCCAGTGCGTGCCTGGCCAATAATATCCCGGCCATCAAGCGCAATGGGTAGTGTTTGTTCTTGGATAGCAAAGGTATGAATAATCCCCTGTTGCGCCAGCGCATTGGTGATTTCTACCGCTACTCCGAGCTCGAAAAATGTGGGCTGATCTTTGTTGGAAGACACCTTCACAAGTCTAGCCGAAACAGATAAATATTCAGTGTCACACTTGATTCTGCAATAAATAACCGGTAAAAATTAGGGACTACATGCGCATATACTAGTAACAAATGTTCTTTTATTGAGGTTATCTAAATTTTTTTAGACTCTATATTGGTATGGGTATTCAAGACTTTTACCGCGGGAGTCTAAAATAAGGTGCGTTTAAAATTATT
>CAUVMZ010000230.1:0-3678 GCA_963552855.1 uncultured Corynebacterium sp. | reverse complement strand
TTTTTCACTATTTCAGAAAGAAGGGAGCTTCACATGTCGCTAGCTAGTCGTCTGCGTAGGCGTAGGCATAGGCGTGAACGGAAAAGCTGGAAATCAAGGATAGGGAGGTTCCTTCTTGCCTTACTGGAAATATTTGGAGCCTAGACAGAATTAGCTCTTGTCCAATGACGCCTTGGTCCTCCTGATTGCGCATTTCCCCTAACATGATTATGCCCATGACTGCGACTGCATATGCCCTAAGCTAGAGTTTCATTCCTAGACACAGTCGAGCAACGCTTCTGAATCGAGAAAGTCAAGCTCGGCAAACATGCAGCGGCGGCAGACCTAACGCCGCATGTGCTTGAGACTGGGGTCCGGTTGCTAGCACTGCGCTCCCCTGGGACAGCGCCCAACCCCAACTCCCTCACAGCCAATCTAGCTGCGGTTTTGCTTTAGCTGGGGTTCGTGATTATTTCCGAGTTTTCAGGGCTCGCTGGGCCGGAACCCAAGCTAAAGCAAAACCGCAGCTCAAGCAGGGAAGCAAGCCTCAACCATTGCCCCGCTCTTTCCAAGCTTGAGTTCCACATCCGGCCAGACCATTCGCCCAGGAAACGCACACGCCACAAATCAGAACTACAGCTCAGCAAACATGCAGCTGGCTAACCATTGGTTTTGCTTTAGCTGGGGTTCCGACCAGATCTTCTCATCCGCCCAGAAGAATATCTCCCCAAAACCGGAAGCCCAGCTAACGCAAAACAGCTACAACAAGCTGCAAACTTACTGAGCTTGAGTTCGTGATTACTTTGGCCCCTTTTGGCACTCCATCAACCAGAAGTCCAGCTCAGCAGACATGCAGCTCTACCTGCCGGCGGTTTTGCTTTAGCTGGGGTTCGTGATTATTTCCGAGTTTTCAGGGCCCGCTGGACCGGAACCCAAGCTAAAGCAAACGCGCAGCTCAAGCAGGAAAATCGAATTTGAATCTTCCCGCCCCGAAGCCAGACACATGGCCACACACAAGACCCAGGCTGGGGTCTGATCCCGGCCAACCACCAAACCCGGCACCGCCCGGCCGTCGTCAAGCGTGAGGTATTAGGTGCACTTCACGATGGGCGAGGGATTATACACCGTCGTGGTGGTTTTGCGGGACAGCTCGTTGCCGTTGAGGTCCTTCACAATGCGCGTGTCGGAGGTGGTGAACCCGGGCGCGCCGCTGGAGGGCGAACAGTCTTTGCCTGACAGGCTGATCGTGTTCGGTTGCGTGGTGGCCCAACGACCACCGTTCACGGACTCCACATTGACCACCTTCACGCCCATGAGCTTCACGGTCACCTGGCCGCCACCAGCGGAGGTCACGATGCGCACCGGGTATTGGCTGGTATTCTTGAACGCCAAGTCGATCGCGCCTTCGAACACAGTTGCCTCACGGCCGGCCGGGTACCGGGAAATATAGTAGCTGTGAGGTGTGTGGGTCACATCCTCCATGCCGCCGAAATAGGCCGCATTATAGAGCGTGGTGGCGAACTGGGAGATGCCACCGCCCACCGCCTTATCCGCGTGGCCGTTCATGATAATGCCGGACTCCACGAAGCCCTGGGCGGTACCGCGTGGGCCGGTGAAACCGTTGAGGCTAAACGTGTCGCCAGGTGCGACCATAGCGCCATCCACCATTTCCGCCACCCGGGCAATATTCACGCCGGACGCCTGGGAGTAGCCGCCGGTGGTGAATTCGCCCACCACCTGGTCGAAGGTGGCGGCGTTGGCCATTTCGGTGGTGAAGCTGGCGGGTTCGTCAATGTAGGTGGCGTCCCAGGTGCGGGGGTCGTCGGCGATGATGCGCTCGTTGATGTGGTCGAACGTTTTTACCCAGTCGATGTGCACGCCATCGCTGTGGGGTGTGACTGTGCGGTCAGAGCCGTGGAACGTAATGTTGGCGTTGACCCGGGGTTTTTCGGTAGTGATGAGTTTTTCGGCGAAGATTTCGCGGGCTCGATCGTAGTTGAAGTCGATCTTGAACTCGTCGTTTTCGGGCCGGAAGGTCACCACCTCGCCCATGCGATCGACTGGGATTTCGCCATTAATATTGTCCCGGCCGTGCAGCACCAGGGGCGCGGACACGGCTTTCTTTCCGGGGCCCTCCACAATGGGCTGCACTTGTTTCTCCCCGTATTTCGGGTGGGAGATGGTGGCGTGTTCCTTCACACCGCCGGGTTTCAGCCAGCCGGTGAGAATGGATTTTTCCACCTGTTCGGCGTCGACAGTTTGGCCGTCGGCGGGGGCCGGATCCACTTTCACCTGACCACCGGTGAGCACAATGCCGGCGTCGACGGGTGCGGGGCTGAGCTCCTTGGTGACCCGGTCGACGGCGGGCCGGAAATTGGCCGGATCGGCGTCGGAGACGATAGGAACCTCGGTGTCTTTAAAGAAACCAAGGATCCGTTTAATAGGGTTAAGTGATTGGGATTCCACAGAATCTAAGGTTTTATCCCAGTTGACCCTCAGGCCGGCCGCCCGAGGGTCAATAATTGAGGTGCGTTGACCTGCGGTGATAGTGACGGGTTTGATAATGTCGTCGGCAAGCTCTTTTTGCAAGAGTTCTTTCGCTTCGGCGCGTTTCATGCCGCCGACCTGCACGCCACCGATCATGGTGCCGCGGGGCATGGTGCCTTGGCTGAGAAAATAATCGACACCGTAACCAGTGCCCAAAAGCACAAAAAGCCCAAGCAGTATGCCGCCGAAGAATCGGGCCGGCATATTGCCTGAAGTCAGCTCAGTATCCTGTTCGATCACTCTTACCAATGTAGTAGACAATTCCTAATGTTTTCGAATCTATTCTGCCCCCACTAGCGCTGATAGTGGCTCACACGCTCAGCTTTTGCGAACACATCTTGCTCACTTAAGGCTCCCTCAGCAATCCGTTTCATGGTGGTGTCGATCGCCGGCAGGAGCGCATCGGTGGTCAACCAGAGGGCTTGGTCGGCTCCAGCAATGATAGCGGTAGCCGCCGCATCCTGCGGAGTTAGTTGGTTACTAATAGCTTTCATACCTGAAAGATCATCGGTGAAAACCGGCCCGTCGAAGGGGCGGCCGCCTTCGTAACTACCCGACCGTAGCAGCTGATATGCAGCAGGGTTGATGGAGGATGGGGTTTTGCCGTCGCCCAGTCCTGGCGTCGCCATGTGTCCCACCATGACCCCAACACCGGGGGTAGCCAGAATGCTGCGATAGGGGACGAGTTCGAAATTTTGTAGTTCATTCAGCGGCGGGGTGACGACCGTGCCCAGGTGGGAGTCACCGCTAGCCCGGCCGTGGCCCGGGAAATGCTTGAAGACGGGCATGACGCCACCATCAAGCATGCCCTGGGCGAAGGCCGAGGCGTATTCGGCGGCGACGGCGGGGTCGTCGCTAAACGCCCGGTCGCCCACGACCTCCAGGCCAGCACCGTCAATGTCGACCACGGGGGCGAAATCAACGGTGATGCCATGGCGGGCCAGCGAGGTGGCCATGTCGTAGGCCATGCCGCGAACCTCTTCGGGTTTCTTCTCCTTGGCCATGGTGCGGGGCGAGGGGAAGGTGCCCAGCACCTCGGGGTGGCGGAGCACCCGCCCGCCTTCAAAATCGATACTGACGGCGAATGGTCGGCGGATCCGGTTGCGGAGCTCAGCAATGTCACGCCCGGGCGTGGTGAGAATGGCGGCCTCG
>CAUVMZ010000229.1:0-3689 GCA_963552855.1 uncultured Corynebacterium sp. | reverse complement strand
GTACTGCAATCGTGGGGTTGTGGGAGAGTAAGACACCGCCAACACATTAAAAACTACATAGATTGTGGGGTGTGTGAGGGCTTGCCGGGGAAACCCGGTAGGTGCCCACACACCCCACTTTCGCACGCCCTAAACGTCGAAAAGCGGCAGGATTTATGAGAAAGTTATCCGGCAAATCACATGAGCAACAACAAATCCTCTAAACTCATCTTCATGAAACGAGCTCAAATAGCTGCTGGTCTTACAGCAATACTGGTACTTTCTGGTTGTGGTTCCTCATCAGCCATGAATGAACTAAACCTGTCGTACGAGGGCGCTAAGCTGCAATTCATGGGGGACGCAGTGCAATGTGCAAAAGACGCCCAAGGCGGACTATCGGCAGTGGTGGATCAATCATCCACGAACCAGGCAGACCCCTCGGTCGTGAACCTCACACTCATCGACCAGGGCGGCAAACCCATGGTCAATATCTACGCCAACTCCAATAAAACCATTGTGGCCTCCGCAGCCATGGAAACCACCAAAGACGGCGAAACCTACAACTACAAAGGCAAAGCCCTACTCACCGGAAACAACGAAAACAAAGAGGTTGATGTTGAAGGCTCATTCCGCTGCGTCACATTCGTGGAAACCAGCACAGCACCTAGTAAATAGATAACGAGCGGAATTCCCGCTCCACGCCACTGAGAGGATCGGTGAAGCGTAACACCTTAGCCCGCAGATGCATGGGGACCGCAAAGTCCTCCTCAGCCTCCGGGAGTACCGTAGGATAAGCTGGGTCACCCAGGATCGGCACCCCAGCCTTCCACATGTGTAGCCGCAGCTGGTGTGTGCGGCCCGTAGCTGGCTGTAGCACGTACATCGCCTGCTGTGGTAGCTCCGAACCATGCATGGCCTGCAGCGCCAGCATACGTTCAGGCGACACCGGTTCTACCGCAATCACCGTGGTGATCGCATTCGGTTCCCCTGGGACAAAATAGCCCTGTAGTTCGCCAGGGTTTTTTGCCATGCGATCCCGCCACACCATACCCGGTTGCGCCGTTGGATTCGCTGGATCATAACGGGCAATCGCCTCGTACGTTTTTTCGGCCTCCCGCCGTGCAAACAACTGCTGATACGCCCCCCGAACCTCCCGAGTCTTCGTAAACACCAACACGCCCGACGTCAACCGATCCAACCGATGCGCCGGCGAAAGCTCCCCATTGCCCGTGAGTTTCCGCAACTGAACCGTGGCACTTTGGGTAATGTGTTTTCCCCGCGGCATGGTGGCAAGAAACGGCGGCTTATCGACGACTAACAGTCGCTCATCCTCAAAAATAGTTTCACACCGATAAGGCACCGGAACCTCAGGGGCGGGAATCCGATAAAACCACACCTCCTGATTCGCCCGCAGCGGCGTCTCTGCCGCCAATTCCCGGTCCTTCGGCCACATTCCCGCCCGCACCTCACCCCGGTGGAAACTCGCCCGCAGGGCGGCCTCCGTGTCCGCCGGATGCCGACGCCGCTGGGTGCGCTTCAACTCCCACACAAAATCAAACGCAGCCATCCCCGCAGCCGCCGGCGGCACCTGCGCCCGACTCGGATTCAGGCCATCCCGGATGGGTAGCGGAGGCTGTGGACGCCGTGAATGTGGCCTGCTCGGGTGGGGGTCGGATACGTTCATGTTTGCTAATGCTATTACGGCGAGTAGATTAAGAGAAAGCTTAAGTCCGAGACGAATGGAGAACCCCCATGGATTTTAACGCCATCATTGAACCTGCCATCAAATTCTTTTCAACCGGTATCGGTGCCATGATCGCCGAATTTGCCCGGGCCATCTACAACGCCCTGTACCCGGCCAATGCTGGTGCCGCCACCACAGAGACCTCCGCGGTCACCCCGCCTCCCGGCAAATAGAGGCGATGCACCTTTGGGCGTCGTAAAGCAAAGGCCAAATTCACAGCGCGTAGTGGTTCTAACCAGTATCACAACTGGTAAAATAAGTGGTATATAACCGCTTCTACGTGAAGAAAGGCCCCAATTATGACTGCCGAAAACACCGTCGTAGTAGCTGTTGATGGTTCTGACGCCGCCAAAAATGCGGTACGTTGGGCAGCTAACACCGCATCAAAGCGTGGCGTTCCGCTCCGCATAGCCTCCAGCTACACCATGCCACAATTCCTCTACGCAGAAGGAATGGTGCCACCCCAAGAACTCTTCGACGAATTACAGGCCGAAACCATGAGCATCGTCGAAGAAGCCAAAAAAATCGCTGAAGAAGTCGACCCCGACCTCAAAATCGCCTACACCATTGCTGAAGGTACCCCCATCGACATGCTGTTGGAGCTCAGTGAAACCAACAAAATGATCGTCATGGGCTCCCGCGGCCTCGGGGGACTCTCCGGCATGGTGATGGGGTCCGTTTCCGCTGCCGTGGTATCCCACGCCCACTGCCCAGTCGTGGTGGTGCGGGAAGACAATCACCTCACCGAAGAAAACAAATACGGCCCTGTCGTGGTAGGCGTCGACGGTTCAGACGTGTCCCAGCAGGCCACCGAATTCGCCTTCGCCGAGGCCGACGCCCGGGGCGCTAAGATTGAGGCCATCCACACGTGGATAGACATGCAGGTCCAGGCATCCCTGGCCGGCCTGGCTGCCGCACAACAAGAATGGAAAGTGGTGGAAGAGGAACAGACCCAACTGCTGCAAGAACGCCTCGCCCCCCTCCTGGAACAATATCCCAATGTTGATGTGGACATGGTTATCACCCGGGACCGGCCCATCCGAGCGCTTGTCGACGCAGCAAAGCACGCCCAACTGCTTGTAGTCGGCTCCCACGGGCGCGGCGGCTTCCGGGGCATGCTGCTCGGCTCCACCTCCCGAGCATTACTACAGCAAGCACCCTGCCCCATGGTTGTGGTTCGGCCAACTAAACCAATCAAACAGGCCAAATCATTCAAGTCGCTGAGGTCATCTAAAACACCAAAGTCAGACAAATAGGTTGTAGTGGTTGCAGCACGCTACTGAGCCCCGGTTCACCACCGGGGTTTTCTTTTGCACTAGGTAGTGGTGCCGAAGCGGGGATGCTCATGGATGTGATTGTGGGACCTGTGGGCCGCGTTGCCATTCTGAATCGTTCCAGTTGTGGGGCTGCAAGTTTGGTGGGCTGGGGTTTGTTTTTGCTACCTGTTGTGGGTGGGGTGGTTGCCGACAAGTCCTAGCCCACCAAATCTGAAGCCTTTATGGTTGGGGGCGCCAATAGTCCACAAGTGGCTGACTCCGGTTGGAATCCAGCCCGATTCTGGCCTGATTCTGGTTTCCACCACCTTAGTATCCCACCACCCCCGTCCCTATGGTGGGGCTGCAAGTTTGGTGGGCTGGGGTTTGTCAGGTGGGCGGTAACGCGCGGCAGGCAGCAAAAACAAATGCCAGCCCACCAAATATGCTACCTATTATTACCGGGTTTATCCGGTAGAAAATGTTATCTAACTGTAGCTTTGCCACAGCTCTATGATGGCAAGTCCATAACCTATACTTGGAGGTGCTACCGGCAAACGCGTAGACATTAAATAGTTAGGAGTAGAAAATGTTGGCATTAGGGATTATGGGCTGGATCATTATCGGCGGCTTGGCCGGTTGGATCGCCTCAAAAATCAAAGGAAACGATGCTGAACAAGGCATCCTCATGAACATCGTTATGGGTGTGCTCG
>CAUVMZ010000228.1:0-3756 GCA_963552855.1 uncultured Corynebacterium sp. | reverse complement strand
ATCGAAGAAGAACGACGACTCTTCTACGTCGGTGTCACCCGGGCACGAAAATACCTCTTCCACTCCTGGTCAGCCGCCCGCCAAGAAGGCGGCCGACACAGCCGCAAACGCACCCGATTCCTCGACGACATCATCCCCGACACCAACAAAATCACCGCCGCCAAACCAGCCAAACGACACCGACGCCCCGCCCGATGCAAAGTCTGCGGCAGCCCACTCGTCGACACACCCGAAAGAATCCTCGGGAGATGCAACAACTGCCCCTCCGACGCAGACCCACAAATCTTTGAAACCCTCCGCGTCTGGCGGGCCGGCGTGGCAAAAACCAATAACATCCCCGCCTACATTGTGTTCTCCGACGCCACCCTCCAAGCCATCGCCGAAGCTCTCCCTACCAACACGGCCGAACTGCTCAAAATCAATGGCATTGGTCAAGTCAAAGTCGAACGCTACGGCCAAGACCTACTAGAAACCGTCGCCCAATTCCTCAACAATGAGGAATGACGTTCGCATCATGACTGATTCTCCCAACACACCGGGCAAATCGGATGCGTCCGAACAACAGTCTCCACCGCAGTACCCGCAAACGGATTCACCTCAATACACACCCCCGGCGCATACGACGCATTCACCACCCCCGGCGCCGGATACCGCGGCATCAACAGCGCCGCCAACCGGGCAGCCGTCGCATACTCCACAACCGGATTATGCCGAGGATTCAGCGGCAAATCCTTAGTAACAGTCCGCCACTGCGGATCCGCAGAAATACGATATAACTCGGCACACTGTAAACACGCCTCCTCACCCCGCACCCGAATCGGCCCAATAACCCCGGAAGAATCAATAATGGTAGCGGGAATCACATCATCCCACCTGCCCAATCTGCGGCAAATGCTTTTGCCATACCCGACCTTCCCCACCGGAATCACCAGCAACTCCTTGGGAATTTGGGCAAGAAACCGCTCCTCAGACTCGCCCCGTCGCGGTTGCCGCACCACCACACCAAGCTCCCCCAACAGGCGAATAACCGTTGTCGCAAGCGAACACCTACCTATCACCGCAACAACCATGTGTTCGAACGGGATCAGTACGCCATGATTCAGTAAATCATCAATGAGCAGGCGGGCTTTGATCGCGGAAAGACCCGTCATCTCCACCCGACGGTGCAAAACATCCACGCTGACCGGATTAATGCACGACATGAGAATCGGCACAAGCAGGCGCTGCGGCGGCCCCTGAACCTCAAACACCCCAGCGGTTGTGGCATCAGCACCGCATTGAATACCCACGTTTGGTCGACGAATAATATGTGCGCTGGGGCTCAATACCACCAGGTGCTTGTCACCATGTCGCGCCGGGGCGGCTTTGAGTATTTCACCGGCGGTGAGTGGGGTTGTGTCGGGTTCCTGTGGCTCGGCAAGGTCAAGGTTGGGTGGGTTGATGCCGGGAAGCGCCGCAGGGTTGGGCAATGGGTGTTGAATATTGGTTTTCCCCGGCATGGTTCTACCATGTCATGAATTAGAATGAGACACCATGGCTGCCGTACCAAACACGTTTGATATTGAGATCATTCGTTCCGCCCGCCGCACCCGCACTGCTGCCGGCCGAATCGTTGATGGGCGCATCCAGGTGCGCGTTCCCGCGAACCTATTGCCGCACGAGGAAGCGCAGCTTGTTGACGACATTGTTGCAAAGATCAATCGAAAAACCACCGCCACCGCCCGGACTGATGCCGATCTAGCCCGGCGTGCCCAGGTGCTGAACCGGACGGTTCTTGATGGTCAAGCCACCATCGGTAGCGTCAGGTGGGTCACGAACCAGAGTCAGCGGTGGGGTTCGTGTTCACCAGCCACGGGGGACATTCGGATTTCCCACCGGTTGCGGAACGTACCCGATTATGTGTTGGATTCGGTGTTGGTGCACGAACTCACCCACACGTTTATCCACGATGGGCATTCCGCCGATTTTTGGTCGTGGGCGGACAAAGCACCCCACGCTGAACGGGCCAAGGGGTTTTTGGAGGCGTGGGGCCGGATGACTGTTGCCGAGGAATAATGAGGAGTTATTTGTCGGAATCGTCCGATTTCTTGTCCTGGTTGTCCTCGGGTTTTTGATCCTTTGGCTTGGGCCATTCTTTCTGTTCGGCTTGTTCTTCCTCGGATTTTTGGGCCAGCATTTCTTCCAGGGCGGTGATTTCGGCGATGGGGTCGAAGTTGGCGGTGTCGGCGTCGTCAAGCAGGGAGTCGATGAATTCGGCGGAATTGTCCAGGTGTTCGGCGAGCGGTAGGAAATCGGGGTGGTCCCATACTTTATCACGGCGTTCTTCGCCGACGGCCACGGTTACGCGTTTCCATAGTTCTTTCGCTTCGCTTACTTTCGGGGCGGCGAATTCGATGCCCACCACTGAGGCGAATGCTTTTTCGGCGGAGCCGCCGGTGCGTCGGCGGCGTTGCCATGCTTCGTTGAGGGCTGCCGTGGCCGGTACCCGGTCGCCGAGCGCATTTGTGACCACGAGTTCCACCCAGCCTTCGACCAGGGCTAAGAGGGTTTCGAGTCGGGTTGTGGCGCCAGTGTTGCGGGACCGGATTTTTGGTTCTAGATCCATGCCCTGCATTTGGTTGAGGGCATCTTGGATTGCTGCCGGGTCTTGTGACTCAAGGTTGATATTCCGCATGGCTTCTTCCATGGCGGAGTTATCTAATTCCAGGCCGGCCGCGTATTCCTCCACGGAGGAGACGAGGCGTTCGCTGAGCCAGTGCACATGCCGGAAGAGTCGTTGTCGGGCGGCTTCTCGTGCTGCTAGATACATGAGTACGTCTTGGGGTGATACCGCTATTTCGCGGGCAATGTGATTGACGGAGTGCGGTAGAAGCGCGGTAGTGTGTTCGGGGGCTACCTGGATTCCGAAGTCGGAGCCAGATAGGGATTGGGTGGCTAAATCACCTAGGGCGTTGCCTAATTGTGCCCCGAAGTTTGCCGAGGACATCGAGCTAAATATGCCAATGATTGGCCCAATGGCGTCGCGTACTTCCTCTGGTAGCCCGCTTAACCGCGCCTCGTTCATTTGGGCGACTACTGGGTTAATCATGCGTTTCCACGCTGGTAAGGTGTTGGTGAGCCAGTCGGTGGCGTTCCAGGCGACGATTTTATTTTCCGATGCCGGCAGGTAGGTGGCGTCGTCAAGCCATAATTCTACGATCCGTACCGCATCTTGTACTTGCTGCTGGTCGGTGTTGGTTATGGGGTGGTCTTGGGCGCCGATTTGTTGCCGGGCAATGCGCTCCGTCATGGAATAGTTGACGGATTCCCCGTCGGAGCTATTCATTGATGAGCCTAAACCGGACAGCATCTGCCCGAGATCGTTAAGGAAATCTCCTATGCCCCCGGTAAAGTCGTTATTATCGTCGTTGCCATCGTCGCGTTTGCCGAAACCAAAATTAAAACCAAAATTACTATTCGCCATGCCTCACACGCTACCTACTGTTACCACGAAAATGCCATAAAACCACAACGCTTATAGCGAACACGTGAGCTACCACACGCGATGGAGAGCATTGCAGTTGAAAACACATACTGTTGAGGGCTGGTGGGATACCTAGTTTTGTCAAATCCCTGCGGTACGCTTAAGTACCGTGAATCGACGTTTTACAACCCTTACCTTTGGTGCTATTCCGGTTTTTGCCCTGGCTGCTTTGGTGAATTTGGACCATATTCCTCGCACAAATATAGCGCTGACCGTGCCTAATGCGGCTGAGG
>CAUVMZ010000227.1:0-3821 GCA_963552855.1 uncultured Corynebacterium sp. | reverse complement strand
GAAGGTAGCAGCGTAACCTTGTCACAGCAGACGTCGATAAGTAAACAAAAGATACTTTTGATGACGGTTAATTTCTACCCATGGTTAGCTTCTTCACCGTTGTGATCAGTGTCAATCCCTCATTGGCCTTGAACTATATTACGGAGATACGCCGCTTATGAATAAACTTGCTTTTACCAAATTTGCCCGCACCATGGTGCAGCTCAAGGATTTAGTGCCAGCATTATTGAAGTCTGGGGTCATTTCCACCGAAGGCGGATTAAAAGCAATGCTAGCAACCCCACTGGTGCTTGCACGTTATCGGTTCACCACGGCACGAGAGGTAGAACAAGGCGCCATTGCTTGCCCACACCGCACCGCGCTTGTCGACGACTCCGGGTCGCTGACATACTCCCAATTGCGGGCTAACGCCCGAATCTTTGCCGCCTACCTACGGGACACCATGAACGGCAATATCCACATGGGGGTAATGGCACGCAACGGTCGGGGAATTATTTACCCCATGGCAGCCAAAGGGTTCGCTGGCGCAACCATATATCTGCAAAATATCGGCTCGTCAAAGGAACAATTGACCAATTGCCTGAAACGGGACGGCGTCAATATTCTGGTCATTGATGAGGAGTTCATCGACCGGTTTGATGCCGACGCAATGGATATTCCGGTGATTATTGCGCATCGGGATTCGAACCGGGATTACGGCTACCCGGACTTAGAATCAATCATCGCAACATACATTCCGCAGCAACGCCTGCCGTTCTTCCCGAAACACGGCCCGATTGTGGTCATGAGTTCGGGGACGACGGGCACGCCAAAAGGGGTTGTGCGGGTGGAACCGGTGGCGCCAACGGTGTTGGCGGGAATCCTAACGAAGGTGCCGTGGCGCGCCGGGATGCGGGTGCAGATCACCGCATCCATGTTCCATGCGTGGGGGTGGGCGGTGTTCAACATTGCGCTAGGGATGCGGGGCACCATTGTGACGCACCGAATTTTCGACCCGGAACGGGTATTCCGGGATATTGATGAGGGCAAATTGGATGGCATGTTATCGTCACCGATTTTCCTGAAGGATTTGGTGAATCTGCCGGATAACGACCGGTATGATTGCTCCAGCTTGAAGTTTATTTTCTCTTCCGGCAACGCACTATCCCCCTGGCTTGTAGAAAAGATGCATGACCGGTTTGGGAAGAATTTGTGCAACCTCTATGGGTCGACAGAGATTTCAGCGGTGGCGGTGGCTTCCATGGAGGAAATTGCGCAGCACCCAACCACGTCGGGACCAATCTGCACTGGCACGGATTTCATCATTTTGGATGAGAATGATCGCCCCTGCCCGACGGGCACCCCAGGGCGGATTTTCTGCTACAACACGGTGACGTTGCGTGGCTATACCGACCCAAATATTCCCATGACCCAATATGGGCATTTAATCCAGATCGGCGACCGGGGTTATTTGGACGAGAACGGATTCTTGTTTGTGTTGGGCCGCGCGGACGACATGATCATTGTGGGTGGGGAGAACGTGTATCCCCGCAGCGTGGAGGAAGTTTTGGAGGAGATGCCGGGCATTGCGGACATGTATGCCGGCGGCGTCGAGGATGAGGACACTTTTAAACGCATCGCGGTGTGGGTGGTGCGGTCCGATGATTATGCGGGGCAGAACCTCACAACGGAGGCCATCCAAAACTGGGTGTTGGATCGGCTAGCAGCCCATTCGGTACCCCGGGATGTGCATTTTGTGGATTCCCTCCCCCGCACCGCCACGGGCAAGGTCATGCCACGGCAGCTAGTTCCACCGCAACGTTAAGGCGAACGCCGAAAATTCATACGGGATTACACAGGGGATACCCGCCTAGGTAGGTTTGTCTGGCACGCCTAGTGAAGCTGCTGGGTGGTACGGAAATAGTCCACGGTTTTGGCCACGCCTTCGACAATGCTTACCCGCGGTTCCCAACCCAAAACGTCGTGGGCATGCTGGTACGACAGGGCCGACCTGGGCACATCACCAAGGCGGGCGGGAGCATAGTCGGGGGTGTCTGGGGCACCGGCGGCCTGGGCCACCAGGGTATGGAGCTCCCGGTCAGAGGTTTCTATGCTGGTGCCAATGTTGAAGCGGTCACCGCCACCGACGGGCCCGGCCGCCAGGTAGAATGCGCGCACCACGTCTTCAACATAAACATAGTCGCGGGTATTGCCGCCATCACCGAAAATGGTGGTGGGGTGACCGTTTAGGAGTCGCTGGGCAAAAATCGCCACCACACCGGCCTCACCATGAGGGTCTTGGCGCGGACCATACACATTCGCGGGGGCTATGTGTGAGCAGTCGAGACCATAAAGGTGGCGAAAGGTATTGAGGTAAATTTCGCCGGAGATTTTTGCGGCAGCGTAGGGGGAATGCGGGTCGATAGGGGTGTTTTCGGCAACGGGGAATTGCTCGGGTTTACCATATATGGAGCCACCGGATGAGGTGAAGACAATTTTCCGAACATTGTTTTTTCGGGCAGCTTCGGCAAGCCTGATTGTGGATATGATGTTGGTATGGGCGTCGAAAAGCGGCTCAGCGACGGAGCGCCGAACATCAATTTGGGCCGCGAGATGAAAAATAACTTCTGGTTGTGTGTCGGCAATGTGCTGTTCCAGGTCCGAATCGAGTAGGTCCTCTGTAATGACCCGAACGTTACCGCAGGCGAGCGCGTTATCAAGGTTAGCCATCTTGCCACGGGAGAGATTATCAAGAACAGTCACGCTGTGACTGTGAGAAACAAGGAAATCAACCAGATGTGAACCTATAAAACCGGCACCACCGGTAACGAGAACGTGCATATGTTTAATGTACAGGTAGATCAGTTAAACTGCTTTCCAAATGTTTTGCACATAGTAAAGAAAGGTTTTAGGGGCAAGCCATGAAATTACGGTATTGGACGGTACGCGCGGTCCCCAGCGCTAATAGCATCACCACCATTGGCATTGGCGTCATTGTCGAAGACACGGCCACTGGGGAGATCGCCGCAAGGTTTAAAAAGGATTCCTCCCAATTGGCGTACATGGAGTCACAACAATCCATCATGCGGCTCGCCGACGAACTGGAACAGCATGTGGTGCATCTCGCCTGCCAACATCACAGACACAGCATTGGGCATGAATTAAGCGTCAATGGTTACCTCGCATCATTAATGGACTACTGGAATAATATGCTCATCATTGACGAGCCGAAACAGGTGGATTCGACCTCGATCGAGCAGGCCACCCAGCTCTTATTCGTCACGCTCATTGGCGACGAACACTATTTGGAGCATTCCCAATTAGAAATCCAGGCCCGGGACATGGTGAAGGCAACATATCGGCGTCATAAGCAGTTAGAAAAGAACATGTATCTGCCCGCATCGGTTGATGTTGACGGGTTTGAGATACCGCTGAATTTGGTGATTATAAAAAACACAAACGTTTTTGAGCTCAATAGTGTGTTTTCGTTTGAGAGCCTGCACCCACAAGAAACCATATCCATGGTGGAGGCATGGACGCTCAAGATCGATAAGCTACGCACAAAAGGCGGCCGACTGCATACCAATAATCATGTGATTAGCCTGGCAAAAGACACCGACATTACCGCAGTATATTGGCCACCAAAAACCCCACGGCAACATGAGGTATTTGACTCAGTGACGGTGCCGTGGGCGGGCTTAGGAATTACGGATATACCGCTGGCGGAGACCGACGAGCATGCTGGGGAGCTTGCAAAACGATTGGATCAATAACGTCACCCCATATACCCGACCCATAAGGGGGTATTTAAGCAATTTTTCCACCGCACCCATATAGATACC
>CAUVMZ010000226.1:0-3869 GCA_963552855.1 uncultured Corynebacterium sp. | reverse complement strand
AAGAGTGAAGCTATCTCTAAAACTAAGAAGGAAAAAAGTAATTCTCTCAGTCCAGAGGAAAAGAAAGAACTCACAAAGGAAGAAAAAGAGTACAAGTCTAAGCGTAAACAGATTCAGGAAAAATTAATCAAGTTTGCTACCAGGATCCCTGTATTCATGTACTTAACTGATTTCCGTGAAAACACATTACAAGATGTGATTACTAAGATTGAACCCGAACTTTTCAAAACCGTGACAGGATTAACAGTGGATGACTTCCATCTACTTGTAAGACTTGGTGTGTTTAACTCAATTCACATGAACCAAGCAGTTTTTGCCTTCCGAAGATATGAAGATGCTTCCCTAGCATACACTGGTATCCGAACTCATAAAGATTTAGACAAAGTTGGCCTCTATGATACTGTTATCGCTCTTGAAACGGAAGATTAGTATTATCGAAGCTTATTCAACTGCTGGGGAAATTATGATTGAAAGGGTCTGCAAGGGGCTGAAACTGAATAAGCTTCACTAAAATAAATATTTAATTTAGAGAACTCAGCCGCTCATAGGCCAGTTGGTAAAAATCCTGGTTGGGTTCGGCCGAAAACGCGGTTCTTCCGAGCCGAACCGCGGCAACTGACGCCGAGCATAGGCCGCCGAAGGGCTCCCACACAACATCACCGGGGTTGGTGGTGGCGTTGATGCAGCGTTCCATGAGGTCGAGCGGCTTCTGGTTCAGGTGGCTGGCACTCAGTTTTGTTGGCTTATGGGTGCGTGGGGTGCTGCGCCGCATGGATCCCCGGTAGCGTTCCGCATTCCGCAGCGGGGGTCGTTCCCACACATTGGTCACCCCGTGCTCGTGATGCCAGACGCTCCGGGTTGCGGCCCATTCGGCGGCCGACACCGGGGTGGTGCCGTCGAAACTAAAGTAGGGTCTGCCTGCGGGGTTGCCGAACCGATTGGCGTGGGCGACCAGCTGCATCATGACGTCGACAGGCGGAAAATACCATAACCATCCTTGGTCGAAATATTTTCTCGTGGCCGCGTTCTTCACGCCGCAGGCCTTATTGGCGTCGGCTTTGGGCAGCCCGGTGCGCAGCCACTCGCTCAGTAGCCATTCCTTCATGTGGATGAGCTGCGGGGAACCGGGATGCTTGGGCAGCCGTGGGGTGCGGGTGTAGAACGCGCACACCTCGGTGACCACTGGGAATCGTCGAATAGTTTTCGAATTCACGTTTCCGGCAATGTGTCCGGTTCCCTTATTCCAAATGTTGAGGGTTTCGTACTGCCACCCATGGTCGGTGAGCAGGGGATGAATGTTCGCCCACCCGATTTCGGTATTCCACAACCAAAGTGTTGTGGCCAGTGAGGCCTTCGCGGACCACGCGGCGATGTGCGGCTCGTACCAGCGCGGCAGATCCGCCGGGGTTCTGGGGTCCCCAGGGAAGCCGCCCACACCGTAGGCACCGTCGGAAATGATAGTGGTGGGGGTGTCCCAGGTGTCATAGAAATCGAGGGCGTCGCCGCAGGATAACTGCCATTCGCCGGTCACGACCGCTGGCCCCGGTAGACGATAAAGTGGCAGATCGGCCCGACGATGGGGACGCATAGGGCAATGATGACCCACACCGTTTTCATCTTGGGCGTCTCGGTAGAGCGAGACAATGTGAATAAAAACCCTATGAATAGCAGGATCGCCAACAGTAGTCCGAACGAGAAAACCAGGTCATAGAGCAGCATATTTGTCCTTTTTGATAGTCATTATACATAATTACCGCCGTCCTCGGCACCAAAACTCTATGCCGGCCTGGAAGAGCAATGTGACATGGCAAGACTTCGGCGTTGAACCACCCAACATGGGGTTCGGTTCCGTGGTAAGCGCTGGCAGCATCGAATTTTTCCGGAAAATCACCAAGTAGCAACCCCGAACATCCGACTTCCCTAGTAGCATCATAAGAAACAGGGAAGGAGAACGATTCCGTGAGCGGGTTGACACCGGCGGCAGCCGTCGAAAAGCTCAAGCGACACTATGATACCGTGACAGCCATTGCGCGCACCGCCATATACGAACCCCATAAATACCCGCAAGTAACCTATCCAAAACTTATAGTTGATATTCACAGCTGGCATCCCGTCGACCGCACCGAACCCTTCGGCTACGTCGAGGAAGCCGGAACCTACACCGCCTGCCTGAGTAAACCCGCGCTCATGGAACCCTACCTCGTCGAACAACTCGAACGGCTCGCGCGCAACTATGACTGCACCATTACCGTCGGCGACTCCGGCGTGCGCATCCCGCCCGAATTTATCGACGGGCTTGCCGGCGCGGTCGGTGCCAAACGCGCCCCCGAAATCCCCCGCCCCACGCTTGACGACGTCGACGACGCCATCATCGACGGCGACTGGGACGCCTTCCACGGGCCGGAAAAACCCCTCTTCCACTTCACCCCCCAACGATTCGACATTGCCTGCGAACGCATCGAGCACTACACCGGGCTTCCCGTGGAAACCGTGCAGAAATATATTCTCTTTACCAATTACGGCATGCACACTAACGAATTCCTCCGCTACGGGCTTGCCGAACTGCACACCGATAGCCGCTACACCGCACTCGTGCTTGCCGACGGCCGAACCATCACCAAAGCCCAGGCCGCCACCATGGACATCAGCGCCCTCACCATGGAATCCCACTACCAAATGCCCAGGTACGACCTGATTTCACCCGGCAACCGGGGGATTACCATGATCAATATTGGGGTTGGGCCCTCCAATGCGAAAACCATTACCGACTGCCTTGCCGTGCTGCGGCTCGACCTGTGGATCATGATTGGCCACTGCGCCGGCCTCGATGGTCGCATGCGCATGGGCGACCTTATTTTAGGAAACGCCTATCAGCGGAGCGATCATTTGCTCGACACACATATCCCCACGGAGTTTCCCATCCCGGCCGTCCCCGAGGTTCAGCGCGCCCTAGAATCCGGGGTCGCCGAGGTGTATGGCGCCGACCTTTCCCTCATGCGCACCGGTACTGTCATTTCCACCGATGACCGCAATTGGGAATGGCACACCCCCAAGGCCCTGTGGGAATGGTTGCGCTGCTCCACCGCTATTGCCTGCGACATGGAATCCGCCACCCTGGCCGCTAACGGCTATCGGTATCGAATCCCCTATGGTACGTTATTGAGTGTTTCCGACCTGCCGTTGCACGCGGTTCCTAAACTTCCCGCAGCCGCACAAGCTTTCTATTCATCCTCCAAGGAGGCGCACGTGATGTGTGCCGTGCGAGCTGTAGAAAACCTCGCCGAATCCCCGCACCGATTGCGCACCAGAAAACTGCGGCGCACCGTTGCCGAAGTCCCATTCAGATAATTATTCATCCCAAGGATCCCAAAATGAAACGCCCCCTCACTCGTGTCGTCCTCGCTGTCTGTATTCCAGTTGGCCTGTTGCTTTCTGCCTGCGGCTTTGGTGGTTTCACTCATTCAAACACCACCGATGTCCCTGCGCCGGCCGATGCTGCTGGCGCCACAGACAGTCCGGCCGCCACCGAAACATCCCCACCGCCGCAGCTTATTGCCACCGACCGCACCGGGGTTGCCGCCGTGCAGAAACTCGTGAATAAGGCTGACACCGTCGTGGTGGCCTCGAAAACAAATTCGGGTGCCGGCGCACAAAAAGCCAAAGAATTGCAGGCTCCCCTGCTCATTGATGACGGCACCAACACCGACGCCATTGCCACCGAAATCAAACGATTGAAAGCCAAGGAAGAACGAGTGGCGGATGCGGACCCCGGCGCGTCTACGGCACCAAGCACATCCGCGGCGCCGAGCGCCCCGAGCACGTCGGGCGCACCCACTTCCGCCCCAGCCGCCTCGGCCGCCACTGGCCCC
>CAUVMZ010000225.1:0-3873 GCA_963552855.1 uncultured Corynebacterium sp. | reverse complement strand
CCAAATGCGAAAAATTGAGGTATTAATCAAGAGATTATGTTATCAGTCTAGCAATGCCTGACCGAAGTTCAGGCATTGCTTTCCGATATTGTTACCAAGGCTACTTTCACGAGCTCATGAGCATTTATGCGTCTTTGCCGGTAAAGAATGCACGAGCTCGTTCTTTATTCACTGCAGCCACTGCGGTCAGTGGGATGCCTGCGGGGCACACATCAGCACATTCACCGTACAGAGTGCAGTGGCCAAAGTTGGTTTCCAACTCATCAATCATCTTACGAGCACGGCGACCGCGTTCTTCCTTACCCATGGGCATGAGCGACAGGTGGACCAGCTTTGCACCGGTAAACAGGTGAGCGGCACCGTTGGGACATGCAGCCACACAGGCGCCACAACCAATGCATGCAGCATGGTCGAGAGCGAGTTCTGCCGTTTGATGATTCATGTGCAGGGTGTCGGCATCAGGGGCGGTACCCGAATTCACTGATACGTAGCCGCCTTGCTGCATTACTCGGTCCAAGGCGGACCGGTCAACCACCATGTCTTTGATTACGGGGAATGCTGCGGAGCGGAATGGTTCGATCTTGAGAGTGGAACCATCTTTGACGTTGAGTAGCCGCTGTTGGCAGGCTGGTTGATTTTGCTCTAGACCATGAGGGCGGCCATTGACCATGAGCCCGCAGGTACCGCAAATACCTTCACGGCAGTCAGATGCGAATGCGAAAGGTTCTTTTCCTTCTTCGATCAAACCGGAATTAACGTGATCCAAGAGTTCGAGGATAGACATTTGAGCGACTGCGTCCTCGACGGTGACGTATTCGAAGTGTCCCTCGTGATACGGACCAGCCTGGCGCCAGATTTCAAGATGGAGTTTCATTACTTGTAGTTCCTTGTCATCAGAGGGATGGCTTCGAAGGTGAGCGGCTCAGCATGACGAATGAACTCGCCTTCGTTCTTACCTGGCTCCCAGGCAGAAACGAAACACCAGTGTTCGTCGTCACGCTCAGCTTCGCCTTCAGATGAGAGGTGGTCGTCCCGGAAGTGTGCGCCACAGGACTCATCCCGGTCAAGGGCATCAATACACATGAGTTCACCCAGGTCAATGTAGTCTGCGACACGGGCGGCGTATTCCAGCACCTGGTTCATTTCGTCTTGGGAACCGGGGATACGCAGATTGGACCAGAATTCTTTACGTAGTGCCCGAATCTTTTCGATACCTGATTTGAGATCTTCGATATTACGTGCCACACCGCAGGAGAAATACAGGATTTCACCCAATTGACGGTGGTAGTACTCGGGACCGTGTGGATCGCTGCCCTTAATATTCATCAACCGGTCAATACGGGCTTGAGCACGGTCCAGGGCAACCTGGACAGCAGGTGCGTCTTCAGCAAGCGGTGGCTCATTAAGGTGGTGAGCCAAGAAGTTGGGAATAGTGAACGGTAGCGTGAACCAGCCATCCACAGACGCCGACAACAATGAGTTTGCGCCAAGACGGTTAGCACCATGGTATGTCCAGGAGCATTCACCGGCGGCAAACAGGCCAGAAATGGAGGTCATTTCATTAAAGTCAGTCCACAGGCCCCCCATGGTGAAGTGGCAGGTGGGGGCAATACGCATGGGAGTGGTGTAGGGGTCTTCACCAATGGCTTCCTCATACATTTGGAAAAGGTTGGAGTACCGTTCCCGAATAGTGTCTTGTCCCAATCGTTCAATGGCGTCACGGAAGTCGAGGTAAGCTGCGTTATGCAGTGGTCCGACCCCCAGGCCTTTGTTAATTTGCTGGGAAATAGCACGAGAAGCCACGTCACGGGGTACCAGGTTACCGAATGCTGGGTAGCGCCGCTCCAGGAAGTAGTCGCGTTCCTCTTCGGGGATGGTGTTGGGATCACGATCATCTTTGGGTTTGATCGGCGACCATACTCGACCGTCGTTACGCAACGACTCCGACATCAGAATGGTTTTGGATTGCCATTCAGAATTCACAGGCAAACCGGTGGGGTGGAATTGGATGAATGAAGGAGATGCCAAATAGGCTCCGGCTTCAAATGCCCGCATCATGGCACTAGCATTAGAGTTCTTCGCCAAGGTGGACATGTGGAACACATTGCCATAGCCACCGGTACCAAGAATGACCGCATGGCCAGTGTGGGCTGTGAGTTCACCGTTGATGAGATTACGCATCACAACGCCTTCGCAGCGTTTTTCACCATCAGTTTCGGTGATAACCAAATCCACCATTTCGTTATGGGTGAAGATTTCCACAGTTCCCAAGTGGATTTGGCGTTGCAATGCTGATGCTGTGGACAGCTGCAACTGTTGGCCAGTTTGTCCACGGGTGTAATAGGTACGAGACACCTGCACACCACCGAAAGAGCGGGTGGCTAGCGCACCGCCGTATTCCCGGGCAAACGGGGCGCCAATGGCGTTCATATGGTCGATAACCCGAACGGATTCGTAGGCTAGTCGCCAACAGTCGGACTCACGACAACGATAGTCACCGCCTTTGACAGTGTCTTTCACATGGCGATATGCGCCGTCGTTATCGACTTTTTTACCACGAGCAGAGTTAACGCCGCCTTGGGCTGCAATGGAGTGGGCGCGTCGAGGAGCATCATGGTAGGTGAAAGCCTTAACGGTGTAACCTAATTCACCGAGTGCAGCTGCGGCAGCGCCTGCTGCCAGCCCAGTTCCGACAACGAGAACTTTGAACTTACGACGGTTGAGCGGGGAAACCAACTCCATGTGATCTTTATGGTATTGCCACATTTCTTTAGTGGGCACGCCCTTAGGCTCGTGAGATTCCAGGATGGTTCCTAGCACAACACCAGGAACGATGGAAGCAGGATGTTGGAACTCGGGTCGAGTTACGGTTTCAGAGTGAGTGCTCATTGATTATTTACCTTTTCGTCCGTTTATAACCTAGTGGATTAACCCTAGGGCGATAGACAATGGGATGGAAATATTGCCAATCATCACAACGGCCGGAACCAAGTAGGACAGTGCTAGCATGACCGCACGGGTGCGCTTGCCGGTGATGCCGAGGTCGGAAACCGCCAAATAGATGCCATGAGAAAGGTGCAGGAAAAGCACAACCATGGCCAGAATGTAGAAGATTGCGATTGGCCAGCGAGAGAAGCTGGCAATCATATTGGCGTAAATATGACCATGTTCAAAGGTGGTCGGTGCGGCAGGGGCTACACCTAGGGTGAGGTCAAGGATGTGGAAAATAATGAAAGCCAACAGAACAAGGCCCGTAACCAGCATGGTTTTACTGGTAAAGGAGTTCATTCCACCAATAAGGTTGGTGCGGCGGAATTTGCCACGAGATTTGTGAGACCGCGCGGTAAGTACAAATGCGCCATAAATATGCAGAATAATGGCAGCGAGCAACACGATACGGAAAATCCACAGCATAGCCTCATGGGGTAGCAGTGGATAGAACATCTCACGCAGCCACTTGCCGTACACGTTAATAGGACGGCTTCCATCCTCGTATGCAGGCAAGAAGACTTTTAAGTTACCAACCATGTGGAATACCACAAAGGCAGCAAAGATCAGGCCAGTGACGGCCATTGATAATTTCAATACCCAAGTCGGGTGTTTCGGCCGATCACGAAGCGGTTTTTCAGTAATTTTGCCGTGAGCGATTGCATCACGATCGATGTTATTTACAGTCATGGCACCTCCAGTGTCGCCCTTACTTTATTCTGCTTTTGAGGTCTCTAACCACCCACTTCACCACTATGTGTCTTATGTCATATAGAAAAAAATGGCCAACTACCAGCGATTTAGGGTAGCCTGGCCTGAGATATGTTGGCTCTTACGGTAATTGCGCCCCCACTAACAGGGGTTTTAGAAAGGCGTGAAGTGACA
>CAUVMZ010000224.1:0-3875 GCA_963552855.1 uncultured Corynebacterium sp. | reverse complement strand
GGGTCGAAAACCTCAGTGGCTTCATCAGCACGATGAACACGTGATAGTCCAGCATAAGCCAGCACTACAGCATCTAATTCACCATCATGAACTTTCGCCATGCGAGTATCAATATTGCCGCGTAATGGAATTGTGTGAATATCAGGCCGAAGCGCCTTCAGCTGCGCAATTCGCCGGGGTGCGCCGGTACCAACCACAGCACCAGTGGGAAGTTCAGCAAGGGTGAGGTTATTCCGGGCTATAAGGCAGTCTCGGGCGTTTTCCCTGCAAGGAACAACCAAATGAAAACGTTCATCAACAGCTGTGGGGAGGTCTTTGAAAGAGTGCACCGCTATATCGCATTCACCTGCTAGTAATGAGTCACGAAGCGCCTGGGTGAAAACTCCCACACCAATTCGTTCCACTGGAGCTAGGTTGACATCACCAGTGGTTGTCACAATGCGAAGCTCGCTGGGATACCCATGTGAAGTAAGGGCATCACGGACATGACCAGCCTGGGTGGTCGCCAGTAAACTACCACGTGTGCCGATGATGGGCATTTACACTCCTTGAGTTTGACGCAACTGTTTATGTTGCTTTTGCAATGTTTCTGCCTTAGTGATGGTTGCTAGCTTCGCAGCATCGGGAAGCATGTCAAGATCAACTTTGACAGGTTGGGGATCATCATCAAGCCCAAATAGTTCCTGTAGTGCGGTTTCATAACTCACTACCCCAGAGTGAACTGCGAGTTCTTTTATTCGAACCGTGGGTTGGTGTAAAAGCTTATCGACGACTCGACGCACGGTGTGGCTGACTTCTTCAAATTCATGGTCATCCATGTCAGGAGTGCGCGATTGGAGCCTTATCAATTCGGTTTGAATAAGGTCAGCGGCATGGCGTCGTAAAGCAGTAACTGCTGGAGCAATATCTTTGATCCGCTGCTGGGAACTGTACGCTTGTAGCTCCTCAGCAATAATTCGCAATGCCGCACTATCACTTTCAGCCTCATCTTGGTGCAGCAAGCGGAGCTTTTCGATATTCACCAACCGTGCCTGAGTACCTCGAATCACATTATCATCAATGTCTCGCGGCAATGATAGATCCACCAGCATTAATGGGTGGTCGGCGGGGATATCGTCTCGTGAAATAGTGAAATTTTGGGAACCAGTGGCCGACACCACAATATCAACGTGAGAAAGCACCGCAGTACGTTCATTAAAATCTACAACGGTGGTTTCCACACCAGCTTCCCGTGCATGCTGCGCCAACCGCTCAGCACGTTCCCGAGTGCGATTTGTCATAATCAGTTCATCAATGCCTTGCTTGCCTACATGTGTAGCGGCAAGTGATGCCATCGCACCTGCACCAATGACCAGGGCTCTGTGGCCAGTAAATGGCTGCGCTTCATCTTTCACCCCCAGTTGAGAAACAGCCTCATCAAAGGCAAACGACACCATGGATACACCAGCATTATCGATATCGGTTTCCGTATGGACTCGCTTGCCGGTACGAAGAGCCGCCTGCACCAATCCATGCAATTGCGGCCCCACCGTACCCGAATTGGCTGCGTATTGGTAGGCTGTGCGTACCTGACCAATGATCTGCTGCTCCCCCGTCACCATGGAGTCCATGCCTGCCGCCACCAGCATTAAATGCTCGGCGGCAGCATCCGCATATCGGACATACAAACAATCACGCAAAACGTCAATGGGAACACCACTCATGTCGTGAAGCACATCAACCACATCGGAAACACCCTGGTGAAAATTAGTTGTCGTTGAATAAACCTCAAGTCGGTTGCAAGTGGACACAATCATCGATTCGGTTAATGCTGGCTGCCGAATCAAAGCTAAAGTGGTTTGGTGTCGCACGGACTCATCCATGCTCAATTTCTCCAGCAACGCCACTGGCGCGGAGCGGTGGGACATCCCCACTACCAGCACACTCACGCTTGCATCACCGTGTTCCTCTCACCGATTAAGCTCGGCATTCATGTCAGGTTGTTACCTTCCTGCTATGACTGTAACAGTCTTATTCAAACTTTAGGTTGATTATTTGACGCTACTCTGATCCATATCACCGTAGTAGGGGGTTAATAAGTTCACAACAAAGCCTCGGCTAACTCATCATTATCTACTTCCCAACATGCGAATTCTTCACCATCAACCACTACGACTGGTACCCGATCACCATACTCTGCAGACAATTCTAGATCGGAATCTACATCATGGTGTACCAAATCTGCCCCTGCCGCAGCCACAATGGGGGCTATTTGCTTTGATATACGGCTACAAGAACCACATGATTCTCGTACCATCAACTCAACCACATGCACCGCTGTATTCCCTTTCTTCCCTGCTCATTCACTCACCTATCGCACTACCCAACGCATAGATTACAGTTGATATTTCCTGCCCTGCGCTGCTAATACACAGTTACGACGCAGTAGAAGACTACCATTAGATAGGATTTGATAGTGACCTTGGAAAGGTTAAGTGCGCGCCATGTCCCCGCTTGATCCACATTGGCACCAACGACCTGAAGATTTTCTTGCCGCTTGGTCTAGTTCTCGCGGCAACTTACGGCGGTTTTTTGAAGACATTGCACTTCCCCCCATCGATAACTACACCCAACAACAAGCCGGTGAAGCTGCTGCTGCAAAAGCTGTAGCGGAACTCTTTGATTTAGATCTCAGTGAATTTACTTCCGGACTTGATTCAGTATCAGGGTCTTTTACTGCCGCAGGAATGTCACGGCTTACTCCCCCAGACCCGGCTATACCGCAGGATGCCGGAGCTGCGGCATTTTTTGATGTGGATAACACACTCATCCAGGGATCATCATTAATCGTTTTCGCTATAGGCCTAGCCAAAAAACGATACCTCAAGTTATCGGAGATACTCCCGGTGGTATGGAAACAAATAAAATTTCGTATCACAGGTGCTGAGAACGCCGACGATGTTACCGAAGGACGCCAACAGGCGCTAGCGTTTATTAAGGGACGCAGCGAATCCGAATTGGTAGCATTATGCGAAGAAATCGTTGATAAAAATATGAGCGAGAAATTATGGCCAGGGACCAAACAATTGGCTGACACCCATATAGCCAACGGCCACCAAGTATGGTTAGTGTCTGCCACCCCAGTTCAACTCGCGCAGATTTTAGCAAAACGATTAGGGTTCACCGGCGCCCTAGGAACAGTAGCAGAAGTCAAGGATGGAGTGTTTACTGGCCGACTTGTAGGGGATATCCTCCATGGCCCTGGTAAACGTCACGCCGTTGCCGCCCTAGCCGCCCTGGAACGACTCGATTTGAGCCGGTGCACCGCCTATTCAGATTCTATTAATGATGTACCCATGCTATCTATGACCGGAAATGCGGTTGCTATTAATCCAGACCGCAGACTCCGTAACGAGGCAGAAGATCGTGGTTGGCGAATTGAGGATTTCCGCAGTCTTCGGAAGGCAATACGAACATTTGGTCTCCCCGCATTAGTGACCGCAATATTTAGTTGGCAGGCATTAAAGCGCCGTTTTCGCCAAGGGATACTGCCACAATAATCACCTCGAACCATCCCGAAATAACCAAAACCGCCCCGATCAAGGGCGGCAAGGAGATTATTTACCGAGCTTACGACGCTGAACTCGGGTGCGACGCAGCAACTTGCGGTGCTTCTTCTTAGACATGCGCTTCCGACGCTTTTTAATCACAGACCCCATAACGGTTTCCCTCGCTTTACTTTCTAGATGTACGTACTTTCTTGTCAGCCGCCCGCACGGACCAAAACGCCAAATCACAGCCGAAGTGCACTTTCACCCGCGAAGTCGTTGCTGTTTCAATAGTGAACAACAAACAATGCCGTATGTAGGCGTGGTGCTGACACGAATGGCCTTATC
>CAUVMZ010000223.1:0-4036 GCA_963552855.1 uncultured Corynebacterium sp. | reverse complement strand
GATTTGTCTACTTTTTCTGTGGAAAAAGAGTCGGATGACTACAATTTGTCTAGCGAAGATGCAGGTAAAAGTAATTTTGAAGATTGCCAA
This sequence comes from uncultured Corynebacterium sp., assembly GCA_963552855.1. Lineage (GTDB taxonomy): Bacteria > Actinomycetota > Actinomycetes > Mycobacteriales > Mycobacteriaceae > Corynebacterium. Next base: position 3,946 of record CAUVMZ010000223.1, on the reverse strand, counting down.
AATTATGTTTTAAAGCAGAAATTTACCTGCATGGTTCATGAAAAAGACGGTGAACCCTGCGAAGAAGACCTAGATCTGATAAGCGATAGAATATTTGAAGTCGTTAAGCAAAGCGTGGGAAGTATCCCTTATTTCAGCTTCCTTGGTTTTGACGATGATTCTGATGAAGACAATCAACCGTCATAGTCGTATCCCTTACCAATCTAGTAACGACTGAATAAACTTCGTAGATTCGCTGATCTGCTGAGCATGTCCACGGTGGAAAGGATGTAACCCCCACTCCCCCACGCCCACCATACATGGAAAGGATGGGCCGCGGCATGATGCCTTACGACCCATCGGGGTTATTAAACGTCATGGTTTCTTTGTGATGAGGCTAGCGAATAAACCACCACCTAACAGTCAAAGAGTGGACTTTCTGGATGCATCCACTGCCCATAATAGTCCCGTTTGCTGGGGTCGGCAAGAAAAATCTTGCACCCAACAAAGGCTGTTGGTGTGCAAGATTTTTATAGTAACCGCACTCGCAAATAGCGGACGTCCCGCCTTGCGGGTTCTTGACGACGCTTTGCGACGTCGCCAGTGGTGGCGCAGCAGGACCATGCCTCCCCACCACAAGAATAAATTATAGCACAATAGCTACTTATGGTTTTGGGTTAATGATAGCGGAAGCCCGGACCGCATCTTATACAAGACGCAGTCCGGGCTTCCAGCTTCTCTTCAGTTTGGTTGTATGAGACAAGAGGACTGCTCATGTCAACAACCAATCCTTATATTAATCCGAACCCTAGTTCGGAGGCATAATGATCCAGGCCAGCACGTATAACACCCACTGCGGTCCGGGGAGCAGGAAGCTACTTCCAACGAATAAGATCCGAAGTAGCGTCACATCCCACCCGTAGGTGTCGGCGATTCCTTGGAACACGCCACCCACCCACTTATTGATGGTGTTACGGTGAAGCCGGCGTTGCAGCATAGGCGCGGGGTACGTCATGATGGGCCTCCTAAAAATATCTTTGGGTGGTTCCGGGACTTAATAGCCGATCCCTTTGGGGATGATGGCCCAGGCAATGAAGTAGAAAATACATTGCACGCCGGGCAGCACCAGGCAACTGAGCACAAAGAGGAGCCGCAACAGGTTGACGCTGACGTCGAACTTATTGGCGATTCCCGCGAGGACGCCGCCAAACCAATTATTGGTCATGTCCCGCACCAGGGGACGCTCCATAGGCAGTACCGGCATTGACGAAGCCGGATCCATGTACCCCAACCCAGTAGCGTAAGTGGGCTGATCCACCACACCATACATGCCATAGGTGGTGCCGGAGAGCGGGTCGGTAGCGACTGCCGTTTCCGTGATGGGCGGCAGGTTCACCTGGGTGTCAGCGGCAGCGGTGGCGTTGTAGTTGGGGTAGCTCATGGGAATCGACCTTTCTGAAAAATTTGTTGGTTGCTGTTTCTGTTTCCTATTGTTCCGGTTTACCTGCGTTGATGCATCAGGGATACCCCCGATCTTTTCCCTGAAAGTATTTCCCTGGGATTTTGCCAGGAAAACCCAGGGTTTTCCCTGGTAACCCCCTGAGGGCTTCGTTCTTGCTTTCCCCCATGAAGCCAGCAAGCATCCTCCCAACGGCTGATGGCCTCCACCGTAGGTACTAGTTTCTTGCTAGTCCCACAGGTTGATCGAGAATGTGTCGTAAGAATTTTGATACCGGCTCCAGCAGTTCCGGGTCGAGATTATTGAATATGACGTCTCGTACCGATTCCACGTGTGAGGGGGCAGCGTTGCGGATGCGACGGTCTCCTTCGTCGGTAAGCTCTATTATCACTCCCCGACCGTCACCTATACAGCGGCGCTTGGTGAGCAATCCCCGCTTTTGCATGCGGCTCACCTGGTGTGATGCTCGGCTGCGGTCCCAATTGAGTATATTACACAGGTCACGGAGCCGTATTTCTTTCTCGGGACTTTCGGACAGGTTGACGAGGACCGCGAACTCCGCGCTGGTGAGATTATGATCGTCTTGCAATACGGTTTCTATATGATGATTGACTTTCCTCGATGCGGCAAGTAGCAATCGCCAAAATTTTTGTTCATCATCGCTAAGCCAATTCGGATTCTTCATGGTTACCTATTAAACAGGATAACGCTATATTTTTGCGTCATCCAGTATCTTTTTTGCCAAATCGTTAGAAAATTTCTCGTTACTATATCACTATCCCACCATATTGTTGATGTATCAATCATTTGGTGAGGCGTGTCGACCACGTACCAAACGGCAGCGCCGACTCCCCCACCATCAAGCGAGAATCCCGGCGTTAGTCGTCGAAAAGCTGCAGGCCGCGCAGGGGCCGTTCCACCCGGCCGGACACCGCGGCATAGCGCTCCGGGGCGCACGTCAACACGAACACCTGACGCTGCTTGCCCATTTCGGCGAACACCGCCCCCATCGCCATGAGCCGCCGGACATCGCTCGACCCCAACACATCGTCGAAGAACACCGGCACCTGGGCATCGCTGACCAGGCTAGCGATCGCAAACCGTGTAAGGATCTCTAACTGCTCCTGTGCCCCGCCCGAGAGCTGGCGCACATTCATGTGCTCCCCCACCGCACTAACCCGCTGCGTTAGCTTCAATGTATCGTCCAACACAAACTGCACGCCCGAACCGAACACCGGCTGGGCCAGCCTAGATAGTTCATCAACAAACGGCTGGGCATACCTCGCGTGCGCCGCCCACTGGTGCCGCACCACCGTCTCATACAGCAGTTTTGCCGCCTGCGCCCTGCGGGTTTCCGCGACTAGGCGCCGTTCGGCGGAAATCTTCTCCGCCTGAAGCCGATCGTGATCCTCGGCGGCGCCGACGCTCGCCTCAATATAGCTACGATGCTCGGCGATGCTGGTGGCGGCGTCCCGAACATGGTTCTCTAAATACTCGACATGCGCCTGGGCCGCCTCGTAGAGCTGCTTCTTCGCGGTGGGAGCGACCTGCTTCAGCTGCTCCGCAATTTCGTCACGAGCGGCGGTCACCTCATCCAACGCGGCGCGCTCGGTGTCGCAGTCGGCCCGCAGCTCGTCAAGACTCGGGGAATCGACAACCTGTTCGAGTTGCTCGGTGGTGACCCAGGCGGCCTCCCTAGCATCCGCAAGCACCGCCTCGTGCACCGCAAGCGCCTGGGCGGCCGGCCGATCGGCAAGACTCACCAGGGCGGCATCAGCCTGTTCCCGATCCGCCACCGCCGCGGCAAGCGCCTGGCCTGCCGAGGTCACAGCGGCCTCCGCCTCGGCCAGGGTGACATCAACCTCTACGGGTTCAGCGTCAAGCGCCGCATCCAGCTCATCCAGGCTCAACTCCCCCAGAAGCACATCGTGCTGGGTGGCGAGCAGCTTCAGTGTGGACTGCGCCTCGGTGTAGGCGGTCCGGGCCGCCCGGGCCTCGGCGAGGGTCGCAAACCCATGCTTGGCAATGAGATCGGCCAAGTCCGCCTCCGCCTGGGCCACCGCGTCGTGGGTTTCGGCATCCCCGGCGCCGGGGATGATGGTGATGGTGGTATCCCCGACGGTCAGGATGGTGGTGTCGGCGACCACATGTTCGAATTCCGCGTCCGTGGGTTCCCCGTTGAGGGTGAGTTTTGTGGCCGCCGGCGCCTGCACCGCGAGCTTGGGGGCCCGCAACTCGTGGGTGTGCCGGGCCAGGCGCACCGCGGATTCGGCCGTCTCGTACTGGGTGACGGTTGCCGCGGCCACCTTGGGGACGGCAACCAATGCGCGGCGCTGGGCGGCAATATCGTCGAGGGCACGGCGCAGTTTTTCCAGTTCGGCTCGCCGCTGTTGGCTGGCCGCCGCGTCGCGGGTGGCGGTGGCTGCCCGCACCGCATCGTGGGCCTGCTGTTCCGCGGCCACGGTGGCGGCGCGCGCGGCGGTGAGCGTTGCGCTACGCTCGTCCTCC
>CAUVMZ010000222.1:0-4094 GCA_963552855.1 uncultured Corynebacterium sp. | reverse complement strand
TACCCAACACTCGCTTTCGAGGCGAGCACCTTCGGCCGCTCGGACACGCCACCGCGAAAAATCCTAGGGCATATTGGTGCTCTAACGCAAATTACTTGTCGGAATCGTCCTTGAACGAGCCAACAACCTTATTTGCACCGTCCTTGACCGCGTCTACCACGTCAGACTTAACCTGCTCGGCCTTGCCTTCAGCTTCGAGGCGCTCATTGCCGGTAATCTTACCTGCGGCTTCTTTAGCCTTGCCTTTAATTTCATCAAATGCGCCCATGTGTGTCTCCTCACAATGCAGTCGGGGGTAATACCGTGTCCATCCTACTCAAATCCCACATTAATGTCACGGATAATCAAAAATTTATCGACATTCCCGAAAAAATACCCCCAGTTGTTCAGCGCATTCGTCTGCAAGGACCCCTCCGATCACCTGCGGTTGGTACAAAACCTGTGGGTCGCGCACCACGTCGAAGACCGAACCGCAGGCCCCCATTTTGGGTTCGTAGGCGCCGAAAATAATGGTGCCGATCCGCGCCGCCACCAGGGCCCCGGCGCACATGCAGCAGGGTTCCAGGGTGACGGCGATGGTGCAGTTGGTGAGCCGCCAGCCATCGTGGAAATTCCGCACCGCCTCCCGGATGGCGATGATTTCCGCGTGGGCGGTGGGGTCGCCGTCCGCTTCTCGACGATTACTTCCCCGACCAATCACATTCCCGTCCGGGTCGAAGATCACCGCCCCCACTGGGACGTCGCCAAGCGGGGTGGGAACCGCCAATGCGTAACGCATTTTTGCTTCGGCCGCCACCCGGAAGCCTGGGCGTCGTAACGCGGGGCACATTTAGCCCACGGCCTTCGCCAGGGCGTCTTCGAATCCTAGTTCTTCCGCGATCCGCTGCAGCTGCTCCGACGCCCACCACTCGGACTCGTCCACGATCACGCTGAGCACCTGCTCGCTCAGGCCAACATCGACCAGAATGTCGAAATCGCCCTCGGGCCACCCTTCGGTGTCGGCGAAATCTTCCTCCGCAATGTCCGGCACCTCAACGTCTAATTCCTCTAAAATGCTCGCGGCAAAATCATCCACCGCCCCCATGGACGCGTCCGATAGGAATAATCGCACGCCACTGGGGGTAGGTCGCACAATAACAAAATATTCGTCATCCACGCATAACAATGCAAAAGCCGCAGACTCCGCGCGCAAACTACGCACCGCCCCTACTGCGGTATCCACGGTGGAAAAATCATCATGAAAGGTGCTGACATCCCAGCTAGAACCAAGACGGGCCACGGTTACTGCAAAATTATGTTCCATATCGAATAACCGTAGTCGTTCTGTGTCACACTTGTCAGGTGAGTATTAATGAAATTTCCCGCCCCGTTTGTATCCTCGGCCTCGGCCTCATCGGCGGTTCTCTGCTGCGCGCCCTCACCCAGGCGGGCCAGGTGGGCCCGGCAAGCTCTGGGCAAGGCAGCCAACACGATCAGGGCAACCTGGTTGTTTACGGATATAACCGTTCCCCGTCCGCAGCCAGCACCGCCAGAAACGATGGGTACGATGTCAGCAATGACCTTATTGAAACCCTGCAACGCGCCGAAGTCGACAAGGCACTCATTGTTTTAGCGACCCCCATGCCCGCCATCGCCGGCCTGCTCGATGTCATTTCCGAGCATGCTCCCTCCTGCGGTTTCACCGATGTTGTGAGTGTGAAAGGCGAGGTGTACAAGCTGGTTCAGGAATACGGCATGGCGGACCGGTATGTGGGTGGCCACCCCATGGCCGGCACCGCACACTCCGGCTGGTCCGCATCCCGCGCCGACCTATTCCGCCGCGCCGTGTGGGTGGTCACATTCGACCATGCGATCGACGCCGACCCCAGCCGCGACTGGCTCCGACTCTGGGTGGATGTGGTGCATATGGCCAGCAAGGTTGGCGCTGAGGTCATCCCCGCTCGGGTTCGCCAACACGATGCTGCGGTCGCCCGGGTCAGCCACCTCCCCCACCTGTTGGCGGAGACCCTGGCCATTGTTGGCGATAATGGTGGCGCCCTGTCATTATCGCTGGCAGCAGGCAGTTTCCGCGATAGTACACGGGTGGCCGGCACCGCGCCGAACCTGGTGCGGGCCATGTGCGAAACCAACCATGTGGCCCTCCTCGATGCGTTGGATGAGGCGTTAAGCCTGCTGAATGACGCCCGGGATCATCTCCTCATGGATAATCCCTCCCTCGCGGACCTCGTGGACAACGGCTATCGCTCGCGTATTCGATTCGAGGCTAGGTCGGGGTTGAATAAGGAGCAGTCGGTGAGCCCAACGCATATTTCAAATCGACCGGTGTTTCGACTACATCCGGGTGGCCCGCAGTGGGTGAACCAGCTGATCCAGGCGGAAAATACGGGGGCCCGCATCGAGGTGATGTAGGCGCGGGCATTGCGATAGTGCCAGGGTGGCGGCAGATGCTCGACGGTGGTACCCCGGCTGCGGGTCGCCAACTCAGCCCGGCGACCTCACCCAAACAGGTCTCTGAGATCCCCCAGGTAGGCGTTGACATCAATGGCGTGGCCGGCAACCGTGGCCTCGGAGGAAAACTGCCACAGGTCAACAAGTAGCCCACCGTAGCTGCGCCACCCGCCGGTGCCGGCACGTTGGTAAATGGCGGAGGCATATCCCTGCTGGGGTTCGACATAATGGGAGGACCACAGGGGCGGCAGGCCGGTGTCGGTAAGATCGGGGCTGCCGGCCTGCTGCCAATACCAGCGGGGCAGGTAGGTGAGTATGACCCGGTAGCCTCGGCTGGTGAACTCGTCGTGGATGGCCCGCCAATGGTCAGGGTCCGTGCCGGAGCCCGACTCAATGTCGAGGCAGATGGGAACGCTCATGTCGCCGGCGGCGGCCCGAACGACATTATCGAGGGCGTCAGCATGCTCCTGCGGGCTGGTTTCCGAACGTACGTACGCATAGGCCGCGGTGTGGAGTCCGGCCTCCCGGGCCGCGGAATAGTGCTGTTGGAAGCAGGGATCCAGCCAGGTTCCCTCCGTGGCCTTGAGGATGGCAAATTCGAATCCTTCTTCGGCTATGGTCTTCAGGTTGATGTCCGGCTGGTGGTTGGAGAGGTCCACACCGTAGCAGATGGGCGGGTTACTTTGCGCGAGGGTCGGCGCGGGGGCGTCGTCAAGCCAAGCAACGGGGTCAATTTGCGAGCCGGGCTGCCACACAAATGGGTGTACTTGGAAGTGCAGGTGGGGCGCGGTGCCGCCGTTAGTGTTAGGGTCGGGGTTAATGCGGGCGATACGTTGGCCGGCGCGCACCCACTCGCCTTCCGCGACTTCGGCGATGATGCTGCCGTAGATGGTGGTGCCGCTGCCTGCCGCGGTGGGGTGGTCGATCACGATCCAACCTGCGGGCGCGGGTCCACCGAATCCTTGCGCGGCGCCGGCGTGGGTTACGAGCCCGGCCTGAGCTGCGAAAACAGGTTGGTCGCCGGAGCCGCCGTCTCTGCCGAAGTCCACGCCCGGGTGGTCCGTGGCGAATTCGCTGGTGATGTGGCAGTCGTCTGATATTGGTTTGAAACGCTGAACCATACCATATTATATCTTCGCTTTACGACGCCCTCCCGGCCCCAACCATCATCATGGAAAAGGAGAAACTTATGACGAACCAGCAACCACAAGACTTTCCACAATACCAACAACCCCAACCTCAACCCCAGGAATACGCGCAACAACCCCCACCGCCACCTGCGCAACCGTCGTTTTTTCAGGTACCGGCGTCGGTGTCTTTTAGTAGGCAGCAAATCATTGCCAAGGTGGTTGCGGGCCTGGGCATTGCGGTTTTCGTTGTTAGCCTGCTGGGGTTCCTCGCCACCCACGGAGACTTCGGGCCTGACGACATCATCGACTTCCTGATCTCCGGAATCTCGCTGGTCATCGTTGTTCTTGCCTGCATTTGGAATGCACTAGCAACCATCGGCAAACACATTGTGAAGACCGAATAACAGGCTGCAGACACGGTAAAACCCCAGTCGACACGCGCTGCTCACTGGGGTTTTCCTTTGTGCGCCCGGAGGGATTCGAACCCCCAACCTTCTGATCCGTAGTCAGATGCTC
>CAUVMZ010000221.1:0-4104 GCA_963552855.1 uncultured Corynebacterium sp. | reverse complement strand
GGCGTCGAAAAGCGGGCGGGGGCTAGCCCAAAACCGGCACCAAATACACGGCAACACCTATACAAGCCAGCCACGCCACGGCCAAAATTTGCAGGGTCCGGTCGCTCAACGCCAACTCGTCGGGGGCGCCGCCGGCACCGCGGTCGACATCCGCCGCATACCGAAGAATCGCAACCGTGAATGGGACCATGGACACCTGATACCACACGGCGGCGGTACCAGCGGCCTGTCGGGCCATCTCGAAACCCCACAGGGCGTAGGCGATAACCACGGAGGTGGCGGCTAAAGTCCACACAAACCGCAGGTACGTGACGGTATACCCCTCTAGAGCCTTGCGGATCTTCGCACCAGACTCCTGCGCCAACAGAATCTCGGCGTACCGCTTACCAGCAGCCATGAACAGGGAACCGAACGCGGCCACCAACAGGAACCACTGCGACAGATAGATGCCCGCGGCCACACCGCCCGCCATGGCACGCAGCATAAACCCGGAGCTCACCAGGGCAATATCAATCACCGGCTGGTGCTTCCACCCGAAGCAATAGCCCAGCTGCAACACGATATACACCACCATCACGATCACCAGCCCATGGCCGGATGACGCAAGATAGCTCACCACCACCGCAGCAAGAATCAGGACCACTGCCAGCACATACGCCAGCTTCTGGGGCAGCATCCCGGAGGCGATAGGCCTAAACCGCTTCGTGGGGTGCGCCCGGTCGGCCTCAATGTCGCGGGCATCGTTAATGAGGTAAATAGATGATGCCGCGAAACAGAAAGCCACAAAGGCAATGGCAACATCCACAAGCGTGCTGGTGTCGAAGAGTTTAGCCGCGCCAGCAGAAAGCGGCGCCGCCAAGACCAGCACGTTCTTCACCCATTGTTTGGGACGGAGACCTTTAATAATGGCGTCTACTAGGTTTTTGGGCGGTTTCTTCCCGTGGGTTTCATCGGCCGACTCCGCCGCAGGAGTTGCCGGAGTTGCTGGGGGTTGCACCGCGTCATCGACGGCGACCTCAACCCCTGCCTCAGCCTCGGGCAGCGACCCGGCCTGTGTGTCAGCCTCTGATTCTGACTTCTCTGGCTTCTCGCTCATGAGCTATCCTTCTTTCCGTTGCGCCCCGCGAACCCCACATTGGCCACAGCCGGCAACTTTCCGGTCGATAACCTGCGCGGTTACGGCCCCCACGATTGCACCGGCCAGCACATCGGTGGGGTAATGAACACCAAGTACCATACGGGATAGCATCATCACTGGCACCCCGAGCAGCGGCAACGGATTCTTCGTAATCTTCGCCAGTGTCACAAGCGCCGCCGTAGTCGATGTCGCATGTGAACTGGGGAAACTTAGCTCACTGGGGGTTCCCACTCCCACTTGAATGCGGGGATCGTGCGGCCGTTTCCGTCGCACAATTCGCTTGACGACGACACTTAGTGCGTGGCTCACAAACGCCGCCGCCATCAGTTTGAGCCACCGGCCGCGATGGTTTTTATCCACCAACGCCCCGATAAATCCCAATCCCAACCACCCCAAGGAGTGCTCCCCGAAGTGGCTTAAACCGCGAGCAATGCGGAGGATGCCGGGTGTCGCCAAGCGGTCTTGGAGGGACACCAGGATGTCAGACTCGTTTTTCACTAATCGCTATTCTTTCTCACTCAGCTTTTTTGGTTTAGCTTTTCTGTTTTCGCTGTTGCGGCTTTTCCCGATCCAGCTTTTTCTGGTTCAAAGATTTTCGCCCAACTTTCCCGGCTCACCAAATCAGGGTGGGCTGCCCGGTATTGTACCCGCAGCACTTCGAAGCGTTCTTGGAGTTGCTTGTGGAGGGCCCGAGTCTGTTTGAAAAGGTCTTTGGCCTGGGCCAGGTCGCGTTTCCGGAAGACCACTCCCCGACCGTCGGCGGTGGCCACGGTGGCGCCGTCGACCCGCGAGAGGGAGAACCATCGGGCTTCGATCGGGGCAAGGTTGGCTTGGGGAACCTCGTGGTGTGCCTTGTTTTCCCGGCTGAGGGAGTGTTTGATGCCTTTGGCCAGCCACACGGCCTTTTTCAGGGGGGCGAGCCGGCCGCCAATGTCCTTGATGGGCACACCGGGGATGCCGGTGGGGCGGGGCAGTTCGGCGGCGGAGGGCAGGATGACGGCGTCGGAGTAGTTTTTCCGAATCGCAGCGATCCGGGGCAAGGAGGATTCCAGGATGTCAAACAGGTTGTCAGGCCCCCGGAGGAAGTCTTTGATTGATTCCAATTGAATGGCCACCGTCGAATATTCCAAGCACATGAGGTGTTTGATGGTGGCTTTCAGCATGCTGCGAATGATGCCGTCGATGGGACCATCGTGGTGCATGGCGGCCACCACCAGACGGTTGCGCAGGTGGAAGTAGGCCTGCCAGTCGATGGCGTCGTCTTTATCGCTCCAGGCCATGTGCCAAATGGCAATGCCGGGCCAGGTGGCGGTGGGGTAGCCGTGGCGGGCGGCGCGCAGACCATATTCGGCATCATCCCATTTAATAAAGAGCGGGAGGGGCTGGCCGATTTCTTCGGCAACCAGCCGGGGAATCATGCACATCCACCAACCATTGAATTCGGCGTCGATGCGTCGGTGCAGGTCGCGGGAGTTAGGGTGGTCGGGCTTGTCGCCGGGTTTACCAAGGTCGGAGAGCGGGTGGGCGGCAAAGTTGTGGTCGTAATGGACGTGGGGTGCGGAGGTCCACATGAAGTCGCCGCGGCTGATGATTTCGCCCATGGTGTGCAGGTGGCTGCGTTCTTGCAGGTTGAGCATTTGGCCACCGATGAGCATGGGGGTTTTAGCATAGCGGGCGGCGGCCAGGGCGCGCAGCACGGAGTCGGGTTCGATGGCGATGTCGTCATCCATATAAAGAATGTAGGGGGATTTGGCGGCACCGGCTGGCCCGTCCCCCAGGGCTTCGTACATGATGCGGGAGTAGCCGCCGGAGCCGCCGAGGTTGCCTTGGCGGAATTCGTGGAATCGGTCGCCAAAGTGGGCGACGGCGTTTTTGTAGCCGGGGTGGTCGGCGGGATGTTTATTGCCCTGGTCCGGCATGATGATTGTATCTATGACGGCATCGACTTCGGGGTCTTGGGCGAGGGCTTCGAGAGCGGCAACGGCGTCATCAGGCCGGTTGAAGGTGGGAATGCCCACGGTCACCCGCGGCTCGAAGGGGCCAACTTGGGTGCCGTCGGGAAGCGTCTGCGCTTTGGGCGCGTGGGGGGCGTACCAGCCGGCTTCTTCCACGGTCACGTCGGTTTCGGCGGTGATGTCCCACCAGAGCCACCCGCCGATTTCGAAGGGGGCGAGGGAGAGGTTGAATTCGACCTCGCCGTTTTTCACCTGTTTGCCCTCGACGCCGATGCGGGCGCCGTCGAATTTAGAACGGTAAACGTCGATGCGGGCGGCCCCAGTAACCCTAACTTTAAGAATAACGGAATCGAGTTGGGACCAGCGTCGCCAATAGCTGGCGGGAAAGGCATTGAAGTAGGAAAGAAAGCTGACCTCGCTACCGGCGGTAATAGTGATACTGCTGCGGTCGGTCCACATAGCGCGCTGCTTGTTGTATTCGGATTCGATGAGGTACAACATGCGCACGTCGTGCGGCTCACCAACGCGAGGCAATAGGAAGCGCTGCAACCGATAGTCGTTCATAAAATTACCTTCCTGGTAGATCCTTAGGATAAGAGTTTCTCCCTAAGGGTAGTGCGTAGTCGCTGGTTGCCGCTAAGCTCCCCACATCAGTGTGGGTAATTAGGGTGGTAATTGTGGTTTTATCCAGCAATGATTCACCTTAAGTAGGTTTATTATTGGAAACTTATTTAGACGGGTTTCTTTCTCGCTTTTCGACGCCCAAATTCTCAGGTAAGCCTTTTGCTGCTAGCCATGGCTCTATAATTCTTATTCCAAATGAATAGAATCTTTTCTACGGATAAGAGTTCGACGGTTTTTTACTGGATAACCGCGATATATTCGCCAAATTTTATCTATGCTGGGCTATGGGCGTTAATCGCTTCACAAAAGCTACCAATACCCAAAGACACCAAACGGGGGTAGATACCTGCCCCCATAACCCCTAGATTGAGGTAAGAATTAGAGATA
>CAUVMZ010000220.1:0-4109 GCA_963552855.1 uncultured Corynebacterium sp. | reverse complement strand
GGGGAAGACGATCCTCGTCTTAGCGGGAGTACCCCATGACTCCCGCTTTCACCATCAGTAGAGAAACGGTTACTTACAGTGGAAAAAGAAGTGCAGCGCATTGCTGTCCTACACGTGAGCGGTATGCCCCGCGCCTACCGCCCCCGGGTAGAACAAGCAATGCTCGACGTTATCACCTCCGAACCCATGTCAGCAGCACCCGGCGCGGATGTTTTAGACGCGACGTGGTGCACCAGGTGGCAGCGCTCCGGTGTTGCTGCTGGTGCCGTCGATTGCCGTCAGGTGCTTAGTGGCACTGATGAAGAACTAGATATATTCTCCGGGGTCATGAGCCTCATGGCCGGGGAGTACGGTTTCCAAGCCTATGTGGAGCTTGTCGGTTAGTCCGCAGGCTGCTCACAAAAGCGGAGCACATCTGCGAAGGTGCGCATAGCGAGATAGGCTTCGGCGTCGGTTTTCACGCCAAAGGTTTGTTCGCAGCGTACCGCTAATTCAATAAGATCAAGGGATTGGAACCCTAGGTCGTCGATAAGCAGCGAATTATCGGCGATGTCCTCGGCGGTGACTCCGGTGATAGGTGCCATGAGGGTGCGGAGTTTAGTGGCAGTAGTAGTTTCGACGCTGGTTGATGCTGCGGTGGTGTCGGTGTGGAGTGCGGCGAGTTGTTCTTGTAAGGAAGTCATAGTTTGACCTTAATAGAGACGGTTACAGGAATCAGATAGGACAGGGCAAAAGGGTAATCTGGGACCCATGGTGTTTGCTCTTGTGACCAAGAAGTTTCGGGCCTGGAGAATTGCCCGTAATACGCGGGGTCAGGAATTCAAACCACCCCAATTCAGCCAGGGGCATCGGGTAGGAAAGCTACGCTACTACACCGAGGGTGATGAGAATTCGCAGGTCACCCTGGTTTTTGTGCACGGTTACACATTGGCCGCGCAGGCGTGGCACGTGCAGGTGGCGGCGTTTGCGGACCAGGTGCGGTGTATAGCCATGGATTTGCGGGGGCACGGAAAGTCGGATCCCGTCCCGGCATCGGAATGCAATATTCCTGATGCGGCAGATGATGTGATGACGGTGCTGGACGATGCTGGGGTCACGACCCCGATTATTTTGGTGGGTCATTCGCTCGGCAGCATGGTGGTGCTGAATTTTTTGCGCCGCTACCCGCAGTTTCGGCTGCGGTGTCGGGGCGTGGTGCTGGTGTCGGCGTCGGCGCAACCGTTTGCTTCGGAAGGCATGACGCAACTGCTGAAACTGCCGATCGTGAACTCGCTCCGGCATGTTGCGGAGGAAAACCCAGAGGACGTGCAAGCGTTACGGTCGGCGGTCACCAATGTGGTGGCGCCGGTAGTAACGGCAGCTGCGGCATTGACCCACGAGGAAGAGATGCGGAAACTGCACATCAAGCTTATCGACGACACCCCGCTGGCGACAATCATCGGCTTCCTGGATGATTTGCAGGAGGAAGACGAAACCGAGTCCTTGGCCCAGCTATCTAGCATACCGGGGGCCGTGCTGGTGGGGGCCGATGACATGTTCACACCGGTGGCCAGCTCGGAATATATTGTGCAGCATTGGCCGGCGGCCCGGCTGACGGTGGTGCCATCGGCGGGCCACATGTTGCCCCTGGAAAACCCGGCTGCAGTGAACACGGCGATTTCGGCGGTGCTAGCCGCGGCGACTCCATAACAGTGGGGGAGCGATGAATCATTATCCGATTCCGCGGGACTACCCGGAATACCAGTCGCCCCCGAAAAAGGTATCCGATGGGCGGCGGTTTTCCATCTATGCGGCGCTTGACGCCGTGTTCATTGTGGTGGCACTGGGGTTGGCGTTATGGCTGGCCTGCATTCTGCTGGTGGGGTCGTTCGTGTGGTCGGTGAAACTGGTCATTCCCCTGACCTTTGGGTGGGCTACCCTGGCGTATCTGGCGCTCCCCAGGCTGCACCAACTCTTCACACTATTATATGTGCCTAACTATTTTATTGGTAGGACGAAAACCGTGGATGGGATTTTAGGGGACCCGGTCAATCTGGCGTTCGACGGCACAGAAACAGACGTGCACGCTGCTATGCGGAACGCGGGGTGGGTGCCGGCCGACCCCATCACGTTACGGTCCTCGTGGAACATCATCATTTCCTCGGTGTTCGGAACCTCATACCCGCAGGCCCCCGTGTCAGACCTGTACCTGTTTGACACCAAACAGGATTTTGCTTACCAGCAGGAGGTGTCGGGCAATGCGTCACAGCGGCACCACGTGCGGTTTTGGCGGGTACCGGAAGGGTGGGTGCTCCCAGGCGGGTACCGGGCGGATTGGTTGGCCGCCGGTACCTATGATCGGTCGGTGGGGTTCTCCAGCTTCACATTCCAATTCACCCACAAGGTGGATGCCGATACCGACCTGGAGCGAGACTACATTGTGAAAACCCTACGGTTCAGTGACCACGATATTGGGGTGGAAGTGATCCGGGATTTCTCCACCGCCTACCACCAGCGCAACGGCGGGGGCGACAAAATTAACACCGATGGAAACCTGCCGATCGTCGACGTGCGCGACGCCGCCCATCGCACCCCCATCCCGGCACCAAAGAAACCGCCCAGGAAGCGGCGCGACCCGGCCGACCATGGGGTGCCGCCCGTGTCACTTCTTGTTGCCGGCGGGCTGCTCGTCCTCAACATTGTGGGGGCAATCCAGCTAGGCATAGTCGCCCTGACCGGCCAGGACTGGGGTTGGCTGCTTCTCGACGACGGTGCCGATGAACCCTGGTGGATCCTGCTGCTCATGCCGTTCATGTCCCTCATCGAGATTTTCCTGCTGGTCGGCACCCTCCTGCGGCACAAATGGGCCCGCATCGGGCTCATGGTGTTGTGCGTGATCTCTGCAGTACAAACACTCGTAGCATTAACAGGGGAAACCACATCATTCCGGGCCGTGTTGTTCGCATTCCTATCGGTGTTTGTGGTGTTGGGGGTGAGTGGGGATAAAGTTCGGGAATGGGTGTCGGCGGAGCACACAACGCTGCGAACCAAGCAACGGGCATGAAGACGCCCCTACCCCCGTCCGTAGAATCGGTGCTATGAACAAAAGATCCGTGATGGTATCCGCCATTCTCGCGGCCGTTGCGGTTGTCACCCCGACGGCAACCGCGGAACCCGCCAACCCCGACGGGCTGGTTGCCGCCTACCATCTCACCACCAAAGACGGTTGGTCCAATGATCTACAAAGCATCGTGTGGAACGAAAAAGCCAAACACTACGATCTGTACTTCCTCCACTCCACCGATGGCGCCGAAAATCCACTAGGGCCCAGAGGCCAAGACTGGTACCACACCACAACCACCGACTTTGTGCACTTCACCGACCAGAAACAAGCCATACCCGCCATCGGTGGACACGCCACCGACGGGTGGAAATCCGCCTGGACCGGTTCCGTCATCAACCGCGGCGGCACCCCCACCGCCTACATTTCCGGCCTGAAGAAAACCGACGGTTCCCAAAACATTTGGGCCGTGGCCAGCACCGATGGGGGCGCCACCTTCACGAAACCACTCAATGACGGCAAACCCGTGCTCGACATCACCGCCCCCAGCGCCTCAGCCAACCGTACCGACGAACGCGACCCCTACGTGTTCACCTACAACGGTAAAACCCTCATGTATGTGGCCGAAGGCGACCACATCGGGGTATACCGCTCCACCGACGGTGTCCGCTGGGCCAAGGCTGATGCGGCGGGGGAGGCAAAAATCCAGCCGGCAACCTTCTTCCGCGGCCGCACCTGGGCCGATAACGCACCGATCGAATGCCCCGTCCTGAAAACCATGAAAACCCCCACCGGTGACAAACAAGTCCTCTTCTTCGGCGCCAAAGACGCCAGCCGCGGAGAAACCACCGGCACCTACTACACGGTGGGGCACCTCGACGCCAACGGCATGTTCGTCGCCGACGCCGACACCCAACGCCTCGACCACGGCCCCGACTACTATGGTGCCAACTTTACCGGCAGCACCGACATCACCGCTGCGGAAGCTACCATCACCTCCCTGGGCTGGGTGGGCAACTGGAACTACACGGCTGATGGGGTGCATGCCACCGACAATGGCAGTGGCCCC
>CAUVMZ010000219.1:0-4120 GCA_963552855.1 uncultured Corynebacterium sp. | reverse complement strand
CAGGCCCACGGCCGCAAGGGCGTCGAGAAGCTCCCCGTCGGTGGCGGTGGGGGCCGCCATACGGAGGTCGTCGCGCAGCGTGCCGGAGAATATGTGCACCTCCTGGCTGATGAGGGTGACGTTGCGGGCGGTCCACACGTCGGAAACCTGGGCGATGTCCACGTCGCCGACGGTGATGGTTCCGGCGGTGGGGCGCAGCAGGCCGGACATGAGGGCGGCGAGCGTGGATTTGCCTGCCCCGGACGCGCCGACGAGGGCGGTGGTGGTGCCGGCTGCCAGCGTGAGGTCGAGGGTGGGAAGCACGGGTTCGGTGGTGTCGGGGTAGGAGAATTCCAGGCCACGAATGGTGACGTCGGCGGGTTTTTCCAGGTCGGGTGCGGTGCGTTGGCCGGTTGGGGTGTAGAGTTTCGCCAGGGCGACGGCGCGGCCGAGCCGGGTCATGCCTTCTTGAATGTCGTTGAGGAAGAACATGGTGTTGAAGATTTGGGTTTCGGCCCGGACGGCGAGGAATACCGCGGCGGAGGCGGCGCCGGCGGTGATATGGTTGTGGGCGGTCAGCCAGGCGCCGAGGCCGAGGGCGGCAATCACCCACACCCCGGAAATGGTTTGGGCGAGGTGGAGCAGCCGGTTGATGTAGGGGACGCGGGTGGCGGTGGCCTGGAGGGCCGCCCAGCTTTTGGTTTGCATGCGGTCAAGCGCCCAGGCGCCGTAGCGGAACGCTTTGAAGGTGGCGAGGCCCCGGAGGGTGTCGAGCAGGGTGGCGTTGCGTTCGGCCTCGATGGCGGACATGGCGTTGGTTACCGGGGGCAGCGCCCTGATCCAGCGTTTACTGATGGGGACGAAAATAACGGCGATGACCAGGGCGAGCACACCGAACCGGTAGTCGATGAGGGTCATGGCGCCGATGCTGAAGGGGAACATCAGGAGCATGAACATGACCCGGGACCCAATCTGGCTGAACTGGGTGACGGGCTGGTCAATGTCGTGGGTCATGCGGGTAATGACGTTCCCGGTGCCGAGTGCCATAACATCAGGAATGGGTGCCTGCAGGGTGGAGTTGAGGCAGTTGCGTTTCAGGTCGACGCTCATGCGGCGCAGTTTTATGCCAATAAGATAGTTTGCAAGCGAACGCAAGCAGTGGCCAACGAAGGTGGCAGCGCAGGCCACGCCGACCAGGATCATGAGGGCGCGCTCCCCCGTGCCAACAATGGGGACGGCAACGCCGCGGAGGGCATCCACGCTGTAGCCCAGCACGTTGGCCTCCAGAATGGTGCAGGCGAGCAAGGCGCAGTGCAGCGCAATAAGGCCTACCCACCAGCGGCGGCTGAGTGCGTTACGGAGGCCACCGAGGTAGCGGAGGGTTTCGGCTACGGGGGCTGGCGCCAGCGAGTCATGGTGGGCGAGTTGGTGAGTCATCGGGTGTGTTCCTCTCCGGCGGCGCGAGCCCAGGTTTTCCGCCCGGATATG
Organism: uncultured Corynebacterium sp.; assembly: GCA_963552855.1. Classification (GTDB taxonomy): domain Bacteria; phylum Actinomycetota; class Actinomycetes; order Mycobacteriales; family Mycobacteriaceae; genus Corynebacterium. The sequence continues at coordinate 2,653 of CAUVMZ010000219.1, read as the reverse complement.
ACCAGGGTGATGCTGGTGGCGCGCAACTGTTTTATGGCCTGCACCACGGCGTCGAGGGTGACCGCGTCCAGGCCGGTGGTGGGTTCGTCAAACAGGAGCACGCGAGGGTTACGGGCGAGGGCCCGGGCCAGGGCGACACGTTGCCGCTGCCCACCGGACAGGTTAAGGCCGGCCTCGCCGAGCGGCGTGGTGGGCAACTCCCCACCCGGGCCGTACCCGCCCAAGCGTTCGATGATGTCGGTGCAGGCGGCAGCGTCGAGGGCTGCTATCACCTGTTCGCGGGGTATGTCTCCGGTGGGGTTGATGTTTTCAGTAAGGGTTCCTTCGAACACGCTCACGAGATGCGGGGTGGCGAGCACCTCGTCGAGCCCGGCGAGCAGATGATAGTCGCGGTAATTATCCTCGGTGGGTTGCCACACGTGCAGCCCCGGCTCCAAGGTGGCGAGGAGTTCCTCCGCTTTGCGACGCTCTCCCGTGTCGTCTTCCGGCTTCTCGGAGTCCGCCGCCGTGGCGTCAATGAGATCACTAATGCGGTCGCCGGCGGCGATACCACGCGCCCAGGTACTCGATAGCATACCCATGGAAATACCCAACGCCTGGAGCGCCGGGCCGGCAATCATGGAGATGGACACCAATTCACCCGGGGTGATCTCCCCCAGGTGGGCGAGCCAGGCGGCATAGCTGATGGTGAAAATGACCAGGAAGGTGGGCACGAGCTGACGGAGGAAATCCATGCCGATGGACACCCGCATGTCCCGCTCCATGGCGTCGAGAACCGTGTCGCTGGTGGCGTCGAACCGGTGCTGAGTGATTTCTACCGCCCCCAGACCTTTAACCACGCGGGAGCCTTGGGCAACGTCGGTAGCAAGACTGGCAAGCCCGGCCTCTGCCTGGCGGCGGGCTGCGGACACCCTGGTGATGGGCCTCGCGGTGAGTGCCGCGGCACCGGCGGTCAGCAGCGCACCCACGGGCAGCAGCAGGGCGATCGTCAGGGATATGGGGGCGATACCGAAGGTCGCACCGATGAGATAGCCGATCATCATGACGGGAAATCCAGTGATTTCCCGCACATCAGCGCAGGTTTTCGTGTCCGTGTCAACGGTGCTTAAAATCGTGCCCGGGCTGTGGCGAATATCCCGGCTGCGCAGCAGCCTGGCGGTGAGGAAGAGCCGTGTGTTGTGCACCACCCGGGCGATCCCCACTTGAGTCATGCCCATTGAGGTGGTTTCGCCTGCAATGCCGAGGATCATCAGTGCGCACAATAACCCCAGCGGTAGGAGGATTTCCGCAACATGGCCCGTGCCGAACGTGGCGTCGATAACGCGACCCACAACGATTGTGGCGACGGCGCTCATGCCCGACCCCACACCCTGCATGATGACCTGCCATGTCACCGCCCCGGGGTATGCCAACAGCATGTTGCTGGCCACCCGCCTACCACCATCCCACGTGTCGGGGCGGAGGCTGCGGTCGGTGGTGGGTGGTTGGTCTGGGGCGAACCATCGCCAGGCTATCCCCCGCCTGAGTGGTTTTGGTTGTGATTCTGATGGGTGTGCTGTCATCATTATTAACAGTAACAGCTTTGCCACCAACGGAATTTTGGGGAGTTTTACCTGCTGATTTGCCTTATTGTTGGTTTTTCGCTTAAAGTGTAGCGAGTGCCCAGCCGATATGGCTGAAACCACATCCTAAGCCCGGGTGGCGGAATGGCAGACGCGCTAGCTTGAGGTGCTAGTGTCCTACTAATGGACGTGGGGGTTCAAGTCCCCCCTCGGGCACACATTATGACCCCAACTGTTGCAGGTTGGGGTTTTTGCTTTACGACGCTCCCCCGCACGCCAGCATGCGCACATACCTTGTATACCGACGCCGACATTACGCCCAGTAGCCTCTCACCCACTACCGGAAAGCATCAGGAAACCTGCACCACCGGCTGGCCGGGCACAATAACATTGTGATTAGCCCCATCCTGGACCACGTGCTCTGGCCCCAAAACCTCACCGAAGCATGGGAAGAGACCACACCAACACGCGACAAGTCACATGCTCCAGTGACCAAATAAACCCCGAGATCGCAAAAGAAAGTCTTGCTCAATGTACTCCAAATATATGTTTTGGCGAAGAATGCCTGACGAAAAGAACATGCTTACAGCCCTGCGCCACCAGGTAGCGCAAGATGCCAGCCTGCATTTGTATATTTTCTTCAAGTTCGAGACGCTGCAAAAATTTTCCGACGTGACACATCAGTATGGTGGCGCACTGCTCTGGCATTGGGATTTTACAGACACACCGCTCGGGTTTCTGATGCGAAAGCCCATTGTAGGGTTGGTGGAATTTGACTGCTCTGATCCTAAAAGCGATCCCGCAGGCGCATTCTTTCACTCCCTCAATACCGCTCTGGGAAGCAGGGTAATGGTGAGCGATGACCCAACATTCCCAGACAAAGCGAAGCCTCTTCTCACCTACGACTATTCTCCAGCAACGTTCATTGGAACCGAAGCAGAGAAACCCAAGACGTTGAACATCACTGACGAACTCATCAACGCCGGCGCGCTATTCACTTATAGGGTAGAGATTTACGATCAACCAGACGACAAAGAAGACTATTGGATGGAATTCCTATGCGTCAACGACTCACGCGACGAGCTTTACTA
>CAUVMZ010000218.1:0-4147 GCA_963552855.1 uncultured Corynebacterium sp. | reverse complement strand
TTGGGGAGTTGTTTACTATGGCGTGGGAGCGGTATAAGAACGGCGACAAACCAGGATTCGAAGAAATCACAACTAGTCGCTACCAACGCCGATAGGTAGCAACCCGAGTGGTTCACCCCTAGTATGGTTGAAAAAGAACCATGCCGATGCTGTGCGCCCCAAAAAACTTGTGGGCGTACAACATCACTACCAAGCCCAAAAAATGACCACAAAGATCACAGCCCTGCACCATCACCAAGAACACGACACTGTGTTGTGTGCCGCGGAATTCACTCACACCAATGGCACCACCATGGTTCGTATCATTCCAGCAGAACTCGTCGAGGCTGAAGCCCGGGCACTTGAATCCGTCGGGTTTGGCCTTGTGATCACCCAGGATGTGGGTCGCTGTCCTGTTCGTGCGGCAGGATTCCCCACCTGGCCCATGAGTCAAGACCCGGCAAACGCCCAACACGCCGTGAATCTGGTGGGGGAACTGGAATGGGCAAAACGCAATGTTAGCCGCCATGGTCGGCAGGTGATAGCCCATTTCGATGAGCTCACTGCCTCATTGACGAGGTCCGTGCCACACTTCGTTCCCACCCTCTGGGAAGAACTCGCCCGTATCTTTCTTGGTGTGGGCAAGAAAGCGTACGCCAAGCGTTGTTTCCATAACGCCCGTGATATCGAACACATGTACGCTATTGACGTGGACATCACACAACATGTGGCCGTGTTCACCGAATTTGCAGCCCTTGGTGTTGTGGGGGCCCGCGAGCTCTCTATCGAAGCTGCTGCCGTGTCCTACCGCATGACGCCACAGGAAGCCTTCGACTATTTCCTGCACCTATGCGGCGCATGCGCTAAGTTCCGTCGGGGCTGCCACAGCGCTATGGCCAATGACCTACGAAAACTAGCGCAAGCAGCAGGATTGAGCGACTTCGAATCCAACAGAGCCCTGATCGAGGCCATCATGGAATCACCCGGATTCATGTCGGCGCCAGCAGGATTCTACCGAAGCATCCGCGCATCCCTCGTGACCATCGCCACCCAATCCCAACAGTGCAGGCAGGTGCTGCTGACCGGCCGTCCCCCCAAACTGGGCATCGACGAATACCTTACGCTCCTGGAAGATTCCGGGGCGCTTGCCGAACTCGCCACTAACAGCACCGATTATGCCCGATGGCTCATCGAATTTATCACCACGGAATGCGGCCGCCTTTACCAGTGGGGTTTGCCGTACAGCCCGAAGCTTATCGACGTCGTAACGTCGGCAAGCGCTGGCCTGGCAGGGATGACACTGCCGCTTGACTGCCGATGCATGAGCATTGATCTCATTGATGCCTTGTCCGCGGGTGGTGTCGTGTGGGAACTGCCCGACGCCGAGTTTCCCCGTTGGCACGAATGGTTTCACCCCGATACGCCTCGGCGTGACCTTGCGGGCATTGCTCACCACGACCAACTGGCGGATTGGGCGTCCGCCACCATTCCCCTGGACTGCATCATCAAGCACTACGACCTGGTATCCACCATGCCCGCACTGCGGGAACTCTGCCGCAAACGCCTCGAACAATGCGCCGTGGAGCGCGACCAATTGACCGGATACCAGCCAGAATGGGACCGGTTTATTCACCACACAGCCAGCCAGCTTCTCGACCCACGATTCAGCGAGCTGCACCCCGAGGCTATCGAAAAAATATTCGCCTTCGACCCGGTGGCTGAACTGCAAGCCAGGCTGCGCACCGGCATGGTAGAAGAATTCGCCTGGCCCGCTGTTGAGCAGGCCATAGATCGCCTCCAGGCCGAGGCCCCCACGGACGCCAAGGTGGAGTTTTGCGAAACCTACCCCGCCGTCGCCATCCGGGTGGATGAAACCGTAGAGATCATTGATGGTGACCAGGTTGTGGCCTGCGGCACCGTTCCCAGGGGAGCGCGTGTACGGGCGGCATATCTGGTGTGCGATGAGCATGAGGGAAATAAGGTGGCGATGTTGTACGAGCTTAGCCGATGGGATCCGCAATGCTATTGCACCTCTTGGGAACCTCATGCCGGTTGGTTGGGTGAAACCCCGGTATTAGATGAGGAACTTTACGATCGTCGCATAGCTGCAGAATCCTATTCCCTCCCGATTCCGGCGGGGCGGCTTACCGGTTACGGTGAACTTACCTACCCCGAACAACCCGAAAACTTCGGCGGTCGAGTACTCGGCACCGGTCCGCATTATCTTATTACCTATAACTATAAGGCTGAGGAATGGGGGACTGGTATCGATCGAGACGACGACTATTTCGATCCCATCGGTCGGGGTGAAAACATTCCTGGGGTGGACCTGACTGGTCTGCCCACCAGCCCGCCGCCGGCAGGCCAAGAGTTCAGCCTGTGGCACAGCACCGTTATTCCCGCTCAACCGCCGACCCGCGATAGCCTGTGCGGTACTCTCAATGGCCAGCACGTCAGAATTGTGTTCCACGGTCTTTACCTGCCAGGGAGACAACCCAGTCACATTTGGACTCCCTTGGGAAGTTTTTCCTCCCAGCACGGCATCATGGGGGCGATCCGCAGGCCCGGCGGCGGGGTATGGCTCATCGAGGACCGCCCCTACCGGGGCCGATACTTCTATGATTCGGAAACCGATCGTCAGGCATTCGGCAGCACTCGACACTCGGTAGAGGGACAGGTCAGCTACATATACGACTTACCGTTAAGCGCTTTCCACCAGTTGCGACCCCGTGACGAGGAGATGAGTGTGCGGCTGCGGAATGTGAGCTATGAGCAGGCCGCCATGCTGTTGGCATCACCCACGGCCGAGGTGGTCGAACAAGAATTCGGCGTGGATCCGGTGCTGGGGGCTGCCATCCTTCAGGTCATCGCCGAGGTACAGGAACTTTCCCGCTGGTTGGTGACTGCACGTAATCCCGTGCAAAATAATCCGCCTGCTCCACGGCAAGTCAGTGATGCTGCATCGAAAATCCTTTGGCAGGCCAAGCCCAGGCATAGGGTAAATAAACAGAAGCGGCGGATTGGCTCGTGGGATGGTGGCCCACTACCATGGCTATTTGCCCATCCTGGGGAGATTCCCAGCCACAAGAAATGGGTTTCGCGTGCATGGTATGAGTTGATTGGCAGGGAGAAGGTCATTGTTGCCGCTATTTCCACCCCATCAAATGATCCAGGTGCAGTGATCGAACTGTGTGAGTGGTTACTGGATATGGCAGCATCTGGGGTGTTTGCCTCTGGTTGGCACTACCACCAGTTGGATGATGAACCTGAGTCAGAGACTCTTGAATGGCGTCAAGAAACTTTGGTGTACCGTACTAGATATGATCTCCATGCGCTCACACGGCTCAAAGATACCAGCACTGACCAGCCTGATTTGTCGATGGATAAGCAGTCGTTTATGGATAGTGTTGCGGCGATTAAGGCGTGGGCGGAACAGTGCACGAAACGGCCAGGGGATAAGAAAACGCTTTTCGGCGGCGGTTCGCTGGCCGCCGCTGCGGCCCGGTTGTCGGACGGTACTATTCTGCTTCCGGAAACCGCCACATATCTGCTTCACGGTCTGAAAAACTATTTCGTATGGGAGTGGCCTCGCACAGTGTTAGGCAAAGCTGGTCGTGCCGAGCTTGGGTTTACCCGGGTGACAGAGCGGGCAGTACTGACCCAGGTTTGGGGTGTTGATCATCTTGAATGGTTGCTTGCTTCGGGGATGGATGACTCCTTCCCGGCTCGGGGCCTTAACATCGATAAGATGCGGGACTACCTGCTGAAACACTATGGTAAACCTCTTGTGGAACTAACAGCAGCACAAATTAATTACCTCAAACAGTTGGGGAGTGAGAATCATATGATTATTCATGCTATTAGCCCCCACCTGGGAGTGCCTTATCTTCTTGATGCCGAAAAAGCCGGGAAGTACCTGCAAGTCCTGTTGTATCTGGCGCACGAAATGGACCTGTCCGACCCGAACCGGGCAATGATCGCTACAAAACTACGAGACCTGAGAGAATTTGCTGTCCAACAATCTTCAACATGGGACGAGTTAGGAACAATGCTCTTGGGCTGCGACTACCACAATGATGCGTTTACCCTCGAATGTAACCATTCGTCCCAGACGATTCGTGTGTTGTTGGAGGGTTTGTTGGATGGTTTTGTTGATAGTTTGGGTGTT
>CAUVMZ010000217.1:0-4229 GCA_963552855.1 uncultured Corynebacterium sp. | reverse complement strand
TTCGGGTTCGTCGAAGGGTCCGGCGTCGTCGGATTCGGCGGGCGGCGTGGAGATTAAACCCACGGGGGACTATAACCCGCTGGAGCGCGACCAGATTAGGGATGGCGGGGAGCTGAATCTGGCGGTGAGCGCGGTGGCGGAGCAGTCGAACCCGTCGCACGGTAATGCGGTGTTGGATACGACGAACCTGTGGTATTGGTATAACCCGCAGTTGGTGCTGCTTGATGGGGATGGGTCGTGGCATCCGAATCCAACATATTTGACCAATATTAAGGATGAGGTGGTGGATGGGAAAACGGTGGTTACTTACGACATCAACCCGGATGCTACCTATAATGATGGCACACCATTGGATTGGCGGGTATTTGAGAACACATGGAAGCTGAGCAATGGGGAGAATAAGGACATCGTGGTGAATTCCACGGATGGCTATGATCTCATTGAGAGCGTTGCTGCCGGTGAGTCGGACAAGCAGGTGGTGGTGACGTTTAAGCAAACGTACCCGTGGTGGCCGGCACTGTTTTCCATTTTGATGCATCCTGGGGTGGCGGATGCGCAAACGTTCAATGAGGGCTATTTGAAGAATCCGCACCCGGAGTGGGGTGCCGGCCCATACAAAGTGGACCAGTTTGATTACAACAGCAGCACCGTATCGTTTGTGCCCAATGAAAAATGGTGGGGGGAGAAGCCGAAGCTGGATCGGGTGACGTTTAGGCAGATGGAATCCCAGGCCACCATTAATGCGTTCCAGGCTGGGGAGATTGATGCCACGGATGTGGCCACGAAGGACACGTTGGCGATTGCGAAGAGCATGAAGGATATTGATATTCGGGGCGCGTTGCGGCCGAAGCAGTATTTTGGCATGTTTAATAGCAAGGCGCCGGGCCTGGAGGATGTGAAGGTGCGGGAGGCGTTGTTTACCGGTATTGACCGGTCGACGTTGGCGCAGATCCAGTTTAATGGGTTGGATTATACGGAGCAGCTGCCGGGTTCGATTGTGCTGTATCAAACACAGCAGGGGTATGAGGATAATTTCAGCCCGGTGGTGCAATACGACCAGGAGAAGGCTAAGCAGTTGCTTGACGACGCCGGCTGGGTGGTCGGTAGCGATGGTATCCGGGAGAAGGAGGGCAAGAAGCTAGCCTTGCGATATGTGAGCTTTGGGGACAGCCAGTTGGTGAAGAGCACGGCGGCCGCGATGCAGAAAATGCTGAAGGACATTGGGGTGGATTTGAGCATTGTGGAGAAGCCTAGTTCGGAGTTTTCTCGGGTGTTTGCGGATCGGGATTTTGATGTGGTGACTATGAGTATTACGTCGTCGGAGCCGTTTGGGGTGACGTATTTCAAATACACCTATGGGTCGGATTCGCAGCTGAATAAGTCGGGCACGGGTACCCCGGAGTTTGATGCGAAGATTGCGGAGTTGGAGCAGATTCCAGACCGGGAGGAGCAGACGCGGAAGGCGAATGAGCTGGAGCGGGAGGCGTTTGGGCAGTACGGCATCATGCCGTATGCGAATGGTCCCCAGTTGGTGGCATCGAAGAAGACGCTGGCGAATTTCGGGGCGACCTCGTTCGCCTTCCCTGCGAAGGAGAATATCGGCTGGGCCAAATAGCCTGGCTGGATGGTGCTGGCCCTGCGCTATGGGGCCGGCATCGGGGCTGGGATGCGTGGTTTTTCTTGTACATACTTTCACCTGTGTATTGAATTCAAGGAGTTATCATGGTGAGGAAACGGTATTGCGCGGCTATAGTGGCCGTGGTGTCGGCAGCGGCGCTGGTGTTGGCTGGGTGTTCCCAGTCGTCGCAACAGGAGGCGTCGTCGGATTCGGCGGGTGGCGTGGAAATTAAGCTTTCCGGCGACTATAACCCGCTGGAGCGCGACCAAATCCAGGATGGCGGCGAGTTGACGCTGCCGATTGGTGAGGTGACGGAGCAGTCGAATGCGTCGCACGGCAATGCGGTGGTGGATACGAACACCTTGTGGTATTGGTATAACCCGCAGTTGATGCTCGCCGACGGCGACGGGACACCGCACCCGAATCCGGCGTATTTGACTAATGTGAGCGCCGAAGAGGTCGACGGGAAAACCGTGGTCACCTATGATCTTAACCCGGATGCAGTGTTTAATGATGGCACGGCTTTCGACTGGCATGTGTTTGAGAACACGTGGAAGATGAGTAATGGGGAGAACCCGGATGTGAGCATTAATGCCACGGATGGTTATGACCTGATTGAGAGTGTGACCGCCGGCGAATCCGACAAGCAGGCGGTGGTGACGTTTAAGCAGCCGTACCCGTGGTGGCAGGCCCTGTTTTCGGTGCCGCTGCACCCGTCGGTGGCGGACGCACAAACGTTTAATGAGGGCTATTTGAAGAATCCGCACCCGGAGTGGGGTGCCGGCCCATACAAAGTGGACCAGTTTGATTACAACAGCGGCACCGTTTCGTTTGTGCCCAATGAAAAATGGTGGGGGGAGAAGGCCAAGCTGGACAAGGTGACATATCGACGGATGGAGTTGCAGGCCGCTATTAATGCGTTCCAGTCTGGGGAGATTGATGCCACGGTGGTGTCCGATAAGGATCGGCTGGCGGTGGCGAAAAGCATGAAGGATGTGAATATTCAGGGCACACTGCAACCCACCCACTGGGTGCTCACCGCTAACAGTAAGGCGCCGAATTTGGGGGACGTGAAGGTGCGGGAGGCCCTGTTTACCGGCATTAATCGGGAAACGTTGGCGCAGATCCGGTTTAATGGGTTGGGCTATAAGGAGAATCTGCCCGGGTCGTTTGTGATGTTCCAAAACCAGAAGGGGTATGAGGATAATTTCGGGTCGGTGGTGCAATACGATCAGGAGAAGGCTAAGCAGTTGCTTGACGACGCCGGCTGGACGGAAGGCAGCGACGGTATCCGGGAGAAGGATGGCGAGAAACTCACGCTGCGCTATGTGACGTTCGGCGACGATAACCAGGGGAAGAGCATGGCGGCGGCGACGCAGAAAATGTTGAAGGATATTGGGGTGGATTTGCAGATTTCGGAGCGCCCCAGCTCGGATTTCTCCAAGGTGGTTGCCAACCTGGATTTTGATTTCCTCACCAGCGGCATTACCTCCTACGACCCCTATGGAGTGATGTATTTCAAGTACACCTATGGGTCGGATTCGCAGGTGAATAAGTCGGGCACCGGCACGCCGGAGTTGGATGAGCAGATTGCGGAGTTGGAGAAGCTGCCCACCCAGGAAGAGCAGATTCAAAAAGCCAACGAGCTGGAGAAAGAGGCTTTGAAACAGTATGGCATTATGCCGTATGCGAATGGGCCGCGGCTTGTGGCGTCGAAGAAGACGCTCGCTAATTATGGGGCGATGGCGTTCGCCGTTGTGCCCAAGGAAAACATTGGCTGGGCCAAGTAGCGACCGCACACAGTTTTCACTTTGACCGCACACCTGCAAGGTGTGCGGCACTAGTAAATAAAGGAGTTGATTGCCATGAGACGATCATCCGTGATGTCGGTGGTTGCCGTGGTGGCGGCCACCGGCCTCCTGCTCGGCGGTTGCACCTCGGATAAGAAAAACACCAATTCCGGACCGGCGGCAACGGTAGAGATCAAACCCACCGGCGACTATAACCCATTGGAACGCGACCAAATCAAGGACGGTGGCGAGTTGACGCTACCAATCCTGGAGGTTCCCGAGCAATCCAATTCGCTGCACGGTAACGCCATCGTGGATGGCACCACCCTGTGGCGCTGGTATAACCCGCAAATGACGCTCGCTGACGGCGATGGCACGTGGCACCCCAACCCGGCGTACCTCACCAATGTGAACGCCGAGGAGGTGGATGGGAAAACCGTGGTCACCTACGACATCAACCCGGACGCGGTGTTTAACGACGGCACCCCCATCGACTGGCGGGTGTTTGAAACCATGTGGAAGTTCAATAATGCGGAAAACCCGGATGTGGTGGCGAATTCCACGGACGGCTACGACCAGATCGAAAGCGTCACTGCCGGCGAATCCGACAAGCAGGCCGTGGTGACCTACAAGCAGACATACCCCTGGTGGCAGGCTCTGTTCGATCGGGTGCTGCACCCATCGGTGGCGGACGCCCAAACGTTCAACGAGGGCTACCTGAAGAACCCGCACCCGGAGTGGGGCGCCGGCCCATACAAGGTGGACCAGTTTGATTACAACAGCGGCACCGTTTCGTTTGTGCCCAATGAAAAATGGTGGGG
>CAUVMZ010000216.1:0-4267 GCA_963552855.1 uncultured Corynebacterium sp. | reverse complement strand
GAAGAGGCTGAGCCCCAAGATATACAGCAGGGGCGGTAGGGTGATTTGCGGTTCAACGGTGGCGAAGGCCAGGCCAACGAAGAGTACAGCGGCAACACCCAGGCGGAAATTACCGATTTTTATGCGACCAATAACCAAGCCTATGGCCATGATCGTCACGAGCGCGAGAATTTGGTTGTCAACAAGGAGGTGTAGAAGGTCCACAGTACCAATAGTTCCACGCTTAAAATTAAGTTTCAACTGCTTATCATGCCTAACGGTGCGGTGTAACGTGTGATTGTTAATGAAAATGGGTGGGGGAGTGCGTGGTAATCTCCCAGCGTGTGGGGCTGATTGCGACTTCCCCCATATGAGGTTGGGGGAGTGGGGGATCCCATAGTTGCTGTAGGGTGTGATGTGACCAAATCGTCAGTTTTTTGCTTTTCGACGCTTGGTCATGTGCAATCAATTTCTCACGTATTGGGGTATATGGGGGTAATTTTCCATGTAGTTATCCCAACTGGTGGCGGAGCCGCTCATAAGAATCTAAGCAGGAGCTTGGTTATTACCACTACTGTTAGGATGTGTGACAGATTACGAAAAAATACTTTGATGTGGGGTGGTTCATGTCCTAATGTTGTGTATATTGTTCCGGTTATGTTTCCGATTATGTCCAAACCACCACAAAGTGTGGTTTTTCCAGTGAAAGGTACTTCATGGCTACAAATGTCAAAGAAGTCTCCGAATTTATCCTTGATAAAGTCGGCGGCGCGGAAAACATTACATCCTTAACCCACTGTGCAACGCGCTTGCGGTTCCAATTGGCGGACCAGTCGAAGGCCGATCAGGATGCGCTTGACAATAACCCCTCCGTGCTGGGGGTGGTTCCGCAGGGTACCACCGGGTTGCAGGTTGTGATGGGTGGTGATGTCGCCGAATACTACAAAGGTATTAAAGCCCTACCTGGTATGGGTGACGATGACGCCAAGGCTGCTGCCGCTAGCAACAAGAAAGAGTATGGCGGGGTGCGCGGCAAGTACGCCTTCGTCGATTATGCTTTCGAATTTTTGTCCGACACATTCCGCCCCATCCTGTGGGCGTTGCTCGGCGCCTCGCTGGTGATTACCCTCCTGGTGCTGTTTGATACCTTCGGAGTTCAATCGTTCCGGGATGAGATTAAGACCCAGCCGCCGGTATTCCAGTTGCTGCATGCCACCTACCAGTCGGTGTTCTATTTCCTGCCGATCATGGTGGGTGCCTGCGCAGCTAGGAAACTTGGTGCGAACGAGTGGGTGGGTGCGGCCATTCCTGCGGCCTTCCTTACCCCCGAGTTTCTTGCCATGGGTAACCAGGGGGATACCGTGAACGTGGTGGGGTTGCCGCTGGTGATCAACACTTATTCCGGGCAGGTGTTCCCCCCGCTCATCGCAGCCATTGGGTTGTTCTGGGTGGAAAAGTGCCTGAAGAAAATCATTCCGTCATCTGTGCAAATGGTGTTTGTTCCATTCTTCTCCCTGCTCATCATGGTTCCACTCACCGCATTCCTGCTTGGCCCGTTTGGTATCGGTGTGGGTAATGGTATCGCCGCAGCGTTTGCCGCGGTCAATAATTTCAACACCTTCATCCTGGCCATCATCATCCCGCTGATCTACCCGTTCCTGGTGCCGTTGGGCCTGCACTGGCCGCTCAACGCCATCATGATTCAAAACATCGCCACTTATAAGGAAGACGTCATCCAAGGACCCATGGGTTCCTGGAACTTTGCCTGCTTCGGCGTGATCACCGGTGTGCTGATTCTCTCCATCAAGGAACGCAACAAGAGCATGCAGCAGGTTGCACTTGGTGGCACCATGGCCGGCCTGCTGGGTGGTATTTCCGAACCATCCCTGTACGGTGTGCTACTGCGATTCAAGAGGTCCTACTCTCGCTTGTTGCCCGGCTGTCTTGCCGGTGGTTTCGTGGCCGGGTTCTTCAGCATCAAGGCTCACGCATTTGTGTTCACCTCCCTGCTGACTATCCCCGCCATGGACCCCATGATCGGCTACGCCCTGAGCATCGCCGTGGCCTTCGGTACCTCGCTCGCCCTGGTGCTCATCTTTGACTACCGCACCCCCGAGGAGAAGGCCGAGGCCCTGGCGAAGATTGCCGCGGAAAACGGTGAGACGCCGCCTGCCGTGGCCCCCGCGGCTGATGATGCGCCCGCAGCCGCAGTATCGGATGCACCCGCCGATGGTGGTGGGGTAGCAACCCTGACGAAGCCGGTGAAAACCGCGCTCCAGTCGGGTGCTGTTACCGAAATCGTCAGCCCGCTAGAGGGCGAGGCTGTGGCACTCAAGGACGTGCCCGACCCCATTTTCGCTGGCGCTAAGCTGGGCAAGGGTGTTGCCATCAAGCCCAGTGGGGATACGGTTTTCGCCCCTGCCGACGCCACCGTGCTCGCGGTGCAAAAGTCCGGGCACGCCGTGGGGCTGCGCCTCGACAGTGGGGTAGAGCTGCTGGTTCACGTCGGTATCGACACCGTTCAGCTCGGTGGTGAAGGGTTCACCGTGCACGTTGAGGCCAAGCAGCACGTGACCGCCGGCACCCCGCTCATCACGTTCGATGCGAAGTTCATCGAATCCAAGGGCTATAACATGATTACCCCGGTGCTGGTCAGCAACACCAAGAAGTTCGCCGAGGTGGAAGGCTTCCCCACCGACCATGCGGACACTGACACCGTGGTGGTGAAGACCACCGCTAAGACAGCCGAATAATAAGCCGTCGCCTACTAGGCGCCACTACCAGTTTTGGTGGGGGCGCTTATAGTGTTTTTATGAAAAAAATTGGTCTCACCGGTGGCATCGGCTCCGGTAAATCCACGGTTGCCCGCATGCTGAGCGACCATAACATTCTCATCATTGACGCCGACCGGATCGCCCGCAGCATTGTCGAACCCGGCACCCCCGCACTCGCCGAGCTTGTCGACGCCTTCGGCAGCGATATCCTCCACCCCGATGGGAGTTTGCATCGTGCCGAACTGGCCCGGCGCGCCTTCACCACCCCCGAGGCCACCAGCCTGCTCAATACCATCACCCACCCCCGCATCCAGGCGGAAACCCGCCGCCAATTCGCCCAAGCCGAGGCCGCCGGGCAGCCCCGTGTCGTCTACGACATGCCCCTCCTCATCGACAATGGGTTGCACACCGGCATGGATCTTGTGATCGTCGTCCACGCGGATGAAGACACCCGCATCCGCCGCCTCATGCGCCACCGGGGCCTGGACGAGGCGGACATTAGGCGTCGTATAGCAACCCAAATAGACGAAGTAACCCGGCTGCGGGCCGCCGACATCATCCTCGATAACAATGGCACGGAAGCCCACCTGCGCAACCAAGTAGCAAAACTTATAGGTAAAATATAGTGTGTGACTAATTCATTATTTTATCTTCCCTTCATTATTGTGCCGTTGTGTATCATCACTACCGCCATCCTCACCACCTACAACAACATTCGCCAAACAAAAGAACAGGCCGAAAGCCGGAAACAAGCCGAGCGGGAACGGCAGTTCGAAACCCTTGACGCCCAGGCCGAAGCCCGCCGCTGGCTGGAACGCCTGGGGTCCGAAGTGCTCACCACCGACGGCACAGACCCCGACTCGAAAAACCTGATAGCCACCGCCACCGAACGCTACACCACCGCCCAAACCACCCTGGATGCCGCCCAAACCCGCAGGCAGGCGGAGATCGCCCGCGATATCGCCGTCGAGGGACTCCACCTCATGCGTGACGCCCGCATCATGATGGGGCAGCCCGCCGGACCGGACATCCCCCCACTATGATGAAACACTATGTCTTCCGTTAACTCCCACCACCGACCCGACGACATAGCCCGCACCCCCGGCCGGTTCGAAGTCATCAGCGACTACCAGCCCGCCGGCGACCAACCCGCCGCCATTGCCGAACTCACCCACCGCATCAACCGGGGCGAACGCGACATCATCCTCCTCGGGGCCACCGGCACCGGAAAATCCGCCACCGCGGCCTGGCTTATCGAACAAGTGCAACGCCCCACCCTCATCATGGCGCCCAATAAAACCCTGGCCGCCCAACTCGCCAACGAACTCCGCCAACTCCTCCCCAATAATGCGGTCGAATACTTCGTCAGCTACTACGACTACTACCAGCCGGAAGCCTATATCGCCCAAACCGACACCTACATAGAAAAAGACTCCGCCATCAACGACGATGTGGAACGACTCCGCCACAGCGCCACCTCCAGCCTCCTCTCCCGACGCGACGTGGTGGTTCTG
>CAUVMZ010000215.1:0-4289 GCA_963552855.1 uncultured Corynebacterium sp. | reverse complement strand
AACACCAAAAACCCCAACCAAACACCGCAAAAAAGTAAACCCAGATATACAAAAACCCATCACCCAACCCTGGAAATCAATCTTCCCACAAAAAATCCCCCCAATATAACTTTAGCCACAATCACCACCAGACACATCAAGAGATTCCAAAACCGAACCCTCAGCCAGTACATAAATGGGGGAGGAAACTCTAGAATTTTTTATCTCTATTATTTATTGTTTAGGTAAACGAAGTATGGAGGTAAGCGATAGTATGTCTGGGCGGAATGGGGCGCGTGATGCTGGTAGCGCCAAAATGGAGACAAAATTACTGTTGGGTTTATGGGGTTTCGGGCTGACAGTGGGGTTGTCAGTGTTGATATCTGTGAGTATGTGGGTGTCTGTCTGGATTACCGGCGAACCGCAGTCAGTGCGGAAAAATCCGCTTGAGAATTTCATTCTCACAGTGTTTGGCAAAGCACAGTGGACACTGTTGTCGGGAGTTGTGTTTTTTCTACTTCTGGGACTCGTGATTGCTGGTGGAGTGCTGTTTTTTCTGCGGAAACCGAAGGGGAAAGCTATTCGAGTGGATAAGATGCAGAAGTATTTAGCGCCGCAGGCGGATTTTGATTCGTTGTCTCGGAGTGAAGCGGAAAGAAAAGCGTTGAAGTGGATGCCGGATAAAGATTTGGCAGAAAAACATCCTGGGTTGGTGATTGGAGAGCCTATTACTCGTGCGGCGTTACCTGCGGTGTCGAAGAAAAAGTCGAGGGGGGATAGGAAGGTGTACGCGGACTGGGAGGCATTGTGGTTGATCGTGTGTGGCCCACGGATGGGGAAGACAACCAGTTATGTGATTCCGGCGATTGTGGATGCTCCTGGTAATGTGTTAACGAGTTCGAATAAGCCGGATATTGTGTATGAGACATCGGCGATCACTGAGGCGCGGGGTCAGGTGTGGGTGTTTGATCCGCAGGATATTGCGACAAATTATGATCAGCCTCGGTGGTTTTATAATCCGTTATCTGCGTTGATGCGCGATCCGTATAAGATGGATGAGGAAGCAAAAGCGTTGGCGGATATTTTTAGGACTGCGGCGTTGGGGGCGGATGCAAGTTCGGGGGATAATGCATACTTTGTCAATAGTGGGACGGAATTGTTGCAG
Organism: uncultured Corynebacterium sp.; assembly: GCA_963552855.1. GTDB lineage: Bacteria > Actinomycetota > Actinomycetes > Mycobacteriales > Mycobacteriaceae > Corynebacterium. The sequence continues at coordinate 3,145 of CAUVMZ010000215.1, read as the reverse complement.
CTGTGGTTTATGGCTGCGGCTTTAGATGGATTACCCATTACAGAGTGCGTGAAGTGGGCTGGTAATGATAAGAATAAAACCCCGATTACTATTTTAACGAAGCATAAAAAGCTGAAGGTATCACGGCCGAAAAAGCATTTTTCTCGATTCCCTGATCCTCATGATGAAAGTAGTCAAGAGTGGGAGGATGTTATTGATTTATCGCCTTTTGCTGATTCGTTGATGGCGTTATATAACATTACGGATAAGACCCGGTCGAGTGTGTTTTCCATGGCCAAGGCTATGTTGGCGTTTTTGGCGAGTATTTCTATTCCTGCGTGGGTGACTCCGAATCCGAAGGTACGGGAGTTTCATCCTGATGAGTTTGTTCGGCAGAAATCAGATACTATGTATGTGCTTAGTCAAGATGGTGCAAGTAATGCTGCTGCATTAACGACGGCATTGATTGCTGCTATTACCAAAGCGGCTGAACGATACGGTTTGGAAAATGGTAACCGATTGCCGGTGCCGATGGTGTGTGCATTAGATGAGGCTGCTAATGTGGTGAAGTGGCCGGATCTTCCTCGGTTGTATTCTCATTATGGATCGCGGTCGATTATTCTTATGACGATTTTGCAGTCGTATAACCAGGGTGTGGGGGTCTGGGGTAAAGAAGGCATGGAATTATTGTGGTCCGCAGCAGCAGTTGTCGTGTATGGCGGTGGGGTTCGTGATAATGACATGCTAGAGCGGTTGGAAAAGCTTGTTGGTGATTATGAGGAATGGGAGCAATCTGTTTCCCATAGTGAGGGGACACGATCGGTGAGTTCGTCGAAGAAGGAAAAAAAGATTCTTATTCAATCAGAATTGGCTTCATTAGGTGAGGGGCGGGTATTAGCGTTTATTTCAAAGCGTTCCCCGATGGCGTTAAAGGCAATTCCTTTCTGGAAACGTCATGATTGGGATAAGGACATTACAGCATTATTGCCGAAGGAACAATAACCTTCTGACGTTTTAATTGGTGAAAGGATGATGATTGTATGGCTATGCATCCTCTAGAGTCGTCTGTGCATCAGGCGCTTTTTGATGCGCTTCGTTCTCAGGTAGAAACGCATCTTAATGACCGTATTCTTGATTATGCTGATGGGTTGGCTAATCGTGATGATTTTACCAAGGCGCTTGATGCAGTAGCCGATAAGGCATATCAGCAGCTTGAGGAGGAATTATTCGGTGCCCCACCACCGACACCGCAGTTTTTTGATGAGTATGACTTTTTCCTTGAGTTTTTGGCACCTGCGTATGGTAATACAGAGGCTGCATTGACTCGTGTGAACTGGTCGGATCAATGGTATAACCATGAGCAGGTGTTATTGCGTATTCATGAGTTATGGCAGCGCTATGAGTTACTGCGGCGCACAGAGCCTAGTACATATGTAGAGACGTTTTTGCGAACGTATGCTGATTATCATATGGATCGTTTGATGCGACCTGGGGGCATCTTAGATGAAACAAGTGATACGTTTGCGGATGCTCTTCCGCTGCCGAATTTAGAATCAGAAACTGATTCATCAAATAAGGATGCTTGGTAGGAGGTAGGAAGAATATTGAGCCCTAAGAATCACACGACGATAGATGCCCGGCATGCACTGCGGCTAACGCAGGTTATTAAGAAGTTTGTTACTCATAACACGACGGTTATTCAGCCTCGGCAGTTTCCACCGCGGGTTGTTCCGCCGGGGCCGAGATTATTATCTCGGTATTCGTTAGGACGGTTGGCAGTAGAAACTGCTCGTGCAGCATTAGATGCCAATCATAATCAGCAACAGTTTATCCAAGATGAATACCTACGACGGGGAATGGTGGAATCTGCTCATGTTATGGCTCATCTGCATGACATCGACCAGTTTACCCCCAGTAGCACTCCATCTGATTTGGGACATAACACGGTCTTTAATCATGTGATGAACACTAACCCGGATAATCTGCAACCAGGACATTTTCATCAATTAGAGGCATCTTTAAATAATGAGTACCCTGACCAAGGTCGTTATCTCACTAAAAATACAATGCTCTCGCCGTATGAAAAAGCCGAAGATTTGATGGCTGTGGGGGCTCCTGATGACATGATTAATGCTTATATTAATTCTGTCGGACTTAGTCCAGAATCGCCATCTCTTGCTCATCAACAGCAATATGACAACATGGTCCAGCAACCCCAACCCCAGTTGGATGTGCATACGTCCTTGCAGGTTCAACACCCTGATTTACAAGCTGAGGTTGCTGAGGTTCAACTCTAAAATTCCCAGCTAGCCGAAGGGAGAAATGATTGTGGAGACAGAAATTAGCGTACATCTTGATGCCCAATTGCAAACAGCAGTAGCAGAGCATGCCCAGAAAATGGGCATTAACGTCAATGAATTAGTCAAGCAGGTTATAGAGGAATTTATCGCAGCACAAAACATTTCGGAGTTTAACTCACATTTAGGTATGCCTGATCGAATTGATATTTCGACCCGTAAACTCTTAGAAATGGTGACAAACGTGCAGCTAGCATTGGTACGGTTGCACCCAGAGCTTGCGGACGTTTTTCATACCGAGGACCTTCTTACCGAGCAGATGCTGATCTTCCGTGAAGGGTTTGCTGCTGAGTATCCTGTTGCGCTTGCCCCTACCCGACCAGATTTTGCGCCGCAGGATGCAATGACTGTCACTAATACATTAATGATGTTTCGGCGTTTCTACCGCAGCATAGCCGCTGTAGAGAAATCTGGAAACACCGTACCTGATAAAGTGAAAGACCTGTTAACGTTTCGTGGCTATCACCTTGCTGCGGAGCCACAGATGATGTCTTATGCTATGTGGTTGATTATGAAGTATGGGTGGGATGAGTTATTACCTGCTGATGGCATGTTCGAACCATTACATCGTATGGCTCCAGCCTATAATACGTTATTGGAACGATGCCGGCAGATACTAGGGTTCGAAACTCTGCCTTCTGATGCTGGGGGTCGGCTTTTCACTCTTGAAGAAATGATGGCGCTGCTGGTTGAGGTTTAAATCTCAAGCTCTCTGAAGTTATTGAAGATAGCCCATCCTCTGAAGTGTTGGACCGTAAAAACGGATTTACGGTCCAACGCTTCAGGGAGATATAAAACCAATGCATATA
>CAUVMZ010000214.1:0-4349 GCA_963552855.1 uncultured Corynebacterium sp. | reverse complement strand
CGGATCTAAGTTGTGTGGATCACAGAGGGACTATCACCTACTTCAGAGAGGTCCGATATGTTAGTGGAACCCCAGCTTAGAACAAGTGCTGAGCTGGGCTAGCCAACCTCGACCCATCCTGGTTGGTCCCAGGAAACCTGAATGCTTATTTGGGCAATTCTAAGCTCAGGCCTGCATTCGAATAATCACCGTACGTCAGAGTCTCACAGATCTATCGCGGTCGGGGGCAGCGCGGGTGTAGATGGAACACAAATAGGGACACGATCATGAGTGTGATCGTTGGGAGACTACGGTGAAACAACACAAAACCCGGATTAGTAGCACCTCAGACACTAATGCGGGTATGGAGAGGTCATAACGCCGTCCGTCGCAGAAAAACACAGGCTACCAGCGGTTGGCACAAGCCGGGCCAGAGCCACATCACGACCCGAACAAGGCTACGCCAAGGCGAGATCAGACAAAAAGAGATCGCATGATCTACGCCATCACGTCATGTGAAATAATAAACCGCCGAAACCTCGGCAAGGTTCAGAATAGGTGAACTAGTGATTCTGTACAGTAAGCCTATGACTAAAATCCGTAACTCCCGTACCACTGGTATCAAAAAAACCTTTGACGAGCTTCGCACCCGGTTAGGGGAGGAGCACGCCGACACCAGGGAAGTGTGGCTGACTTATATCGATGCGCTCATACGTGATGGCGACACCGAACACGCACTCACCGAACTGGCCCTACTTATATCAGTCAGCGAACGTATGCTTGGTGACAACCACATATTCGTTGCCGGCCTCATCAGCAAATACGCCCACTACCTCATGCAAAAGGGCAAATATCAAGACGCCTACACCAAATTCCATCAGGCGGCGCAACTCACATATCATCACTATGGGCCTACCAGTGAGGAATGGCTCTATCTCCGCGGGAAAACCGCCGAATGTATAACATACCTGGGAAAATACGAAGAAGCCGGTCAGATATTTTCCGAACTCCTCACTACTCGTCGACGCCTCTATGGAAATGATCACCCAGGCATATTAGGAACCTGGATAAACTATCTGGTTTGTTTAGAGAAACAGCGCGATTACCCCAAAGCCCTCGCCGAAGCCGAATTATTGCTCCCATTCTGCACCAAACTCTTAGGCAATCACCATAACTCCACCCTCTATGTGCGTAGTAAATACGCCGCGATCCTGAGGGGGATCGGGAAACCCAACCTGGCATTGATAGAAATCCACCGCCTCCTGATAGCCAGGCGTGACGACTTAGGCCCGGACCACATAGACACGCTCAACACTCGTGGCCACCACGCTGCCTGTCTTAGCGAACTCGGCCGCAGCAACGAAGCCTACGCCGAAATGACCAGACTCCTTGCCGACTACCGGCGAATTCTCGGGCCAGAGCACCCAGAAACCCTCACCGTGTGGCATAACTATATAGCCAGCCTCGCCAATGCTGGCTACACCAATGAAGCAGTATCGGAAGCCCACACTCTCCTCATCGCCCGTCGGCGTCTCCTAGGCGCCGACCACGTTGAAACCCGCCAAACCTGGCGTAATTACGCCATCATGCTGGCCGATGCCGGCCGTTTCCACGAAGCCGCCGCCGAACTCGCCCAACTCACGGAAATATCGACAGACCAAAAGGGCGAATTCCACCCCGACACCGTGGATCTTCGCAGCCGGTACGCCCACTGCCTACTCGGAAGCGAACAAATCTTTGATGCATACACGGAATTCCAACGCGCTAAGGAAGGTGCCCGCCGACTCCACGGAGAAAACGACGATCGAACCTTCTATCTGCGGGTACGATGCACCGACTGCCTCATGGACATGGGCGATTACGAGAAAGCCCTCTGCGAATGGGAACACCTGCTCCACGACTCCCGGCAGGCGCGCGGCGAAGATCACCCCGAAACACTCAAACTCTGGAACGACTACGCATGGGCATTATTTGCAAGCGAAAAAATTGCCGAAGCCCATTTGGAATACGAGTTTCTCATCCCCGAATGTGTGCGAATCTTGGGGGAGTATGACCCGCAGACCATGGCCTACCAGGAACTATCCCAAAAAGTAGCGGAGTATTTCTGCCAGGGGTAGCGTCGAAAAGCAACACCAGACAACCGGGGTTGTACAGTTAAAGAATGATTGCAACCAGCACCCAGCTGAAAACCCATTTGGTGGAGCTTCAAGAGCGGTCGGGCATGCACCACCCGGACACCTATAGGGCCTGGAACGAGTACATTGATGCGCTTGTAGCGGAGAACCAACTGGATGCGGCGGCGGCGGAATTTAGTGCGCTGTTGACTGTGCAGGAACAAAGCTATGGGAAGAAAAGCGGCGAAACCATCCCAATCCGCCGCAGATTCGCCCAATTCCTGTATCAGGCAGGTGACGTGCGAGATGCCGGTACACAATTCGCGGTGCTCCAGGAAGTGGCGGCACACAACCTCGGGCCGGAACACCTCGAAACCCTCCATGCGCAAGAACAGGTAGCACAATGCCTCAACCGGCTCGGCAATATTGAAGGCGCCACCCAAATATTTTCCCGAGTGTATACCTCCCGCCGCCATGTGCAAGGTAAAGACCACCCCGACACCCTGACAAGTTGGGCACACTACACGGTATCTCTAGGCAAGACCGGGAAGCATAAAGAAGCCCTGGCAGAATGCGAAAAACTCCTCCCTAGATTCACCGCCGTATGGGGCGAAACCGACGAACGCACCGTCATCATGCACGCCAAACGTGCCGCCGCCCTCCACGCCCTCCAACGCTACGACGAAGCAATCGAAGAATACGAACAAACAATCGAATCCTATGTGCGGGTTTTTGGCCCCGCTGACCCCTCTACTTTTAAAATCCGCAACCAATACGCCATCTGCCTCAGTAACGCCCACCACACCGATGCCGCAGTCGCCCACACTGCTGCATTACTCGACGACTCCCGCAAAGTCTTCGGGCCCCATCACCCCAAAACACTCCGATACTGGAACAGCTACGCGGCCGGACTCGCCAACCAAAACGAGCTCGAAGAATCCCTCATGGAATTCCACGACCTCCTCGCCACCCGACTCGAACTCTTTGGCGAAAACCACCCCGACACCCTCCACACCATATTGGGATACGCCAAAATCCTCGACGGAGCCAACCGGCACGAAGACGCCGCCGAATTTTACCGCGCCCTCATCGACCTTGTCATCAAAGACCGTGGCGAAAACCATCCCGACGTGATCCGGCTCCGTACCATCTACGCCCGCAGCCTCCTCGCCGCCGGCAACTACGAGAAAGCCAGCACCGAATTCGACCTAGCCCGCCGCGCTGCCCGAGACGTATTTGGAGAAACCCACAAGCGGCATTTCGTCATTTGGTCCCAATACGCGACCACCCTGGTGTGCCTCGACCGATACGAGGAAGCACTAGCCGAATTCGATGGGCTCCTGGCGGTATCCCGACAAATCAATGGAGATGACAGCCTAGAGACCATCGAACTCCGCTACGACTACATGCGCACCCTCTTCGCCCTGGGCCAGGTGGACGACGCCTGGTCCGAATACGATGTATTAGTACAGGACTGCACCCGCATCTACGGGGAGGATCATTCAACCACCCGACACGTCCAAGAGTTTGGGGCGCAGTTTGCCTGCGAGATCGCAGAGTCTAAGAACCCTGTAGAGTGAAAACATGGATGAGACTCCAAACATAACCCCGCACGAACCTTCCCGCGAAACTCCCCACGAGCACGAGACATCTAAAACTGACGCCCCCAAAGCCAAGCCTCACAAAACCGATGGCACTCAAGCTGGGAGCGCCAAAACCGCTGCGGAAGAGCCGACAACGCCACTATCCCGGCTGGAATACGTGCGGCAATCCTTAGGAGCGGAACATCCCGATACCCTCGCAGCGTGGCGAGACTACACCACCTCGCTCATGACCGATAAAAAATATGCGGAGGCTCGCCCCCAACTCGGGAAACTCGTGGCAGCATGCGAAAAGGTGTTCGGTGACAAGGATCCCGTGACAGTGAATAATCGTGCCGACTGGGCCAGGTGCTTTGCGGAAACCACACTATATGAGCCGGCGCTAGAACAATATACCGCGGTGGCGGTGCGTCGGGAAGAATTATTAGGGAAGCAGGATCCGGCAACGCTGGACGCCCGGTATTCGGTAGTGGAATGTCTACTTGCCCTGCAGCGGAACGCGGACGCCACGGAACTTTTAGGCCCGGTGGTGACGGATTGTCGCGCCGGGTTGGGGAATACGGACGAGCGGACCCTCTTGGTGTGGGGGAAATGGGTGCAATTGCTGGAAGACCAGGGCCGGTACGAGGAGGCGCTACGCCAATATAAGGAACTG
>CAUVMZ010000213.1:0-4399 GCA_963552855.1 uncultured Corynebacterium sp. | reverse complement strand
CGGTAGGTTTCGGCCTCGGCGAAGGGCATGATTTGCACCTTGACGTCCCAGATGGGATAGTCGCCACGTTCAATGGCATCAAACAGGTCTTCGCGCTGGTAGTCGGCGTTTTTGCCGGCCATTTCCTGGGCCTCTTCGTCGGTGAAGCAGTCCCAACCCTGGCGGGTTTTGAAGTGATATTTCACCCAGAAGGCCTCGCCCTTGGCGTTCAACCATTGGAAGGTGTGGGAACCATAGCCGTCCTGGTGGCGGGAGGTTTTTGGGGTACCCCGATCCCCCATGATGTAAGTCACCTGATGGGCGGATTCCGGGGTGCGGGTCCAAAAGTCCCATTGGGCGTCAGCGGACCGCAAACCGGTGGGCCCCATGCGCTTCTGGGAATGGATGAAGTCCGGGAATTTCATGCCGTCACGCAGGAAGAACGTGGGGGTGTTATTGCCCACAATATCGAAGTTACCTTCCTCGGTGTAGAACCGGACGGCAAACCCGTGCACGTCCCGCCAGGTGTCGGGGGAGCCCTGCTCGCCGGCGACCGTGGAGAACCGTACGGCCACCGGGGTCACGGTGTTGGGCTGGAACAGCTGCGCCCTGGTGTAAGCGGACACGTCGTGGGTGATGTGTAATTCGCCGAACGCCCCGTGGCCTTTGGCGTGAGGGTTCCGCTCCGGGACCCGTTCCCGGTTGAAGTGGGCAAGTTTTTCAACGAGGTGAATGTCATTGAGAACGGTGGCACCTTGGGGGCCGGCGGTAATGGAAACGTTTTCGCTGGCAACCGGTCGACCGCCGTGTTGGTGGGTGGTGCCGGTGAGCTCTGGGCCCATGCCGTTTGTCACAATATCATTGGTGTTCATGGCATCCCTTCCATCAATATTGGGTTATTTCTATGGGTTGGAGTCTGATTTATAGCCTACATCCAAAAGGTATAACTTTTCAACCGTAGAAAATTAAAAGGGAAGCCTAATCAAATGTGATATTGCTGGTTGGTCAGGCATGACAGGCCCTATCGCATTACCTGGTGATGATTTTCTGGAACCGAAACGAATAATCGGGAACACCAGTACCATCAGCTTCATGTTGCGAAGTTTCCGGGGACTCGTGGGGCTCTGGGTGTCCAGGGTGAAAAAATTCCACAATGTGGAAGCCGCACTTATTCACATAGAAATGAATGTTTCGTTTTTCAAAATAGGGGGTGTGGGTTTCCCAAACCCGCACGGTGGAATACCGCCGCTCTATGGCCTGCCACGCAGCAAATCCCACACCGCTACCCTGGCTGACCCCGTCGAGGAAAAAGAACTCCAGATTGCCGTGGCTGCCATCATGATCGGTGGACACCACCGCCCCACCCACGGATTTCCCTTCGTGGACAACGTGCAACACCTCAACCCCCGGTGTGGTAAACGATTCGGCTAATTCCGCGTCGGAAGGAATGGGTTCGGTCAGGGAATCCCCGAACTCCGCAATGACCGCGGGAGCGAAAGCGGCCTGGAGTCGGCGTTTCAGTTCGGGAAAATCCGTGGGCAATGCTGGGGTAAGCGTGATATGAGACATGAAGTCCCATGATAGACGCATATCCCCGGCGGCCGCGGATTTCCCGAGGCCACCGGGGATATGTGCACTGGTTTGTGCGCTACATGTATTAGACCAAGAGTTCGGCGATTTGGACCGCGTTCAGGGCGGCACCCTTGCGGAGGTTATCGCCGGACACCACGAACACCAGGCCCTTGTTGTCGTCAACGGTTTGGTCTTGGCGGATGCGCCCCACCAGGGAGTCGTCCTTGCCGGCGGCGGCCAGCGGGGTGGGAACATCCACGACCTGCACACCGGGGGCGCCAGCCAATACCTGCCGGGCCTGATCCGGGGTGATGGGCCGGGCGAATTCGGCATGCACCGTCATGGTGTGGCCGGTGAACACGGGAACCCGCACGCAGGTGCCGGCCACCTTGAGATCGGGCAGGCCCAGGATTTTCCGGGATTCGTTGCGGAGTTTTTGCTCCTCATCGGTTTCTTCGCTGCCGTCGTCGACCAGCGACCCGGCCAACGGCAATGCATTGTAGGCAATCGGTGCCACGTAGGGGCCCAGGTCGCTAAACGATACGGCGGAGCCGTCGACCGCCAGTTCGGTGGCCCGGTCGCCGGCCTCGGCGATCTGCTTCGCCAGGGTGTCCACACCGGCCAGCCCGGAGCCGGACACGGCCTGGTAGGAGGAGACGTGCAGTTTTTCCAGGCCGGCAACATCATTGAGGACGGCCAGCACCGGGATGATCGCCATGGTGGTGCAGTTCGGGTTGGCGATAATGCCCTTGGGCACGGATTGCGCGGCCTCCCGGTTGGCCTCCACAACGATGAGGGGCACGTCGGGGTCTTTGCGCCAGGCGGACGAGTTATCGACCACGGTGGCGCCGGCGGCGGCGAACAGGGGGGCGTACTGCTTGGAGGTGCCGCCACCTGCGGAGAACAGGGCGATGTCGATGCCGCGGAGGGATTCCTCGGTGGCTTTCGCCACGTCTTCTACCTCAATGTCCTGGCCGCGGAATTGCAGCACTTTGCCGGCGGAGCGTTCCGAGGCGAAGAACCGGTAGGTGTCTGCCGGGAAGTCGCGGGATTCGAGGATGCGGCGCATTTCCCGGCCGACCTGGCCGGTGGCGCCGACGACTGCAACAGTAGTCATGAAAAAGGTGTCTCCTTATAAATAGTGGTCCGTGTGGGTGACGGTGAGGGGTGGGTTAGCGGCCGGTTCCCGCATACACGACGGCTTGTTTGTCGCCGCCCAGTTCGAAAGCGTCGTGGAGGGCTTTCGCGGATTTCGCCAGGTCGGTTTCCCGGATGAGCACGGAGATGCGGATTTCGGAGGTGTTGATGAGTTCAATGTTCACGCCGGCGTCCCGCAGGGCTTCGCAGAAGGTGGCGGTCACGCCGGGATGCGACCGCATGCCGGCGCCCACCAGGGAGACTTTGCCGATTTGGTCGTCGTAAAGCACATTGCGGCAGGTGCCGTCGTTTTGCAGCCGCATGAGGAGTTCCACGGCGCGGGGACCGTCGGCACGGGGGCAGGTGAACGTAATGTCGGTGCGGTTATCCGCAAGGGAGGAAATGTTTTGGATCACCATGTCGATATTGATTTCGGCGTCGGCGAGCACGCGGAACACCTTGGCAGCCTCACCCGGGTTGTCGGGAATGCCCAGCACCGATAGTTTAGCTTCGGAATTGTCGGTGGCCACACCGGTGAGTACTGCTTCTTCCATAGGGATATCCTCCATCGAACCGGACACGAGGGTGCCGGGGTCATTGCTGTACGACGAGCGCACACGAATAGGAACATTGAAGGCGCGCGCGTATTCCACACTGCGCAGCACCAGGATTTTCGAGCCGGATGCCGCAAGCTCCAGCATTTCTTCGAACGATAGCTGATTCAGTTTTTGGGCGTCGGGCACCAGGCGGGGGTCCGCGGTGTATACACCATCCACGTCCGAATAGATTTCGCACACGTCGGCCCCCAGCGCCGCAGCCAGGGCCACCGCGGTGGTGTCGGAGCCGCCGCGGCCCAGGGTGGTCACGTCGCGGGTGTCTTTGTTCACGCCCTGGAAGCCGGCAACTAGGCAGATTTTGCCCTGATCTAAGGCATCCCGCACCCGGCCCGGGGTGACGTCCACGATGCGCGCATTGCCGTGCCGTTCGGTGGTGAGCACGCCCGCCTGCGACCCGGTGAATGATTGTGCTTCCGCCCCGAACGAGGCAATGGCCATAGCGACCAGGGCATTGGATATGCGTTCGCCGGCAGTCAGTAACATGTCCATCTCCCGCGCCGGCGGCACCGGATTGACCTGGGCGGCAAGATCCAGCAGATCATCGGTGGTGTCCCCCATTGCTGAGCACACGACCACCACGTCATGACCCTGTTTTTTGGTAGCGACAATCCGTTCGGCGACTCGGCGAATTCGCTCCGCGCTTTCGAGTGACGAACCACCGTATTTTTGTACGATAAGTGCCACGGGCCACGCCCTTCCTCATAAAACTATCAACCTAACGAAAGTCAAGCATACAAGCTAAGGTAGCGGGAAACCAGTCTATAAGCTTTTCGACGCCGGACTGTAGCGGTTAGGCTAGACTAGTGCATGACAATCTTCTAGCCGTAGGCTTCGCCCTCATTGCGGCCTTCGTTATTGCCTGGGGCACCGTCGTGCGTCACCGCATTACCGCGCACCGGCTTGACGACGGCGACTCCCCCATCGTGGCGGCCGCAAAACGGCCTCTCTGGTGGTTTGCCCTGCTCACGGCACTATCCGGTTATGGGTTTCAGGTGCTTGCCTTAGGGTTTGGCACCTTACTCATTGTGCAGCCCGTCCTGGCCCTGACCCTCATGTTCACCTGCCCCATCCCCGCATGCTTTCAGAACCGCCGC
>CAUVMZ010000212.1:0-4430 GCA_963552855.1 uncultured Corynebacterium sp. | reverse complement strand
CCCTGAAACCCCTGGAACTCAATCTTCCCACAAAAAATCCCCCCAACATAACCTGAGCCGCAACCACTTACCAACACCCGTCACCAGACACATCAAGGGATTTCAAAATCAAACCCCAGCAACTCATGACCATGTGGCGTTTGTTCATGCTGCACATCATGCGATGGAGACCCCCAGCCTTGCCTAAACAAACCAGGTGATGACTGCTGATTCTGCACCTCAACTAATGGGTTACCCACCTCACCAGTAATCTCTGACACTTGCGGCCGTACCCCTAACTGAGGTGTATGATCCCACTTCGTATCCGTCATATCACTATGCCGCCACGTACTATATTTAAACACCGCCCCCAAAAAATTAGCAGATTGCACCATACATTCCCGCATCACACACGCCATAAACTTCACTCCCCGGAAGCTTGCATGTTTCAACCGCGACACCACAAACATCACTCCTTGCGCATCGCTGCTTGTCGCATCATGAAAATCAGCCTGATCCGCAAAACACTGCACAAACCGCACCTTATCCAATTGTGCACTATTAAATTGTGTACCGGTTAACGTGCATCCAGTAAACTTCACATTATCAAATACTGCCCTGGTGAAATCAGCACCTGTCAGGTCACAATCCACAAACTCCACCCCCGTAAACCGCCGACCACCAGCATCAATACCCGCAGCCTGAACCCCATGAAGAACCTGATTCTTCACAACCTCCTCATCCCCCAACTTTTGCTGGGAAGCAGCAACCATATCATGAAATGCTGCCTCCCCCACGTGCAACTGCTCCCGGGTTGCCACCAACCACGACCGTAACTGCTGATCCTCTCCCTTCCATGACGGCGGCGGCGGAACAATGACCGACACCCCCGCAGCATGCCCAGCCGCCACCTTATCAGCAAACTCTTCTTTATCGACCACATCATCAACCCACGCCCGCACCCGCGATGCCACTAACCTACCGTAACTTTTTACCCCACCATACGACACACCGCTGACTAGATCGACCACATCACGCACATCCAACCCTCGATTCGCTGCATAAATAACCGCATTCATAACCGCATCCCGCCCCTCAAACTCATCCTCTTCCACCCCTAACACCTCATCTACCACATAGTCAGCAAACACCCGCGTTGCCTGAGCTACCCCCTCCACATATAGCCCCCGCACCCGCCGGTACGAATTCGACTCCTGCTCCAAAACATCCATCTCATCCAAAGCTGATACCTGCGATAAATCCCGCAGAAAGACATTTTTAATAATCTCTTCCGGAGTCTTCGCCATATCATCCCCAGCCATATGCATATGCGCATCTTCTGCCCCTATATCCAACACCTGATCCGTTACAGCATACATCTTATTAACCCACTTCCCCCTGGTTATCGCCACATACGCAGCATTCTTATCCACCATCGGCGTAATCAAAGCATGCGCCGTATCCACCGTCGCCCCCTGCGCCCTATGCAAGGTAGACGCATACGCCACCTGGATTTTCTCCCCCGCATACTCTACTGGTAACCACATCATCTCTTTCGACACCACATCACGAACCCACATCCCCACTCCCTTTTCCACGCGCGTCACAACAAATTTCTGCCCGTTATACACCCGCTTTTTCACCCCACTGATCTGGGTAATATAATCATTTTTCCTGGCAACAACCTCATCCCCCACACCTGCTACCAACCCATCAGCAAGCTGGATTACCACCTCATGGCTTACCTTCCCATCACCAATCCGCGCCTTCTGAATCTGCTCATTCAGCCACCGCACATCCTCATTCGTTGCTGCCATCGCAAGCGACGATTTCCCAGCCCGAACATCCGATAAATACCCAGACACAATCTCTTCCAACATCTTTTTCCTACCCCCACCAGTAATCCAACCCCGTGCTGCATACACCCCCACCGCATCATCTAAGTCTTCCCCAACAACCCCACGCCGCAACGCCATTGATGCTGCCGCCTGCTCCTCATCACGCACAACCTCCCCCACATCATTCCGCATAACCTGCCGCATCACCTCATCTAGCATCACAACCTTCTCATTTTTCGTCAACGTCTTAAACAACCCACCCGTATCCACCGCATCCAACTGCGCAGGATCCCCCACCATCAACACTTTCGCCCCCGCCGCCCTAGCAATCTCCATCACCGTATGCATCTTTGATGTCGAAACCATACCGGCTTCATCCACAATCAGTAAATCCCCTGCCGATAACCCAATCCGTGGATCAGCAAGAATCTCCGCCGAACCCAGCCCTTCACTCACACCCTTCTGCCATAAAAACACCAACCAATCCACTGTATGACACCCAACCCCCATATCCTTTTCTAACACCTTCGCCGCCGCCGCTGATGGTGCAAACCCCATCACCTTCCCACCCTTTTTCTCCCACACCCTGGCCACCAACTCCATCGACGTCGTCTTCCCCGTCCCCGCCGGACCCACCGCAACACTCAACCTAGCATCATCCATCAACACCTGCTCCACCATGGCTGACTGCCCCGCATTCAACGCAAATCCCTTTTCACGAGCAAAAGCCTTAAGCGCCCTCGCCACATCCCGAGCACCCACTCCCAAGCCAGCATATTCATCCATTGCATGGACCACATCATATTCCTGCCCCAACTGCTCCCTCGTAGTGTACCGCACCTGCAACTCATCAAAATCAAGCGCCCGCCCATCATGCCGAACCAATGCATCCGGCAACACCAATCCCTCACATGGATTCATCACCACTGCTTTTCGCACCATCACCTGATCCATCACCTGCTGCTGCACCTTATCCCGCTCCACATCACTTACAAACCGAAACCCCCGCAACACCTGATTAACAGCCACCTCCACATGCGACCGACAAAACACCGCCCGCCGTGATATCACCTGCGCCATCGCATCCTCAATCACCTGGTCAGCATGCATCCCATAATCAAACAATGGTGCATCATGCACCCCACCACCACAGTTATCCAGCACCTGCAACAACATTCGTTGATCCTCCTCCCCGATCATCCCAGCACACAACGCCGCCCAATTCTCCCGCAACTCATCCAAACTTGCTGCCTCCCCCTTCACCTTCCGAGTCTGCAAAATAGCTTCCTGCCACAACTGATACAACCGCCGCCGCGACGGCGACACGCCATGCTTTCTCACCCACTCATCCACCAACCCCTCAAGCACCGGCTTCGCCTGCGCCCGCCGCGACGAAAACGCCTCAATCACCGCATCAGAAACCCCCTTAATCTCCCACACCGACTGCTTCCCATCCCCCCGCGGCCGCTCCGTAAAATCAAAACCCAACACCCGCGACAACTTATCCTGCAACACCAAGTTATACCTAGCACTCAACGCCTGCGCACTCCGATGCAAACTACGACTATCCACCGACCGCCACACCCCATCAACCCCCTGCACCTTATTCGACACCAACACATGATCATGCAAATCAGGATCACCATCACGAGTATCAAAATGCGTAAACCGAGCCCCTATCAAACCCCGCGTCCGAATCTTCTCAATACCACCCACACCCCGCCTCGTAAACACACAATTCTCCTCCGCCCACCCCAACACCTCATCCACCGCTTCATGATGCAACCTCGCAATCTTCCCCGCCAACTCCTTATCCGCCAATCCCCATACAACAGATACACTTTTCACCGGAGAAAACGTCAAATCAAACCCACTCACCGCCTGCCCAACACCATTTTTCACCTCATTTATCCACGCCAACACCCGCCTATCCTGCACCTCTTTATCACCATACTCCCGCACAAAAAACGGCCGCGCCACCCGGACCGCCACCTCATTACGCTCCCCCTCACTCAACCGATGTCCCACCAACCCCCGCAACTTCCTCTCCTCAACGGCAATCGCCTCTAACACCTCAATCCCACCCGTAAAAACCGGAAACGCCCGACCCAACTGACATTCCCCCAACCGTGCCTTTCCACCCATCACCAACTCATCCACATCCGGATGATACCCCTCACCAAAAAGCGCACTCATCTGCTCCCCCAACACCTCCGAACCACAAACCACCCGAGAAGAACCCAACCCAGACAAACCCGCACCAACCCACCGACCACACGGAGTCCCCTTCGCCTGATAATAATCCACCAACCCCACACCCCGACCCCCAGGATCCACATCATTCACCGCAACAGACCGCAACAAATACCGATAACCATAACCAGCATGCACAACCCGAAGCGACATCACCACACCACCAACAATAACCCCCTCCCCAACCAAACCCAACACACCCCACCCCAAACAGTGATACAAATCACAAAATAGCCAATTCACTAGTAGTGCCAATGGTGTGAACGAAGAAAAACCTCCATCAAAAAACAAAAAGAGCTACATTAATAACAAAGAAACAACCACAAACCAACAAAAGAAGTTGTGTAGGGTTTAAGCTCA
>CAUVMZ010000211.1:0-4491 GCA_963552855.1 uncultured Corynebacterium sp. | reverse complement strand
GGGTGCGGAATAATGAAAACTCACATTGAAGTGGGTTTATGGGGTTAGTGGTAGGGGTGAAAATTTTAGTAAAAACCTAGGAACCGCTCTGCAAATCATAGCTACCTATATGGGGATTGAAATGATTTCTATGAGCACTCCTATTATTAATGTAGAGCGTGCAACCTATGGCGTGGGTTTAAATGTGGGAAACAACATACTAAAAATCTTTGCGGAGACGATCTTCCCGAATTTCCGGTTATAGTTCAGCTACCAATCTATAATCACCCGAAAATGTGGGAAACCATACTTAGTTTATGTCCGGTTATTTTTGATTGTCAATCATATTCAGAAAAACTCTCGAAAAATCAGCGCAAAATGCGATAAATCACAACAAAATTTGTGACTTTGATTTTGTTTCTATTGCGGAAGTGTGGATTTTATGGTGTCCTAGTTCTAACAGGAACTCCAATGTGAAGATAGGTGGCATACGTTGAAGAACGTGAGCGTTGACACTGTGTTAAAAGGTACTGCTGTGGTCCCCGGGGTGCGTTATGCACCAGCAGTATGGATCAGCCCCCGTCCGAAACTACCCAAGGCTGGTCAGGTTGTAGCAGAGGACCGGCGGGAAGCTGAGCTCGACAGGTTTAATGATGCAGCAGATGTCGTGGCTGAGCGGCTTCTTCAGCGTTCAGCGCACGCCAAGGGCGCAGCGGCCGAGGTGCTCAAGGCAACCGCTGGTATGGTCAATGACCGTGGTTGGCGCAAGGCAGTGCGGAAGGGTATCACCGGTGGTCACCCGG
This sequence comes from uncultured Corynebacterium sp., assembly GCA_963552855.1. Classification (GTDB taxonomy): domain Bacteria; phylum Actinomycetota; class Actinomycetes; order Mycobacteriales; family Mycobacteriaceae; genus Corynebacterium. The sequence goes on along the minus strand of CAUVMZ010000211.1, from coordinate 3,709 downwards.
CAGAGTATGCTGTTGTCGCAGCTACCACTAAATTCGTAACGATGTTCGAAGCTGCCGGCGGTGTGATGGCAGAACGCACTACAGACCTTCGGGATATCCGCGACCGGGTCATTGCACAGCTGCGTGGCGAGCCGGAGCCAGGTTTACCGGATGTGACTGAGCGTGTGGTGCTCTTCGCCGATGACCTTTCTCCGGCCGATACCGCCGCTCTCAACGTGGATTTGTTTGTGGGCTTGGTCACTGAATTGGGTGGTCCGACGTCACACACCGCCATTATTGCTCGCCAATTAAACGTTCCCTGTATCGTGGCAGCCGGTTCCCAGATTCATAGCGTTGTTGCCGGCACCCCGGTGCTTATCGACGGCTCCCTGGGGACGATTTCTCTTGGCGCGGATCCCGAAACCGCAGTTCAGGCTGAGCAAGAGTCCAAGATGCAGGCCGAGCGGGTCGCCCAGTGGCGTGGCCCGGCTAAAACCAAGGACGGGCACCATGTGCAATTGTTGGCCAATGTGCAAGACGGCAAGGCCGCCCGCATTGCCGCCACAGAATCCCAGGCAGAAGGCATTGGGTTGTTCCGTACCGAGCTGTGCTTCTTGAGTGCTACCACTGAGCCGTCAGTGAAAGAGCAGGCCGAGGTCTATAAGAAGGTGCTGGAGCAGTTCCCGAACTCCAAGGTTGTGGTTCGCTCCCTGGATGCTGGTTCGGACAAGCCGGTGGCCTTTGCCTCCATGGCCGACGAAATGAACCCGGCCTTGGGCGTGCGCGGCCTGCGTGTGGCCCGCGCCAACGAGGCACTTCTGACCCGCCAGCTCGATGCTATTGCTAAGGCAGCTTCCGAGCTAGGCCGTACCGAAGAGACCGCCCCAACCTGGGTCATGGCCCCCATGGTGGCCACCGCCCGGGAAGCCCAGTGGTTTGCCGGCTTGTGCGGGGACCGAGGCTTGACCGCCGGTGCCATGATTGAGGTGCCAGCCGCCTCTCTGATGGCAGATAAGATCATGCCGCACCTGCGGTTTGTGTCGATCGGTACCAATGACCTGACCCAGTACACCATGGCTGCGGACCGCATGTCTCCGCAGCTGGCCTACCTGACCGATCCGTGGCAGCCGGCAGTGCTGCGACTCATCGATCACACCTGTAAAGAAGGCAAGAAGTTCAATACCGCCGTGGGTGTGTGTGGTGAGGCTGCCGCCGATCCGCTGTTGGCCTGCGTCTTGACCGGTTTGGGTGTGAACTCCCTGTCTGCCGCCTCCACCGCCATTGCCGGTGTGGGTGCCCAGCTTGCCGCCGTCAACCTGGAGACCTGTCAGAAGGCCGCTGAAGTTGCCCTGAATGCTGAAGGGGCAACGAATGCTCGTGCCTTAGTTCGGGAACTGTTGTTGGGCGATAAGGCCTAAATAATTGCCGAAAAAACCACCCTGATTGCGATGCAGCAGGGTGGTTTTGCGCTGGCTGCTGGTCGCTGGTGACTCAGCCTGTGCTAGCTGGCGATGATGACTTCCACATTGCGGTCGCGGAGTGCCTTGACGAACGACTCGGGTGCATTGGCATCCGTGATAATCACGTCAATATCGTCGACCGAGCCGAAGCTCACCAGATAATCGGTGCCCATTTTGGTGGAGTCGCATAAAACCACGACTTTGCGGGCATTGGTGATCATCGCGGATTTAATGGCGGCTTCCTGCGAGTCGGCCGTCGATAAGCCATGGTCAACCGTGAGCGCATTGGTGCCGATGAATGCCACCTCGGCGCGCATGAGTGCCAGGGTGCGGAGCGCCGCGTTTCCCACGACCGCCTGGGTGATGCCGCGCACAGACCCGCCCAGAAGTTGTATCTCATCCAATCCCGAATTAGCCAAGGTAAGGGCAATAGATAGGCTATTAGTCACGATCGACCACTGTTTTGCGGCGGGCTGCATCGTGATGAGCTCGGCGAAAGCCGCGGTGGTGGTGCCGGCGTCGAGAAATATGCCGCCGCCTGGGGCCTCGGGGAGAAATTGTAGGGCGGCATGCGCAATGGAGCTTTTTGCCCCCGACGCGGAGCGAAGACGCGCATCCACACTGTATTCCGTAGTTTGGAATGTTTGATTCGCCACCGCACCACCATGTACCCGGTGCACTACGCCTTCACGGTCGAGGACCGCTAAGTCACGCCGGATGGTTTCTGCGGTGACATCGAATCGCGCAGCTAATTCTGTGACATTAACCCGTCCCTCCACGGCTGTGAGGGAAGCGATTTGACGACGGCGCTCCTCCGAATACATGACTCCTCGGCTTTCTATCTACAGTGAGTGGAACAAAGACGCTATACCTGTCGAGTGTCCGTTTTAGTTAGGTGTAGCAATGGACGTATGCAGTCTATTCTTGCATGCTGAACCCCAACAAATCACAGATTTCAAAAAGCAAATTGTGGATATTCAACCATTATTGGGGGCGTTTTTGACCAAACTCTCAATTTTCAGCTGCAAAAATCAACATTTTTGTGACATTACCAGCTCATGCTGTGATTTCCACAACACCCCTTAAATGGGGGTGCTTTTTTCAGGTTTGATGGCGTAAATGTACAGGATTTGTCGTCATTTTCCACGCATACCGGGTGAATCTAGCCGGGATACTGGGTAGTACCAGATGGCGGTGAATGACCCCTATGGCTATCCGCGTATCTGACGGAAATGCCGTGACGAAATTAGGCCCCTTATCGCCTCAACCAGGTGATAAGGGGCCATTATTATTGGGGGCAGGAGGTATGCGGTTATGTCTACGTTATACTTGGCGAGTCAGAGCTTCCGCATTACGGAAACCACCTTGCCGATAATCTCCGTTTCGGGAGAAACCGCGATCGGATCAAAACTATCATTATGTGGTAATAACCACATGCCGCTTTGGTCTTGATGGAATTCTTTTATGGTTGCCTCACCGTCAATCATGGCTGCCACAAAATCGCCTTTGTCGACAACTTTTTGTGATCGTAGCACCACCCAGTCGCCGTTGAAAATGCCGGCGTCCCGCATGGACTCGCCCACAACCTGTAGCATGAATAGCTCTCCATCACCCACAATTTCCTGGGGGAGTGGGTAATACAGAGAGATATTTTGTTCCGCCAAAATGGGGTTACCTGCAGCAATCGACCCCACCAATGGCACATAACTAGTGTTAGCAGCCTCTACAGTTGACTGGCCAGTGATGGCGGCCGTAGGTGCCTTCCGACCTTTGCCTGCCGTAGCGGTCTTTTTTAATTCTTCGCCAGGGATTGCGCGGACGTCGACTGCCCGTGGCTTATTGGGGTCGCGGCGTAAAAATCCTTTACGCTCTAGCTCTTTTAATTGATAGGCTACCGATGATGTAGATTGTAGGCCTGCGGCGTCACCGATTTCCCGAATACTAGGTGGATAGCCTCGGAGGACTACTGCATCACGAATAACTTGCAGGATGCGACGTTGCCGGTCGCTAAGTTGTTCGGCTTCAGGTTTTGAATTCGAAACAACGCTGACCTTTTTGGGTTTACGCGCCATGTAGAGTGCTCCTTATATCAGGGGTAGAAAATTCGGTGTTCCCCTCGAAACCATGTTGCAATTTGATAAACATTTTTAGAATGTTGAGACCATTCCGCGGTGGCCGAAGCCTGTTCGAAGGTATAACAGTTTGTCCTTTACAGCATAGCGGAAAGTGTTCTAATAAAACATGCCTGTTCGAAACTTTTTGATAACATC
>CAUVMZ010000210.1:0-4536 GCA_963552855.1 uncultured Corynebacterium sp. | reverse complement strand
AAGAATGCGATAAGAGCCACACAAGAATGATCCAAGAATCATACAAGAACCGATGCCTCCCCCTCATATCAGATTCGCTGCACGCAATTAAGGATTAAACCAAACTCCATAAATAGGCCGATATTCCATGTCGTGTATTGCATTTATTGAATCTTTATCTATACTAATAGCAAGGAATTGCCGTGTAGCTTTTTATGGTTGCTGACAAATTCATATCTCCTACCTACCTATTATTCAGGACAAGTAGGAAATATTTTTAGTGAAATATTTACTAATTCATAGGTACTAGAAAGGTGATTCGCATGGCCCGGCGCGAAATAACCCAAATATATGACGACTTAGATGACAAGCCGCTTCAGGAAACAGATGTGCACGTCATCCGGTTCAGTATTGACGGATCCAGCTACATCATGGATGTCTCCAAGGAGAATTGCGAAAAATTCCGCAATGCCATTGTGGAGTTCATTGATAAAGCCCGCCCAGAATCTATAAGCGCCCGGCACCTGCCGAATCAAAAATATAATGCAAAAGACGTGCGGGAATGGGCCCAAGCCCGAGGATATGAAGTCGCGGTGCGTGGAAAACTTTCCCGAAAATTAATCGACGATTATTTGGCAGCAAACACCAATTAATATATCGAAGCGCTAATTAGCTATATTTAAGAAATCTAAATAATTGCTTAAGTAAAGTTAATCAGCGCTTAAGTGTTCCGGCCTGGTTGGCTGGTGCCCTGGTGCTTCGGTGCCTCGGCGTCGGTGCGCCTACAGTACGCCCTGTTTCCGGGCTGCCGCCACCGCCGACGTCCGCGACCGAACCCCTAGCTTGTCGTAAATGTGCACCAGGTGGCTTTTCACCGTGGCCTCCGACAACAACAAGGCCCGCCCAATCTCCCGGTTGGATGACCCCGACGCCACCAGCTTTAAAACCTCCAGCTCCCGGGGAGTGAGCGAGGTCCGGGGAGTACGCACCCGGGTCATGAGCCGGTTCGCCACCGTGGGCGACAGGGTGGAATCCCCCTCGGCGGCGGAACGTACCGCTGCCAAGAGCTCCTCCGGTGGGGCATCCTTGAGTAGATAGCCGAGCGCTCCGGCCTCGATGGCGCCCAGAATATCGGCGTCGGTGTCATAGTTGGTGACGACCAACACATGCGGTGGTTTCTCCATGGTGCGTTTGATTTCTGCGGTGGCATCGGCACCGGTAGCAAGCCGGGTGCCTTCGACCCCAGGGCCAAATCGCAGGTCCATGAGGATGACATCTATGCCACCGGCCTGGGCGGCGGCGATAGCCGCTTCCGCGGTGGCGACCTCACCAATCACTTCGATGTCGTCGGCGCTTTCTAGTACTGCCCGTAGTCCCAGACGCACGATCTCATGGTCGTCGGCAAGCAAAACGCGAATCATAACAGGGTCCTTACTATTGGATACATCAAAGCCAAACTAACATAGCTCATGCTTACTCGGCACTCTCAACCGGCAATGCCACCGTCACCGCAGTACCCTCACCTGGTTGCGACTCTACCTCCAGTGTGCCACCTAATTCCGCCGCCCGTTGCCGCATAGCGTTAATTCCGATATGCCCCAGGCCAGCCGGGCGATCCGCAACGTCCTGCGGCACAAAACCGTCGCCGTCATCCACCACATCCAGGCGGATTTCGTCGGAGGAATAGGTGAGCGTAACGGCACACCGGGTAGCATTTGCATGCTTTGCGACGTTTCCCATCGCCCCCTGCCCAATCCGCAACAAGGCAGCCTCAGTCTTCATGGGCAACTGGCGTTCATCGCCATCCACCTGAATGCTCCAGTCCACCCCCACGAAGCTTTCCGCCACCCGGTGCAGCGCCCCCTCCAGGGAGGTTTTACTGAGCGCCGCAGGCTGCAACGCCGCAATCATGGCGCGGGCCTCGGAGAGATTATCTGCCGCGGTGTTCCGCGCCAACTCCATGTATTTGAGCACCTTGGTTTTCTCCGCCTCGGCGAGGGCGGACTGTTCTATCTCCTGCTCCCCCACCCGCAGCAGCATTTGGATCGAGGACAGGCCCTGGGCCAGGGTGTCGTGGATTTCGTGGGCGATCCGCTGCCGTTCGGCAACAATGCCGGCGGCCCGTTCGGTTGCTGCCAATTGGGATCGGGTTTCGATCAGCTCATCAATGAGTTCTTCCCGCTCCCTGGCCCCCTTCCACAGGGCTTGGAATGCCAGGTGAATGCCGATGACCACCAGTGCCGATGCGGTTGGTCCCATCACCGCCCCATAGGTGAGGTGGGCTCTAAAGTTGAGGATTGCCACGCAGGTCGCCCCGACGACGGCGATCATGCCCCGATAGTCCGGGAGAACCCGCAGGTAGAGGAAGAAGAGCGGGAAAACACAGTACACGCTGACGGGAATGATGGGCAGCATAATCACCCAGACAGCGGTCAGCCCAGCCAGCCACATGACTTTCAGCATGAGCCGATCCCGGATGCGGGTCACCGCCATAGTGTAGAAGAAGGCAAAGAGAATACAGAGAATGACTGCCACAATGGCGGCCTGCACATCCTGGGTGCGCACTGCCGCCCCCAGCGCCCCAATGAGGAGCGCCACGGTTAATATATTCATGGCACGCCGGTAATTGGCGGCCCCTGGCTGTGAATCGTAGGTTGACACATCTCCCGCAGCAATATTGCTTTTCGATGCTTCTAGCTGGTTCGATTTCATACCCGAACTATACTCACTCTAGGCTATAGACCATGAATTGCACTGCACGTTCCGGCATGGTTCTCCTTGCCTGTCTCACCTGTTTTGTTGGTCTTACCGGACTCACCGGTTGCAGCAGCTCAGGTGATACTGGTAAGGATACTGTAGCCGCCTCGGCTTCCGCGGCCCCTACGGCCCCGGTGTTGGATAGCAATCTCCCGGTTAATGCCCTCCCGGAGATACCTGCCGGTAAGTCCGAAATGGTTCCCTGCCCTTACCTGGATACCCAATGGGTGGCGAATACCAATGGGCAGCGCATGATCGGCCAAGGTATCGACACCCGATTCAACACCCCGGCCTGTGTGTTCTGGTCCTTCCCTGACGAGCCCCAGGCCACCGTGATTGTGCGCCACATGCCCACCGAGCAGGCCGCCATCAATGTGGTGGATTGGGCCGCCCCCATCGCCACCACCGAACCGGTTGATGAGAACGACTGGTCGGGTGGCCGCAGTGGCAACCCGCAGGGTGCGGTTTATGCAGTGCAGAAGGGTCCGGTGGCCGTGGTGGTGTTTAGCAACCAGGAGCAATCACTCAAGGCAGAATTAATTGCCAAGGAGACCATAAAAAACCTCAACCTATAAGAGACATAAATCATATTGCATTCTGACCACCCTGGGAGTAATGGTGGAATTGAAATAGCTTCTCACCTGCGAAGATAGCAATCATGCCACCCCCACAGATCCGCATCACCCATACCACCTATACTTACCGGCCCCGCCGCACCACCTCCGAAACCGCCGAGTTCCAGGCTGCTAATATTCAGCTTGCCGGCGGCTGGTGGATGACCAAACAGAGCTACCACAATCTTCCCAGCCATAAGCGGCTCGACACCCACGCCCGGGCGGTGGGCGCCACCAGAAGAACCGGCGTCATCAGCGGTTTTGCCGCCGCCAGCCTGCTGGGCATTGGGGTGTTGAACCTGCACCGCATCACCACAGTTGACGTCACGCTTCCGGGGAAGGCCCAGCCTCCCTCACGTAGCCAGTGGCCCAGCATTGTTCACTACCGGAGCGCCGACCTCCTGCCCGAAGACATCACGATCGTCCACGGCTATCGGGTGACCACCCCGGCCCGGACGTTCACCGATATTTGCACCATGCATGGGGATGCCGAGGGCCTGGCGTTCCTGGAATCCGCCCTCCACGCCTATGACCTGCACTATTTCCAGGCTTACGTTGCCCGCCATCACAGCCAGTGGGGCATGGTTCGCGCCCAGCGGGTCCTCGACTGGGCGCTTTATGGCATTGATTCGGTGTATGAGTCCTACGCCCGCTACCTGATTATCACCCAGCTGCCGCATATATCCGTGGACGCCCAGGTAGTGTTTTTCCTCCAGGAATCCGACAACTATTACCGCGTTGATTTGCTTGTCGACGATTGGCTCATAGTGGAAATCGATGGTCGATTCAAAGAACAAGGCACCGACACTCAGGTGAAAACAACCCTCCTTAACCAAAACCGGCGTGAACACTACCTGGAAAACCTCGGCTACCACGTCCTCCGCCTGCATCCCGACGAGCTCACCCACCATCTCATCCCCACAATAACCCACCTCACCAGCCTCATCCGGCACACCCGTCCCTTGACCGAGCATGTGCCCCAAAACCTGAAGAGTCGCCCCTGGTGGTCCACCTTCAGGTATCGTTGCTAAATTTTGGCCCCCTCTGAGGGGGCAGTCTGCCCTTTTCCCGATTTTCCAGGCCTAACGGCCTTATTTTTATGCCTTCACCACCTCCTACTAATGCCCACCAACACCCAGCACCGCGCCAACACCCCATCTCCACCCGGCTTCACATTTGGTGGGCT
>CAUVMZ010000209.1:0-4688 GCA_963552855.1 uncultured Corynebacterium sp. | reverse complement strand
ATGCTTGCCGACGTTGTCACCCCTGCTACCGGACCCGATGGTACTTCTGCTGTCTACGCCCCCCGAAAGGGTGCATCTGCGGAGGATGTGAATGAACTTGAAGCCGGCATTTCCCAATTATGCAAGGTGCTCAATGTCAACCCGGAAATTCCCGGCATGGGCGCCGCCGGCGGCGTCCCAATTTGCCTCACATGGATCTCCACCACCCTGCACGGCGGCACCGATAATATCCGGCTCGTTCCCGGCGCACGCGTCATTGTTGATGTCACCGGATTAAAGGATGAGATTGCCGATGCCGATGTTGTTATCACCGGCGAGGGCTGCTACGACAGCGACACCGACATGGGTAAGGTCGTGAGCGTGGTGTTGGGGCTGAACCCACAGGCGAAGCAATTTGTGGTTGCCGGCCGGATTGATGGCCCCCTCCCCGAGGGTGTGCGGGGAATCACACTTATCAATTCTAACGATGTTAAGAAACAGTTGGTGCGGGCCGGAAACAAGATTGCGGAGCAACTTATCCGAGACTAAGAACATGAAAATCCGCACGGAAAAGTCGTCATAAAGTTTGCTACCGGCTTGAGGGGGCAACCTGGACTGTCCAGGGATAGTGGGCGGGGATTTCGCATTCGCTTTCGTTTTCTGCCGCTACGGCATTATGGGGGAGGTTCGCTGGGGGTGTGAGGAGCCGGGCATAGAGCATGGCCACCTGGTTGAGGGATCCGGTTGTACCCGTAAGATGCACCACATATCGATGCATGGCAACGTGTGTTGGTGGGTGGTGTTCTTGTTGTAGTTGGGCACGTAGTTGGGTGACGATTTCGGTGGGGACGGTGGGGTTGGCGTCGTGGGTAACCTGGGCGGTTTCGGCCTTGCCGTCGCGGGTGATGAGGTGGGATAGCTGGATGAACCGCTGGGTGAGCGCTTCAGTGTCGCTATCCGGCATTAAGCAGTCGAATTGAATAATAGCCATAATGTCTTAAGGATAACCTTATTTAGTCTGAGTGGCTTGGGACTATTAGATTGGGAAGCATGAGCTCACCATTAGCTGCCCGGATCTCGCCCATTCAAGTTATGGCCGACGGGACTGTCAAGCAAATCAATCCCTTCTCTGGCACGGAGGTGTGGACGGTTGTTGGCCGGGGGAATCGGCCGTTGACTACGCCGCCGGCCGATACGACTCCCTTGACGCCGGGGGATCGGAATGATTTTTGTGCGTTTTGTCAGAATCGTCAGTTGGATACGCCGCCGGAGAAGTCGCGGCTAGTGGCCGGTAAGAATGGTTATGAGATAGTTTCCGGTCTGGAGGCGGAGGCGCTCAGCAGTAGTGAGGCAGTGTTTCGGCGGGTGCCGAATCTGTTTGAGATTGTCACCTATGAGTATTGGAAAGCCAACTATGGTTTTGAGATGGATGCCACGACCCGGGAGCGCATGGATAACTATATTTCCACGGATTTAGGCCGGGAGCATGTGCTGCGCACCATTCGCACGAAGCGGACCGCGGCTGGGCTGAGCTCGGAGGATATGTCGGATGAGGAGTTGTTGAAGCAGGCGGAGTGTTTCTTTGCCGGGGGGCATGATCTTATTATTGGGCGGCGGCATTTCACGGATTCAGCGACAAATCGGTCGGATTTTGCTGCCTCGGGTGATTTGAGCACGACGGAGCATTTCGGGTTTATTAAGTTCACGGTGGAAACCATCAGGGATTTATATGAGCGGAACCGGTATGCGAAGTATGTGGTGGTGTTCCAGAACTGGTTGAAGCCAGCCGGGGCGTCTTTCGATCATTTGCATAAGCAGTTGGTGTCTATTGATGAGCGGGGGTTGAGTGCCCAGCAGGAGATTGAGAAGCTGCGGAGTCACCCCAATATGTATAACGAGTGGGCGGTGGATTATGCGGCGTCGCAGAATCTGGTGATTGCGGAGAACACTCATGCGATTTGTTTCGCCGGGTTTGGCCACCGCTACCCTACCTTGGAGGTGTTTTCGAAGTCGGCGACGCCGGAGCCGTGGTTGCAAACGGACGCGGAGATTCGGGATATGAGTGATTTGTTGCATGCATGTCATGCGGCGGCGGGTCATAATGTGCCGTGTAATGAGGAGTGGCATTATAAGCCGATTGATTTGGATATTGCTATGCCGTGGCGAGTGTCGATTAAGTGGCGGGTGTCGACGTTGGCTGGGTTTGAGGGGGGCACGAAGATTTACCTGAATACGATTTCGCCGTGGGATTTGCGGGATAAGGTGGTCAGTGCCATGTATCGGCTTCGGGATGAGGGGAAGATCGCTAAGGCCATGAACATAGCAACGGAGTGTGATATGAAGCGCAATAGCCTGAAATATAATCCGGTGCTTAAATAGGTGGGGTGAGTACCAGTATTGAGGCTATTGTCGATTCCACTGATTTGTCCTGGCAGTGGGATTTTTACCGCGGGTTGCATGGGCATCCCGAGTTGTCGGGGCAGGAGGAGTGGACTGCGGCGCAGATTGTCGCCCAGTTAGCTGCGTATGACGCGACCGTGATAGATCACATTGGCGGGCATGGCATTGTGGCGATTTTCACCAATGGGGATCCAGAGGATTCCGATGCGACGGTGTTACTGCGGGCAGATATTGATGCATTGCCGGTGGTTGAGACCACAGGGGCGGATTATGCGTCAAAGAATGGGAATATGCATGCGTGTGGGCATGATATGCACGCCACCGCCCTACTTGGGTTGTGTGCAATTTTGGATGCGCATCGGGATAAGTGGCGGGGGACGGTTATTGCATTATTCCAGCCGGCGGAGGAGAACGGTTCGGGCGCTCTTGCAATGCTTGACGACGGGCTTGTGGGGCGTATCCCCCACCCGGATGTGTTCTTGGCTCAGCATATTATCCCGGGGCCGGCCGGCACGGTGTTCAGCAAGGAGGGCCCCACCTTAGCAGGTAGTGATTCCATTGAGATTATTGTGCATGGTCGGTCGGCTCATGGTTCGATGCCACATACTGCGATTGATCCCACCTATGTGGCGGCGATGATTGTGGTGCGGCTTCAGGGGATTGTGGGCCGGGAGATCCCGCCGGGCGAGTTTGCTGTAGCGTCGGTAGGCACTTTGGAGGCTGGCCATTCGAATAATATTATTCCTGGTGAGGCTCGGATTGTGGTGAATTGTCGGACCTATGATGAGTCGGTTCGGGAGCGGCTGAATGCAGCGATTGAGCGGGTGGTGCGGGCTGAGTGCGCAGCGTCTGGGGTGACGGTCGAGCCGACGATTCGGTATTTTGCTCACGCGCCGATCACGAAGAATTCGGCCGCGGTTTTCGCCAAGGTGCGGCCCGGATTTGATGCGGTGTTTGGGGCGGGTTCGCAGGATGCACGGGAGTGGACGGCGTCGGAGGATTTCACGAATATTCCCCGCGCCTATGGTGATGTGGGGCGGGATGCTTCCCTGTATTGGTTTGTGGGCTGCACGCCGGTAGACCAGTGGGAGGCCGCGGCTGCGGCCGGTACGCTGGAGCGCACCATCCCGGTGAATCATTCGGGTGAGTTTCTGCCAGACTTCTCCCCCACCGTGCGGGCCTGTACCATGGCAGCCGCAAGTGCGGTGTTTGCGTATGTGGGAAAGGAGGCTTCATGACCGATCAGGATCGGAGCCGGGACATTCCGGTACAGCGGCACACGATTTTCCAGTCATCGCTCATGACCGCGTTATTGGATGGGATTTATGATGGGGAGCTCACCATTGGGGAGTTATTAGGCCACGGCAATTTTGGTATTGGCACGTTTGATGCCCTCGATGGGGAGATGATTATTGTCGATGGGGTTTGCTACCAGGTACGGGGTGATGGGTCAGCCACGGTGGCCGACTTGGAGCAGCACAGCCCGTTTGCGGTGGCCACGAATTTTGTGCCACGGATCGTGCGGGAGGCACCACCAGGCATGTGCCGTAAGGAGTTGAGCGAGTTCATTTCGGGCATATTGCCCAGCGAGAACTACATGTATGCGGTGCGGATCACGGGCATGTTTGAGTCAGTGCGGGTGCGGACAGTGACGAAGCAGCAGCGTCCCTACCGTCCCATGTTGGAAGCCACCGGTGATGATGCGGAGTTGGTGTTTTCCCACACCGCGGGGATCATTGCAGGGTTCCGCACCCCGATCTATGAGAAGGGCATTGGCATCCCGGGGTGTCATGTGCATTTCATAGATAATGCCCGCACCCACGGCGGTCATGTGTTAGATTTCACATTATCGAATGGGCTGATTGAGGTGTGTCCGGGCACGGATTTACAACTGCGGTTGCCATTGAATCATGAGTTCAGCACGGCCCGGTTGGCCCCGGAGGACTTGGATCAGCAGATCCACGCCACCGAGGTAAAGGAGTAGGTACCCGGGTTATTTTTGGCGTTTGAGTTTTTTCAACGCCAGGTCTTTAAGCATGCCACCTAGCCTGCCTTTGTTGTCGATCACGTAATAGTAGGCGCGGAGGAATACCGGTTCCAGGGCACGGGTGGCCAGCAGTTTGCCAGCCAGTCGCAACAGGGTATTTCTGCCATACACACGTAACGCATTACCTACGGCCGGCGCCCCGTAGCTATAGCGGCCGGCGATTCGGGCCACCACCTGGTTGGCAATGTCGTCCGTGACTTGTTTGGGCAGTGGGCTGCTTGTGGTGGCGCCTTCAATGGTGAGTCCGTTAGCGACAAGGGTT
>CAUVMZ010000208.1:0-4711 GCA_963552855.1 uncultured Corynebacterium sp. | reverse complement strand
CGGATATCCATGGTTGTCCACCATAGTTTCCTTGTCGGACATGTATGCCCGCCCCCAAACCTGTGTTCGAAAGGATGTGCTATTGCTGTTGGTGGAGGTCCCAGGCTTGGTGGAACAGGACCGGCAGGGGCACTAGGGGTGGGCAGCCCCGCACCACCGGCTGGGGTTTCGGGATATCCCAGATCAGATAGAGCGGGGTTTTCGCTTTCTCCATGAGGGGCATGAGTTTTGTTTTTGGGAGCCAGTCGCCAGGGAGGAATCGGGTGCGCCCGGCGCCGCGTCGTTTCTCCTGCACTACCAGTCCTTGCTCCACCAGGGGTGTTGCGGCGTTGGCGAGTTGTTTGGGTTTCCACCCGTTCCAAGCACGCACGTTTTTGTCTGTGGGGTTAGGGAGTGCGGCGATTTGCAGGAAATACCGGGCACTGTCTTGCGGGATGCCAAGCGTGTCGGCGACCTGGGTGACCAGTTCGGGCGCACTCACGCATGGATCGTATGGATTTCCAGCCGCGGCAGCTTCCTGGTCGGGTTCCTGTTGCAGGTCGGCGATGAGTTCGTCCATGTGCCCTTCGGTCAGTGCTCGAATGGTTTGCTGGTCCAGCCATTTCGAGGAGTCTCCGGGCCGTAGTTCGCCTAGTTTTCCAGTAAAGAGCGTTCGCCAGCGCCCCTCCGCAGCCTGGTGGATAGCAAGGTCTTTCAGCCGAAGCAATTGGCCTGCGACCGCCGCCCGGCGCAGGTCGGTGCGGGGAAACAGGTGGGCCATGGCGATGAGAATGACGAGGTATTGATCCATGACTGAGGGGACGTCATAAAATTTGTCTGTGAGGGTGTTGGCCACCCGGACGTATGGTTCTTTGAGCTCCAGTGGGATGAGCTGGGCGTATTCCTCATCGGTAAGGTGGAGTTGAGGGGCACCGTGGTACCTGTCCCAGTAGTCACCGATGGCGGCGAAATCGAGGCCGGTTTGCATAAGGTTGTTAGTGGTTCCGGCTTCAAGAATGTCTCGCACCATGCCGGGCGCATAAAGTTGCGGGGTTGCGTTGTCGTTCATGACCCCGGAAAGTACGGCGTGGGCGGCATCATGGGTGAGGGCGGTGCGGCCGGCGAGCTGGTGAACCCCTTCGGCCAGCGTGATGCCACCTGGCAGCATGGGGGTGGCGGCTTGATAGATGGTGTCGAGCTGTTCTAGCTGGTGGAGGAATTGTTCACCGGTGAGGCTGTGGGGTAGTTCATCAACAAAGTGGAATGCGTCAAGGTTGGTGTGGTCGGGGTGAACGAGCATGTGGGTGGTGCGGCGGTATGAGGCGGTGCGGGATTCTAAAACCCAAGCACCATGGTGCCATCCAACATGGAGTGGTAATCCGTCAAATTTTCGGATTTCGGTGCGGTAGCACCAGCCGCTGCCGTAGACACCGGCGTGGGTGGCGGCGATGAGGAAGTCGCGGATTTCTGCTGCTAATTCGGGGTTGGTGTGTGGTCGGGCGAGCAGGGCGATAAGGGTTTGTTCGTGGCCAATGCCGCGGACCCAAGGGTTCACGAAGGTGCCGGCTTTGGGTGATTGGGCAAATTGTTGGGGTTGGGCAAGCCGGTCGACAAGGTCGGTGATTTGGTTGATGATGGATTTGGCGGTGGGATTACCGCGGGTTTGTTCTAGCTCGTAGAGGTAGCGCGCGGCCGGGTCGGTGAGGGTACCAATGGTGGGGGTGGTGCCGCGGATTTCTTGGTTGAGTTTTGTGAACCAGTTGTGGGTTTCGTGAATGTTGGCCACAATGAGAGCCACGGTGGGGTCAAGGTGGTCAAGATTATTGAGGGCCAGCAGTTCGGCGGCTTCTTGCCGGGATGGAATATGGTCGGTGTGATAGTGGGTTTGATTGGTTTGGTAGCTGATTGTGTTGATGAGTTCGGTCACCGGGTCGAAGTCCATGATGCGGTCGATGGCTTCGGAGTTGAGCTGCCGATATTTAGGATCGGTGAGGCCGAGGATTTTCTTTTCATAACACCAGTCGACTGCGCCCAGGTTTTGGGTGATGTCCCGGTGGTCAGCAAAGCGGTCGAGGGCGGCGGCTGCAAGTTCTCCGGCCGCTTTATAGCGGAGGAACAGGTCACTGTGGTTGATAATCTGCATGACGTCGAGAGCCTGGACTGCAGTTTGACGCAAGTGCGAGTCAGCGGCAATGGCGGGAAGATCACGTCGGAATTTATCACGTCCGGTGCACCAGGTTTTCCATGCGGAACTGTAGTATTTTGTAGGCCCGGCGGGGTCTTCCCAAGTGACACCGGCAGCGGCTAGTGCGTCAATGAGCTCTAGGGAAGCGTAATAAATGTTTGTGGTTGGGAATACCATGCCATCGAATGCCCCATGAGCTTGGCCAATGGTATCTAGGATCCACTGACTGTGGGGATACCTACCAGCGGTGATATGCGTGAATAGCCATTGGGCGAGCCGCCTGGGGTTGTGGGTGAGTTCCTGCCAGGCTTCGGTGTCACGAAGCAGTTTATAGCAGGCATCTTGAAATCCAGAGCCCCAGGGGCAGCTAGCAATGAGTTGTTCTTGATATTTACGGTTTTCCAGAACAAGTTTTCGTAAAATATCTTGTCGCAGGTGAAAATACCTTGATACGTTTGGGGTGAATTTGCGCGCTTTGAGGAATTCCTTGATCACAATGGTGTCAGCTTCGTCCTCGCTAATCCCTATACTCCTTCCATAATGGTGGACATGGAATTTTGGGGTGCCGGAATAGTATTGGTGCCCGTTTCCCAGATAGATATGGGCAACAAGCTGCACAATGTAATCAAACCCTTGTTGAGGTGTGAAGTATTCTTCTACATTGTATGCTTCGGAACGAATGATGGCGTCAGTCACGACTTTTTTACAGCCGGCGAATTCCACGAAGTATGTCATTCGTTGGTCGTAGTCGATGGGAAGGTTGTGGGTTTTTTCCAGTGTGCGGATGAGATCTAGGTATGGTTTGACGAAGCTACTTTTCTTTTCTGCTGCAAAATAGTGCGCGAGTTCCATGATGAAGGCGGGGGCACAGTGAGGTGCGGCCACGATAATGTCGTCGATGGATTTTTGTAGGCGGATTTTTACTTTGACCGGGTTGGCGACCACGTTGTGTTCCGCCCAGCTGAGTTCCCGCAGGTATTTGAGCATGTTGGGCATGTCTTGCGGGTGGTTGATGGCGACCCAGTGGATAAATCCGACCGGTTGTGGTAGCGCCCAGCCAACGGGCCGGTGCGTGGTCCGTTGCAGGCCGCGCATGGCCATGAGGCTGTCGGTGACTGCCTGTAGTGGCTTTGGTACGAGTTCCACAATAGTGGTGGTGCCGTTGATGAATTGGGTTGCGTTGATGATGTGTGCGCTTGTCGGCGACGAAACGGTGAGCGGGGTAATGTTCATGCCCCCACCTTAGCTATGGGGGTGGACGTGTTTGGTCGATTACTGTGGTTTGCAGTGTTCTTGGACGCGCCGGGCTGCCTGGACCACGCTGGCGCAGAGGTCATCATCGGCGTCGAGACCTAGCAGGTTCGCGGCAACCTGGTGAGGGTTACTCGCAGAAAGGCTGTCGAGTAGTTGTTGGGCTTGTGCTTCGGTGATGCCCCGGAGGATCTCGCTGGCTTTGGGGCTGCGGATGGTGAGGTTACGCCAGGCGTTCCAGGGCAGGTCGTGGAAGAAATGGCGGTTTCCCCATTTGTCGTAGGTGGGGTTGGCGATCATGGCGAGTTCGCTGGTGCCTGGCCTAAGGAGTTGCCCGTCCTCGGTGTAAAGGTAGGTGACGCCGTGAAGGTGCAGGTAGCCGACCGTTCCCACGGGTGATGTGTGGGTGATGCCGTCGGCGTCGATGAGTGGGTAGGTGCCATCATAAGGTTTGAGTATTGCGCACAATAGGAGTGGGTCGTGTGGTTCTTGTCGGAAGAATAGTTGCGGGTGGTGGGGGCGGTAGTCGTGGCCCATGATGCAGGTTGGAAGTTGAGTACTGCGCCCCCAGTCGATGGGTGTGGCGGTAATGCGTTCCAGGCTGCGCAGCGCTTCGGGACGTGATGCGTCCAGTTCCCTGCCGGTTTCGGGGTTTACTTGCCTGATCGCGTGGGTTTCTGACCAGGGGTCTTTGCGGAGGGCGGTGTGCCAGGCGTGGCCGTCGTTGTCGCCGAATGCGTTGCCTTCGGGCATGGTGATTTCCGTCCCCGGCACGTCTGTAGCGGCGGCATCCGCGTGGCGGGCTATTCCGCCGCCGTAGAGCCTACCGGCGGGGATAGGCAGCGTATTGGTGGAGAGTTCGTAGTGGCCGTGCTGCCACTGGTGAAGGTTGAGTGGTTGTGGCACCCCGGTGGCCCATTCGGCGTTGAATCCGATGGTGCCGGCCACGTATCGGATGGTGAGGATGTTTTCGCCCACGGCGATCTGCCCGGCGTCGCTGTTGGTGTCGACATGGTCGTGTTCGGATATGGTGGTGTTGTTTTCAATGTAGGCGATTCGGTCCGGGGTGGCGACGATGACGCCGGGGTAGGATTCCCACAGTGTGATGTCGGGCCGCTTATCGACGCCCGACCAGCGGTTTTCCAGTTCCGGCCAGGTGTATTCGGTGAGCAGGCCTGCGTGGAGGTTGGCCGCCAATATGATGGCCGGGCTGATGTCGAAGTGGTGGGTGATGGCGGCGCGGGTGGTGGGGCTGAGGGTTTGTGGTGGTATCCCACCCACAAGTTTTCGAAAGTT
>CAUVMZ010000207.1:0-4775 GCA_963552855.1 uncultured Corynebacterium sp. | reverse complement strand
ACCCGGCAAACGCGAAAAGGTTATGTGACTGGAGTTCAGCAGTGTGCTCATACGATCTGTTTGCTTCTTAATCTCATCCTCGGACAGGGCATCCACGTCAAGGTCGTGAATAACTGGGGTGCCGTCGGTGGTTTGGAAGCTATGCTTAAACTCCTCGGTTTTTTCCACCAGGGTGTTCTGCGATTCTTCGGACAGCGGCTGGCCACCCTTGATTTGTTCGAACACTTCCGGGGCCTCAGACTGCAAATAATCCTGCAATTCAAATTCGAAGCGGCGGATATCGACCACGGGCACGTTATCGAAATGGCCTTCACTGGCCAACCAAATGGAAATGATTTGGTGCTCCACGGTTTGCGGGGAGTTTTCGGCCTGCTTGAGCAGTTCCACCAGGCGGGCACCGCGATCCAGCTGGGCTTTCGACGCAGGGTCCAGGTCGGAGGCGAAGGTGGCGAAGGCTTCCAGGTCACGGTAGGCGGCCAGATCTAGACGGAGCGAGCCAGATACCTTCTTCATGCCCTTGGTTTGGGCGGCACCGCCCACACGAGAAACGGACACGCCAACGTTAATGGCAGGACGCACACCCTGGTTGAACAGGTCAGATTCCAGGAACACCTGACCGTCGGTGATGGAGATCACGTTAGTCGGGATAAAGGCGGACACGTCGTTGGCCTTGGTTTCAATGATGGGCAGGGCGGTCATGGAGCCGCCGCCCATGTCGTCGGAAAGCTTGGCGGCGCGTTCCAGCAGGCGAGAGTGCAGGTAGAACACGTCACCGGGGTATGCTTCCCGACCCGGCGGGCGACGCAGCAGCAGGGAGATAGCACGGTAGGCTTCGGCTTGCTTGGTCAGATCATCGTAGATGACCAGCACGTGATATCCCTGGTACATCCAGTGTTGGCCGAGTGCCGCACCGGCGAAGGGGGCCAGCCATTTAAAGCCGGCGGAGTCGGATGCGGGGGCGGCCACGATGGTGGTGTATTCCAGGGCACCATGGTCTTCTAGGGTTTTCCGCACTGCGGCGACGGTGGAACCCTTTTGGCCGATAGCAACATAGATGCAGCGAACCTGCTTGGTTTTGTCGCCGCTTTCCCAGTTAGCTTTTTGGTTCAAAATGGTGTCGATACACACGGCGGTTTTGCCGGTCTTACGGTCACCAATGATAAGTTGGCGCTGACCCCGACCAATAGGGGTCATGGCGTCGATGGCTTTAATGCCGGTTTGCATCGGCTCGCCCACGGGCTTACGCTGCAACACCGATGGTGCTTGGAGTTCCAGCACTCGGTCTTCTTCAGCCTCAATGGCACCCAAACCATCAATGGGTTGCCCCAGTGGGTTAATGACGCGGCCGAGGAATTTATCGCCGACCGGGATGGAAAGGACTTCCCCGGTTCGTTTGACCTCGTCGCCTTCTTTGAGGGTTTCGTAGTTACCTAAAATCACAACGCCGACGCGATCCGTGTCTAAGTTTTGCGCGACGCCAATAACCCCACCGGGGAACTCAAGTAGCTCATTTGCCATGACTGATGGGAGCCCAGACACCTGGGCGATGCCATCAGCCGTGGAAAGGACCACGCCGACCTCCTCACGGGAGGCCTCCGCGGAGTAGCTTGAAGTGTAGTTCGCAATCGCGCTACGGATCTCATCGGAGGAGATCGTAAGCTCCGCCATGTTCTTCCTGCTCTCGGTTGTTTCTTCCAGCAATTTCTTCTAGTTAATGTATGGTTCGTGTGTTACACGAGTTGGGCGCGTAGTCGGGCGATTTTACCCGAAGTGCTGCCATCAATGACTTCATAACCGACTCGAATAATTGCACCACCAATGAGGCTGGGATCAACCTCGGTGTGCAAACTCATCGGATGTGCGTAAATGCCTTCCAGCTTGGTGGCTAGTGCCTGGTGTTGTGCTTTTGTTAAAGCATTTGCCGAGGTTACAACTGCTACCTTGCGGCCGTGAAGTGCGGCAGCATACTCCGATAGAGCATTCATATCGTCGATGGCATTACGTTCGGGGCGGCCAATGACTTGCAGTGCTAAGGCTTCCGTTACCGCTGCCACCTTGCCGTACAGCACTTTTGCCAGCAGATCTCGCTTTGCGACGGGATCCGCACTCTGGTCGTCAAGCAGTAGGGTCAATTCTGGTTGTTTGAGTAGCAACCGAGAGAGGCGGAAGAGTTCTTCTTCTACCTGCTCTAATTGGCCTTGGTGCTCAGCGGCCCGCAATAGTGCTCGTCGTCCCAGCGTCACCAGTCCGGTGCGCATTTCCTTCGGGGTCGACCACACCTGGCGAGCTGCCATCATGAGCAGCTCTAGGGTGTACTGGGACACTTTTCCGGCAAACACAGCAGAGACAACTTCTGCGCGTTGTTCTTCAGCTAGTGAGGCTTCGGCGATGGTGATGCGTAATGCCCGATCCCCATCGAGAAGCTCAACGACGTCAAACAGCTCAACGCCAGTCTGTGCGGCTACGGCAACTGGCTTTTCCTTATTTTTCGACGTGGTATCGAAATACTCGGAAATGGTTTCCAGTGCTTCGCGGCTTGCTGCGTGCATGTATGCCTACTTTCCTGCTGACTTAGCAGAGATGGAATCAAGGTCGTCGAGGAACCGATCAATGCTGCCGGAACGTTTCACGTTCTCTGACAATTGTTCCCCGACCAGAGCCTCAGCAAGACTGATGGCGTTCTGCCCCATCTCACGACGCAGCTCTGCCACAACCAGCTCGCGCTGGGCAGCCAGGTGCTTTTCGCCATTTTCGATAATGCGTGCACTCTCTTCAGTTGCTTTTGCCTTCATCTCGGCTTCAATCTGCTTGCCCTTTTCTTGGGCGGCTTCGCGGATTTCGGCGGCTTCGATGCGGGCGTCGGCAAGCTTTTTGTTGTACTTTTCGAGCACAGCCTTTGCCTCATTTTGAGCTTTTTCGGCGTTTTCAATGCCGCTCTTAATGAGTTCTTCTCGCTCGGCAAGTGTTTTCAGGAAACTTGGGAGCACCAGTTTCCAGAACAAAAGTCCAACAACTAAGAGTACGACGATGGACCAACCAATATCGTAGGTCGTCGGCAATAGCGGGTTAATTGCACCACTGCTACTGCCTTCGGCCAGATAACTGATCATATTCGTCATGAATCTCGTACTTTCGTGTAGTGGCAGTAAAGATGGTTTACGTGAACATGTAACCAGCGGCCAGGCTGATTAGGGCGAGTGCCTCAACGAAAGCGATACCCAAGAACATGGTGGTACGCAGCGTACCGGCCATTTCCGGCTGCCGTGCCATACCTTCGAGCGCCTTACCGACTATGATACCGATGCCGATGCCGGGGCCAATGGCGGCCAGACCATAGCCGATGGTTGCGATATTGCCGTGCGTAGCGGATTCAGCAGCTTGCGCAAGGATCAGTTCATTCATGAGAATGTATTTCCCTTCTAAAGTGCCCCTAAGCATTAAGGGCGATGAGTGTGTGAGTTTTTGAGGTTAGTGTTCGTCCGCATGTAGCGATAAGTCGATATACACGGCCACCAGCAGGGCAAAAATATACGCTTGGAGGAAAATCACCAGACACTCAAAGAGTGTGAATGCAATACCTGCCACCAAGGTGACTGCAGATAATGCCGTCCAACCATTCAGTTGCCAGAAGAACAGGTTGGTTGCGCTAAACAGCAACACCAAGATGATGTGCCCAACCAACATATTGGACAACAAACGGATAGTCAGCGTAGCGGGACGCAGAATAAAGGTGGAAAGAAATTCCAGCGGAATAACAAGCAGATGGAGAGCAACCGGAAGGTTGGGAATAACCACCGAACTCTTCATGTACTTAAAAAAGCCATACCGCTTTACACCTGCATAAATGAAGGCGATATACCCAAACAAAGCCAAAATTAATGGCATACCAGCACGCGCATTGGAGGAAATGTTTAGGAATGGAATGACCGAAGAGGAATTGAGGAATAAGACGAGGAAGAAGGTGGGCACCAAAACGGCGAGGAATCGGCGGCCTTCTTTCTTGCCGAGAATTTCTTCCGCAATATGAATTCGGACAAAGTCGAGCATGATCTCCGCGACGTTTTGTAAACCACTAGGAATAATCTTGGGTTTACGCATCGCCACGACGAAGAAAGTGATCATAATCGCAGCCACCAACAACCGGACCAACATAATACGGTCGAGGGAAAACCAGCCACCGGTAATGGTGTCTTCCCAAATGAATTCGTTGGCCGATTCACCCGGGAAAAACTCCCCTATTGAGGGTGCGTGAAACTCCCCCTCCAAGGATAATGTTGTAACGCTCAGCGTTCTCTCCCGTGTTCGGGCCGCAAGAATTCTAATGAAAGATTCTCACGGTGCGATGGATGTCTGTAAACTCACTGCAACCACCACGGACTCCGTCGCACATCAGCATGGCGGCCACAGGGGATTATGCTTGGAATGTCCCTCAATAGGAAGCAGATATTCCTGATGAACCCACCGATTAGAATAGCAGCATAAATCCGATATTTCCCACATAATCCCAGATAAAAATCACCCCCACGATACTCACCCCACATGAACAGGCACGAACTCTAAAAAGTGACCTGGACCACAAGTAAAAATGGGGGTAATTGATTACCCCCACTCTTTGAACTATTCACTCCAGTTTTCGGTTATGGCCACCTTATACGACCAGCCGGAAGCGATATGGGCACCATACCACAGAGCCATAAATTTACCTTGCGATTATGTTACAAAACCGTAATCAATCCCCCGCATCACCTATCATTGCTATACCACCCATCCTCCAC
>CAUVMZ010000206.1:0-4790 GCA_963552855.1 uncultured Corynebacterium sp. | reverse complement strand
CCCAAAACCGGCAAGGGGGTAATTGCATGATCTGCACCACATTTATCAAGTTTGCTATTTTTCCAAAATCACAGCCTGTGGATAACATCATTAGATGATTATTGAACTGGTAAAATACCTAGTTATACACAATGCGAAAAACCATGAAAAAATCCCATAATCTCCACATGCTGCCGCAAACCTGCTAAATGGCGAAAATTGGCCAAAAATGCGGCTGCAAACCCGATATTTTTTATCCACAGACCTATAAGTTGTGCGCAACGCACCCCCCGTCGAACAGGGAAAACGCGCCAAAATTGACCTGTAGCAAACTAGTTATCCACAGTTTTACCCCCGCTGTGCACAAAAGAGGGTAGAAATCGACTTTGCAGCCTCGATTATGCAAAAAAGTCGACCTGGAGTTTTCCCCAGCCTGTGGATAAAATTGTGGATAAATTTTTGCGTCTTGAGCTGCGGTTATCTGAAGTTATCCACAATGTCCACAAGATGATTATCCACAAGCTATGCAAAAGTGATTCCGGTCACCACGTTGCTGCAAATGTGCGTCCACAGGGGGTGTGGATAACTCCAAAATTTCTGTGGATAACTGGCCGATTTCTGTGGATAAACCTGTGGATAAATCTGGGCCCAAAAAAGTTATCCACAGATTTTCGAAGTTATCCACATTAATTCCACAAGTTTATCCACAGGCACTCACATGCTCTGAGCTGCGAAAAGGAGGGTTTTCCACAATATCCACAGGACCTATTACTACTACCAACTACATACCTAGGTAGATCTTTGGTAACTGTAGGGACTTCGCCGCAAACTTGCTACTTCGCCGCCGCCCCGATTTTTCGCCGCCGAGATCTTCCGGGTAAGTTTGGAGGCAGCTGCGGCCCCTACTGGCCGCCTGACCGTTTGGCCGTCGATAAGCCGTCGAAAAGCGAACCGCACAAAGGAGCAACCCGAACCCATGGATCTAGGCGCCGTGTCATTTGTCGTTGCAAAAGAAGATCTCGCCAGCGCGGTATCGTGGGTAGCACGAAATCTACCTACCAAGCCCGCACAACCGGTTCTCCGCGCAATGCTCATCACTGCCGACGACGATGGCCTGGAATTCGCCGGATTCGACTACGAAGTGTCCACCAAGGTGCGCATTCCCGCCGAGGTCAACCAGCCGGGACGAATCGCTGTCGCGGGCAAACTCATCGCTGACATCACCGCCACCCTGCCGAACAAGCCCGTCGAGATCTTCGTAGACGGCTCCACAGTGCAGCTCAAATGCGGTTCCTCTCGGTTTGAGCTCCCGTCGATTCCCCTCGACGATTACCCAACCCTGCCCACGCTCCCCGAGGTCACGGGCGCGATCAATCCCCGGCTGTTCATCGACGCGGTGACCCAGGTCGCCACCGCGGCTGGCAAGGATGACACGCTGCCCATGCTCACCGGCGTGCACATGGAGATCGAGGGCGAAGACATCACGCTGACCGCCACCGATCGGTTCCGGCTCGCGCTGCGGCGGTTCCAATGGATTCCCGCCTTCCCAGATGCCCAGGCCAAGCTGCTTATCCCGGCGAAAAATTTTGTGGAAAACGCCCGCACCCTCGACGCGAATTCCACAGAACCGGTGGAAATCGCCGTGGGCTCCGGTGACTCCATCGGCGCCGAAGGGCTGTTCGGCATTCACGTGGACGCTCGGCAAACCACCACCCGGCTCCTGGATGCGGAATTCCCCAACGTTAACCCGCTGCTGCCCAAATTCCACAAATGCCTGGCTAGTGTGGAAATCTCGTCCCTTCAGGACGCCATCAAGCGTGTTGCCCTCGTGGCGGACCGGAACGCCCAAATCCGCATGCATTTCACCCCAGGGGAGGTGCTGCTCTCGGCGGGCGGCTCCGACGCTGGTCACGCCGAGGAATCCGTGCCCTGCGAATTCATCGGCGGTGAGGAAGAACTCCTCATCGCTTTCAACCCCGCCTACCTGCGCGATGGGCTGCACGTGGTGCGCACCCAGCGGGTTGTGTTCGGCTTCACGGAATCCTCCCGCCCCGCGATCCTCATCCCCGAGCCGGAGAAGCTGCCCGAACTCAACGATGATGGGTTGTATCCCACCCCGGACACGGATTTCACCTACCTGCTCATGCCGGTGCGGTTGCCCGGCTAATCCGGCCAGCGTGTTTATTCGAGAGCTCAGCCTGCGCGACTTTCGCTCCTGGCCCCATTGCCATGTGCGGCTCAACCCGGGAATCACACTGTTTGTGGGACGCAACGGCCACGGGAAAACCAATCTGGTGGAGGCCATCGGCTATGTGGCCCACCTCGGCTCCCACAGGGTGGTCCAGGATGCGCCCCTGGTGCGCCACGGCCAGCCCAACGCCCGGGTGTCGGCAACCGCGGTGCGGGACGACCGGGAATTGACCGCCCACCTGCTCATCAACGCGTCCGGGGCCAACCAGGCGAGCATTAACCGCACAAAACTGAATTCGCCCCGGGAACTGCTGGGTGTGGTGCGCACGGTGCTGTTTTGCCCCGAGGATCTGGCGCTGGTGCGGGGGGAGCCCGCCGAGCGCCGCCGCTACCTGGATAACATCATTGCTACCCGCCGGCCGCGGCTGGCTGGTGTCAAGGCGGACTACGAGAAAGTGTTGCGGCAACGCACAACCCTGTTAAAAACGTCCTCAGCGGCCCTCAGACGCGGCTATTCTGGCGATGGCGGGTCATTGGCCACATTGGATGTATGGGACGCTCAGCTGGCCCGCCAGGGGGCGCAAATGATCGCTGCGCGGCGGGCCCTGGTGGCGGAGTTGGATCCGCTCGTCCACGAGGCCTATGCGGGCATTGCCCCGGAGTCCCGGCCGGCGCACATCGTCTACGAATCCACGGTTCCCGACGTGGGTGAGGACCCAGCGCTGATCGAGGCCGCTATGCTCGCTGAGCTGGGCAGAATGCGCCCCAAGGAGATTGATCGAGGCCGCAGCCTGGTGGGTCCACACCGGGACGACCTGGTTATCACCCTGGGTGATGTGCCGGCGAAGGGGTTTGCGTCGCATGGGGAAACCTGGTCGATGGTGTTGGCGCTGCGGCTCGGCGAGTTTCAGCTGCTGCGTGCCGACGGCACCGATCCTGTGCTCATCCTCGACGATGTGTTCGCCGAACTCGACGCGTTACGACGCGAGCGCCTGGTCCACCTCACCCAGGACGTAGAACAAGTGCTCATTACCGTGGCGGTGCCGGACGACCTGCCACCGGAGTTGGGTGATATTCATCGCATTCCCGTCGTGATGACCGACCACACATCGGTGATTAGTAGCAATGAATCATAGGGAGCCACCATGACCGAATCACGGGATTCAGTCGCATATGCGTTTGAACGTATGCGTCAGGCAGCTTTACGACGAGGTACCGTGCCCAGACTTATCCGACCTAGGCGGTCGGTCCGGCGCTTGCGGGCGTCGACAAGCAAGGGGCAACCGACCGGCCTGGACGGGCGGGCGATCTTCAGGCCGGACCGCAATCTGGAGGGGATATCCGCGCTGGTAGAGCAGGAAATCGCCGCGCGTGGTTGGCGCACCAAACTGGCCGGCGGGTGGATTTATTCGCATTGGTCGCTGCTCGTTGGCGACCGCATTGCGGGGCACACCAAGGTGGAGAAATTCGCTGACAAAAAATTATATATCAGCTGCGATTCGACCGCTTGGGCATCAAATCTCCGCACCATGCAGCGAAATATTTTGAGCACCATCGAGGAAAAAGTGGGGCCCAATATTGTGACAGAATTGCGGATTTCTGGCCCCAAACCCCCCAGCTGGCGGTATGGGCCGCTGCATGTCAAGGGCCGCGGACCCCGCGATACCTACGGCTAAGCCCGAGAACTAAGCTAACTTGCCCTAAGACGCGAGCAATGTCTTACCATGTAGGTCCCTAGGCAGTGTAGAATAGAACGGTCTAAATGCTATTAAAATTCAAAGGAGTGCTAGTTACGTGGCTACCGCTGAACACGAATATGGCGCCTCATCAATCACCATCCTTGAGGGACTAGAGGCTGTTCGTAAGCGTCCCGGCATGTACATCGGTTCCACCAACGAGCGTGGCCTACACCACTTGGTGTGGGAGGTTGTGGATAACTCGGTGGACGAAGCAATGGCCGGCTACGCCGACAAAGTCGAGGTGACCATTCTTGCTGATGGCGGTATCGAAGTTATTGATAACGGCCGTGGCATTCCCGTGGAAATGCACCCCTCTGGCGCTCCCACCGTTCAAGTTGTTATGACCCAGCTACACGCCGGCGGCAAATTCGACTCCGAATCCTATGCCGTGTCCGGCGGCCTCCACGGTGTGGGGATTTCCGTGGTGAACGCCCTCTCCACCCGGGTCGAAGCCGACATTAAGCGTGACGGTAAGCACTGGTACCAGAACTTCACCAATGCTATTCCCGAAGAACTAGTGGCAGGTGGGCCCGCCGAAGGTACGGGAACAACTGTTCGATTCTGGCCGGATCCTGAAGTTTTTGAAACCACGGTTTTCTCCTTCGAACTGATTGCCCGCCGCCTACAAGAGATGGCGTTTCTGAATAAGGGGCTCACCATTACCCTCACCGACAAGCGGGCCTCTGAAGAGGAAATCGAGCTGGAAACGTTGGCGGAAGAAATCGCCGAAGGTGACCCCGAGACCACGGTTGAAGCTGCCGAGGAAAAAGCTGTCAAAAAGAAGGAAAAGAAAAAGACCTTCTACTACCCCAATGGGTTGCAGGATTATGTGGAGCATTTGAATAAGTCCAAGACGGCGATCCACCCCACGATCATCAGCCT
>CAUVMZ010000205.1:0-4799 GCA_963552855.1 uncultured Corynebacterium sp. | reverse complement strand
ATGTTCTACCAACCACCAACCGAACCATGTTTTCCCAGCAGCTGAATAAGCTTCCATGCCGGCATTAATTCATGAGAATAGAAAATACTCCCCCTTAATCCAAGGTCTTCCTCCCAATAAAAGGTCAAGTCTTCCCGCGATTTCAACTCTTCAATAACGTTTTTATGCTGTGGTTTAATCAGCACATAACATTTCACTTCCTCTTGACCTAATTCATGAAAAATATCCATAATCTTTTGTAACGGAACCTGCCGTTTTTCCGGGTCCCATTCCATTATGTAGCGACGCATTTACACCTTCCTTTCGGAAAACCTCAAAGCCCATCTAGCTTCAACAAGACGCCACCCAGTTTGCCAGAAACCATCACGACAGATAACGCGCTCCTGGCAAATCCAACGTTTCACCTCAATCCAGCCAGTCCATGAATCGAACGGCATTTTCCAGTACAAGCTCAACCCACGCAGTGTGTGGGTAGGAAAGCTCTTCGTTTTTGAATTCGATAAACTCCCGCTTCTGCGCGGAAAGATCCGGGAAGACACGGCGAAGAAATGGTAGTGGGCCGGCGATGAGCTTATATTCTCCCGCAGCGGTAAACAGCACCGCATGCCGCTCATCCTCGGAGAAGAGCAGGAAAAATTGGCCAATGAATTCTCGACCCAATAAGTCAAAATCCCCCGGGGTCGGCTCCACAATCACCGCATGGTCTTCGTGAATGTCATGGTCATTCCGCACCCCAATGAGCCGCCCAGAAGTTTCAGCGCGAAAAGCATCAGCAAGAATATCATCCTCACCATCCACAAAATGCACGGCATTTTCCGCAGCCATCACAAACACCCCGGTATCCGAAATCCACTTCCTGGACAACACAGATTGGCTAGCCGATATCCGGTTTCGGATTCTCAGGATCTTTCCCAACTCTTCGGCATCATCAACTCTCTGCATATCGCTGAAACCTATTCACCTACAGAGAAACACAGCCCAGTTTGCCAGAAACCATCACGGCAGATGACGCGCTCCAAGCAACCCAACGTTTCATCTCAATCCAGCCAGTCCATGAACCGGACAGCGGTTTCCATGGCTTGTTCGTACCCGACAGTGTGCCTATAGGAAAGCTCTTCGTTCTTAAACTTGATGAACTCCTGCTTCTGTGCGGAAAGATCCGGGAAGAACCGGTGTAAAAACGACAACGGGCCGGCAATGAGTTTGTAATCCGCCTGAGTAAATAACACCGCGTGCCGCTCATCCTCGGAGAACAGCAGAAAGTACTGACCATAGAATTCTGTTTCAAGCTGCTCCAATTCGTCTTCAGTTGACTGCTCCACCATCACAGCATGATCCCACCCCGGAGGCTCATCTTCGTTAGAAACCCCAAACAAACGCCCGGGTGCCTCGGCGCGAAAAGCATCAGCAAAAAGCTCATACTCATCATCTACGAAATGCACGATGCCTTCCGCAGCCATCGCAAACACTCCGGTGTCTGAAATCCATTTCCTAGACAACGCACGTTGGCTCGCCGCAATCCGATTACGAGCCGCCATGATTCGCTGAAACTCTTGGGGATCATCAATTGGTTTCATACCATGAAGCCTATTCAATCACCGAAGGAAGCGTCGTCAAGCATCGACATACTCCGTCACCACCCTCATGGTGTTTGAGCCAGAATAACCTCCTGAAACATTACGGCTTTCCACCCCGCCGGCGCCCAAAATCCACAGCCACCACTCACACCACGTCCATGTCGCCCGCGTCCCGCGCAGCCTGCGCCACCCGGGCCAGCCGGGATTCCGTCATGGATGCGATCTGGTCTATCACCACCCGCTCCCGGGCTGCCGCGTCTTCCGCCTGCTCCCACCACAGTTGAAACATCGGGTCGAGCGCACCCGGCGCGCCCGCCGTCAAATATTCGAACACCATGGCGACTCGTTCGCGTTGGTTGCGTTGCCGTTCCTTGCGTTCCGGGGTGTTCATGACGTAGAGGACGGCGAGGGATTTCAGCAGGGTGACCTCGGTCAACACCTGGTCGGGCACAATAAGGTCGCCGTGGATGCGGCCAAGGCGAGCATGGCTAGGGCCGATGCCATGCTCGACGCTCATATCGCCGCCCTCCCCTATCTGGTTGTTGGGGTGAGCGATGGTTTCCTCGATGATGGCGCCCACGTAGCGGCCCACGAGTTCCGAGGTCATGGCCTTGAGATTGCGGCGGCCGCGAAGACTGCCGTCGAATTCGGCTGCGGCCGCCACCACCTGTAGGTTGCGCAGCCGCCCACCGGCGTCGATAAGGCGATCCGCAGATACCCCAAACGCGGTCTCGCCGCTGGCCCCCAGGGATTCCAGGGCCTCCTGGTCCCAGAGCGCGTTGAGGTGGATGCGGCCGGATATAATGCCGTCTTCCACATCGTGGACGGAGTAGGCGATATCGTCGGCGAAGTCCATGACCTGGGCTTCCATTGCCGCTCGACCATCGGTGTGCCCGTCACGCACCCATTCTAAGATCTGTCGGTCCTCGTCGTAGCAGCTGTATTTGCGGTTGGTGGTGCCATCGGGGTTGGTTTTTGCGACGGGGTATTTGCAGGCGGCGTCGAGGGCAGCGCGGGTGAGGTTAAGGCCATAGGAGTGGTCGTGTTCGTCGAGAACCTTGGGTTCTAGCCTGGTGAGGATGCGTAGTGTTTGGGCATTGCCTTCGAAACCGCCGCAGTGTACCGCCAGTTCGTTGAGTGCATGTTCCCCGTTATGCCCATAGGGTGGGTGGCCAATGTCGTGGGTGAGGCCGGCCATTTCGCACAGGTTGGGGTCGAGACCGAGGCCGGCACCGATGCCCCGAGCAATTTGGGCGACTTCGAGGGAGTGGGTGAGGCGGGTGCGAGGTGTGTCGCCTTCCTTGGGGCTCACGACTTGGGTTTTGTCGGCCAGGCTGCGGAGGGCGGCGCTGTGGAGAACCCGGGCGCGGTCGCGGGCGAAGGGGCCGCGCTCGTCCTGGTGGGAGACGAGCATGCTGCGCTTGGCGGGTTCGTGGTACATGCGGGCGATGTCATGGTCGGTGTAGTGGTACATGATGATGCCTAGGTAGCGGGTTTACTTATCGGCGGGTTTGCTTGCCGATTCGTGGGCCAGCTCGTGTGCGGCCTGTTGGTTGGCGCGCAACACGTTGTGGCGGTGGATGCGGGATGGCCGAAGGATGCCTTGGGCGTAGCGCAGCAGGTCTTCAACGGTTGCGGCCCGTTTACGGCCGAGGGCGGCAGTGGCGGCAACGACGATGAGGCCCCCAACTTCGTGCGATAGGGTCCAGAAGAATCCTTTGGTGGGGAAGATTGCTGGACAGTAGGGTGTGGGTGATACTCGGGCGTTCATCCCAATCTGTTTGGCAAGCAGTTCGGCGCGGAGTGCATGGTTGGGGTCGGTGACGATCAGGATGGCGCCGTGGTAGTCGTCGCCTAGCCGTTCGAGGGCCGCGTGGTAGGAGCCGAGAGTGTCGTTACCTTCGGGGACGGGAATGAGGCAGTCGGGGTCGACTTTGGCTTGCAGCAGGTAGTTGCGGCCGACTTCGGCTTCGGTGGTAGTGTCGCCGGGGAGTTTCCCGCCGACGGTGATGATGTTTTGGGTGCCATGCATGTGCCACAGTTCCGCAGCCCAGCGGAGTCGGGCGGCGAACTGCCGCGATGGCACCCCGCCGTATTGTGTGGTGCCGAGTACGAGAATGGTGTCAAACCGGTGGCGGGTGTTAGTGGGTCGGAACCTCCCGCGAACAAGAATGCTGGTGATGGCGAGCAGAATCGGGCTGGTGATGATGGCCGTGGTGCGTGATTTCATATTCCTAGTGTGCCACCTTTTGGCGGTACATGACGGGTAGCGTTTCCGACTAGTATTTAGGTCATGAATCGACGACTAGTTTTTCGACGTTTTTCCCTGCTGCGCCCAGCCGCCGTTGTATTGTGCGCAATGACGGTGGGTATAGGTATTTCACCATTTGCTTTGGCTGGGGAACGTGTGTTAACGCAGGCTCAGGGAACGAGTACGGCCACCAAGTTATCAATGGGAGTGACGGATCAGGCAGGCAGGCTAAGCCAAGAGGAAATAGATTCCATCAATAAGTTGGCCCAGGATTATCGGCATAAAACCGATGGGATTGCTTATATTGTGTTTGTGGACTCATTCCCGCCCGGAATGGATGCACAGCAGTGGGCCACACAGGCGCTCAAGCCAATAGCCGCCAGCCGCTACGATATTTTATTGGCGGTGGGTTCGAATACATACGGGTATGCCTATAGTGAGGCGTTTACCGCCAAATCATTTAAGCAGGTAGATACCGCGGTGGTGTCGCATTTGCGGCAGCATGATTGGGCGGGGGCGGCATCATCGTTTATCACTACCGCGCAGCAGGTGGCGGGCGGCGGTTCGTCGTCAAGCGACTCAAAGGGGTCAGCTGCTATGGGGGCAGCGATCTTGCTGGGGGGTCTGGGTCTGCTGGGGGCGGCAGGCGGCGGTGCAGTGTATGCGGCTAAACGAAAGTCCAAGCGGGACACGGCGAAGGCTGTGGAGCAGGGGCGCGCCTTGGATCCTAAGGACACAGCAGCATTGAGCCAGTTGAGTACGACGGTGTTGGAGCAGTTGGCAGCAGAAGAGCTGGTCAGCACTGACGAATCGATTAAGGCAGCACAGGCGGAACTAGATATTTCAGTGAATGAGTTCGGAACGGAGCGAACCCGAAGGTTCACGCAGGCGTTGCAGCATTCGCAGAGCACATTGCAGAAGGCGTTTGCGATTCAGCAGCAGATTAATGATCGGAAATACGCGAGCGAGTT
>CAUVMZ010000204.1:0-4844 GCA_963552855.1 uncultured Corynebacterium sp. | reverse complement strand
GAGTTTGATCCTGGCTCAGGATGAACGCTGACAGAATGCTTAACACATGCAAGTCAACTTGAACTTCGGTTTGGGTGGCGGACGGGTGAGTAACGCGTAAAGAACTTGCCTCACAGTTAGGGACAACATTTGGAAACGAATGCTAATACCTGATATTATGATTTTAGGGCATCCTAGGATTATGAAAGCTATATGCGCTGTGAGAGAGCTTTGCGTCCCATTAGCTAGTTGGAGAGGTAACGGCTCACCAAGGCGATGATGGGTAGCCGGCCTGAGAGGGTGATCGGCCACAAGGGGACTGAGACACGGCCCTTACTCCTACGGGAGGCAGCAGTGGGGAATATTGGACAATGGACCAAGAGTCTGATCCAGCAATTCTGTGTGCACGATGAAGTTTTTCGGAATGTAAAGTGCTTTCAGTTGGGAAGAAAGAAATGACGGTACCAACAGAAGAAGTGACGGCTAAATACGTGCCAGCAGCCGCGGTAATACGTATGTCACGAGCGTTATCCGGATTTATTGGGCGTAAAGCGCGTCTAGGTGGTTATGTAAGTCTGATGTGAAAATGCAGGGCTCAACTCTGTATTGCGTTGGAAACTGTATAACTAGAGTACTGGAGAGGTAAGCGGAACTACAAGTGTAGAGGTGAAATTCGTAGATATTTGTAGGAATGCCGATGGGGAAGCCAGCTTACTGGACAGATACTGACGCTGAAGCGC
The DNA here is from genome assembly GCA_963552855.1 of uncultured Corynebacterium sp. GTDB lineage: Bacteria > Actinomycetota > Actinomycetes > Mycobacteriales > Mycobacteriaceae > Corynebacterium. The sequence continues at coordinate 4,125 of CAUVMZ010000204.1, read as the reverse complement.
GAAAGCGTGGGTAGCAAACAGGATTAGATACCCTGGTAGTCCACGCCGTAAACGATGATTACTAGGTGTTGGGGGTCGAACCTCAGCGCCCAAGCAAACGCGATAAGTAATCCGCCTGGGGAGTACGTACGCAAGTATGAAACTCAAAGGAATTGACGGGGACCCGCACAAGCGGTGGAGCATGTGGTTTAATTCGACGCAACGCGAGGAACCTTACCAGCGTTTGACATCTTAGGAATGAGACAGAGATGTTTCAGTGTCCCTTCGGGGAAACCTAAAGACAGGTGGTGCATGGCTGTCGTCAGCTCGTGTCGTGAGATGTTGGGTTAAGTCCCGCAACGAGCGCAACCCCTATCGCTAGTTGCCATCATTAGGTTGGGGACTCTAGCGAGACTGCCTGCGAAGAGCAGGAGGAAGGTGGGGATGACGTCAAGTCATCATGCCCCTTATGATCTGGGCTACACACGTGCTACAATGGGCAGTACAGAGAGGAGCGAGATAGTGATATGGAGCGAATCTTGAAAGCTGTTCTAAGTTCGGATTGAAGTCTGCAACTCGACTTCATGAAGTTGGAATCGCTAGTAATCGCAAATCAGCAATGTTGCGGTGAATACGTTCTCGGGTCTTGTACACACCGCCCGTCACACCACGAGAGTTGGTTGCACCTGAAGTAGCAGGCCTAACCGTAAGGAGGGATGCTCCGAGGGTGTGATTAGCGATTGGGGTGAAGTCGTAACAAGGTATCCGTACGGGAACGTGCGGATGGATCACCTCCTTTCTAAGGAGAAAAAGTCTTTCTCTATTCTATTGGTAATGTTCTTTACATTACTTCTGAACATTGGAAACTATATAGTAGAACAAAAATAACTCTAACAATTTCTTAGAGTTAGCTGTCAAAAAAATAGGTTAAAATAATTAAGGGCACACAAAGGATGCCTAGGTAGTAAGAGCCGATGAAGGACGTGGTAAGCTGCGATAAGCCTAGATAAGTTGCAATCGAACGTAAGAGTCTAGGATTTCCGAATGGAGCAATCTATTAAGATGGAGTCTTAATACGAAAGAGGGAACCGCGTGAACTGAAACATCTAAGTAACGCGAGGAAAAGAAAGTAAAAACGATACCCAAAGTAGCGGCGAGCGAACTGGGTCAAGCCTAAACCTTAAATATGTCAAGGATACAGCCGTTGTATTTAAGGGGTTGAGGGACAGAGTTGTGAAGAACTGTAAGATATTCAATATAGTGTATTGATGAATTAGAATTGTCTGGAAAGGTGAACCGCAGAAGGTGAAAGTCCTGTATAAGTAAATCCTTACACATATAACTTTGCTCCCAAGTAACATGGAACACGAGGAATTCTGTGTGAATCAGTGAGGACCAAATCTCATAAGGCTAAATACTCTTACTAACCGATAGCGCATAGTACCGTGAGGGAAAGGTGAAAAGAACCCCTGGAGGGGAGTGAAATAGAACCTGAAATTGTGTGCTTACAAGCGGTCAGAGCCCATTAGGGTGATGGCGTGCCTTTTGGAGAATGATCCTGCGAGTTACGTTAAACGGCGAGGTTAAGTATAACGGAGCCGAAGGGAAACCAAGTCTTAATAGGGCGATATAGTCGTTTGGCGTAGACGCGAAACCTGGTGATCTAAACCTGTCCAGGATGAAGCTGTGGTAAGACACAGTGGAGGTCCTAACCCACCGCCGTTGAAAAGTTGGGGGATGAGGTAGGTTTAGGGGTGAAAAGCCAATCGAACCAGGAGATAGCTCGTTCTCTCCGAAATGCATCTAGGTGCAGCCTTGAGTGTTCAATTATGGGGGTAGAGCACTGAATGATCTAGGGGGCATATTGCTTACTGAAATCAATCAAACTCCGAATACCATAATTTATAGCTCAGGAGTGAGACTATGGGAGTTAACTTCCATTGTCAAAAGGGAAACAACCCAGACCACCAGCTAAGGTCCCTAATTATAACTAAGTGGGAAAGGAGGTGGAGATTCACAAACAACTAGGAGGTTGGCTTAGAAGCAGCCATACCTTTAAAGAGTGCGTAATAGCTCACTAGTCGAGAGTCTCTGCGCCGACAATGTAACGGGGCTAAGTTATAAACCGAAGCTGTGGAATCCATTTGGATTGGTAGGAGAGCGTTCTGTAGGCCGTTGAAGAAGAAGGGTAACCAACTTTGGAGGTATCAGAAGTGAGAATGCAGGAATAAGTAGCGAGAAAGGGGGCAAGAATCCCCCTCGCCGGAAGACTAAGGTTTTCAGGGTAAAGCTTGTCTTCCCTGAGTAAGCCGGGACCTAAGCCCAGGCTATAATGCGTAGGCGAATGGAAAACAGATTAATATTTCTGTGCCAGTCATTTATTGTGATGGAGGGACGCAGAAGGGTATGCGCGCGGACGATCGGTTGTGTCCGTAGAAGTATGTAAGATGACTTAGTAGGTAAATCCATTAAGTTATATCTGAGGTATGATATACAGTCGTAAGATGAATGTGCAAATCCCACGCTGCCAAGAAAAGCTTCTAACGTTAATATATGACTGCCCGTACTGTAAACCGACACAGGTGGTCAGGATGAGAAATCTAAGGCGGACAGGCTAACTCTCGTTAAGGAACTCTGCAAAATAACCTCGTAACTTCGGGAGAAGAGGAGCCCTTGTGTGTGAGTATACATGCGATACAAAGCGCACGAGGGTCGCAGTGAAGAGGCTCAAGCAACTGTTTAACAAAAACACAGGTCTATGCTAAGCTGTAAGGCGATGTATATGGGCTGACACCTGCCCAGTGCTGGAAGGTTAAGAGGAGGAGTGAGAGCTCCGAATTGAAGCCCCAGTGAACGGCGGCCGTAACTATAACGGTCCTAAGGTAGCGAAATTCCTTGTCGGGTAAGTTCCGACCTGCACGAATGGTGTAATGATTTGAGCGCTGTCTTGACGGGAGGCCTGGTGAAATTGTATTACCGGTGAAGATACCGGTTACCTACAGTAGGACGGAAAGACCCCATGGAGCTTTACTGTAGCTTGGTATTGGGTTTTGGCATTGCATGTATAGGATAGTTGGGAGACTATGATGGTATGGCGCTAGCTGTATCGGAGTCATCGGTGGAATACCAACCATTCAATGCTGAAATTCTAATCTGTGGTTTGTCGCCACGGAGACAGTGCTAGGTGGGCAGTTTGACTGGGGCGGTCGCCTCCGAAAGAGTAACGGAGGCGTTCAAAGGTTCTCTCAGGTTGGATGGAAATCAACCATAGAGTGCAATGGCATAAGAGAGCTTGACTGCAAGACTGACGGGTCGAGCAGATGCGAAAGCAGGACATAGTGATCCGGCGATTCCGAATGGAAGGGTCGTCGCTCAACGGATAAAAGCTACCCTGGGGATAACAGGCTGATCCTACCCGAGAGTCCATATCGACGGTAGGGTTTGGCACCTCGATGTCGGCTCATCGCATCCTGGGGCTGGAGAAGGTCCCAAGGGTTGGGCTGTTCGCCCATTAAAGCGGTACGTGAGCTGGGTTCAGAACGTCGTGAGACAGTTCGGTCCCTATCCACTGTAGGCGTTAGAATATTGAGAAGACCTGTCCTTAGTACGAGAGGACCGGGATGGACAAACCTCTGATGTACCAGTTGTCACGCCAGTGGCACAGCTGGGTAGTCACGTTTGGAATAGATAACCGCTGAAAGCATCTAAGCGGGAAACTAACTTCAAGATAAGTATTCTTTAAGATACCTTCGAGCCTAGGAGGTTGATAGGTTGGGGGTGTAAGTACAGCAATGTATTTAGCTGACCAATACTAATTATCGAAGTTTTAATCTAAAATCTACTATATAGTTTCAAGTGTTCAGACTTGCGCATAAAGATATTATGTGATAAAATACATATGCTTGGTGAGTATAGCTATGGGGGTACACCTAGTTACATTCCGAACCTAGAAGTTAAGCCCATATACGCTGATGGTACTTGGCTGGAAGCGGCCTGGGAGAGTATGGATTTGCCAAGCAATTTGCTTCCTTAGCTCAGTCGGTAGAGCATGCGGCTGTTAACCGCAGCGTCAATGGTTCGAGTCCATTAGGAAGCGCCATTTTAATATCAACACACTTTTATTAGTGTGTTTTTTTATTTCATATG
>CAUVMZ010000203.1:0-4860 GCA_963552855.1 uncultured Corynebacterium sp. | reverse complement strand
ACCATTATTACCCTAGATTATCACCGGTATTTTTTGGTGGTGAGGGCATCAAAACTGGGGCGATCCCCAGACAACCACCGACCCCACACGGTCTGAAACAACTGGTCAAACGGCTCAGTAGGCGGACACCACCGCACCGTACTTTCGCACCGCTCCCGATACCGAATCAGGTAAAAGTTACTCTTCCACGCCTCAACCGGCATACTCCCCGACTGAGCCTCCCACCACGCACCAGGCAAAAACACAGTCCGACCAGCACCGGTGCGTTTGCCTTCAACCACCAAATCATGAGCGACAAGTTCAGCACGGGCCTCATCAAGCTGTTTCTTCTTCCACCCATTCCAGGTTTTCACGTTGGTATCAGTAGGATCAACCAACGCAAGCAACTGAAGGAAATACACAGCAGCCAGCTCGGAAAGCCCAAGCTCCCGACACACCTCGGCAACAACAGCAGACGCAGAAACCCGCGGATCACGATAACAACCAACAGGCCGAGACTTCGTCCCATCCTCCAGGTCGGCAATAATCCTATCGAAATGCCCCTCCGTCAAACCCCGAAACGCATCAAAATTACAGCCCCGGTAGTACATAGCATCCCGGTCATCTTTCACACCACTAATGTCACCAGTGAGGGGAAGAGTGGTGAAATGTTGTGCCACAGCTTTATCGGTGGTGGTTTTCAGCATGGTGAGCTGGTGAGCCAGGAACGAACACACTTTCCTGGCCTCCGCTTCATCAGCAAAACCCTGCGCCGGCAGATTTGTGGCCATATCCAATGCGATGGACGCGACCATGCCACCGTTCCACCCGGAAAATTGGGGTTTAGGTTTCAAGGGGTAGAGCAGTTGGAAGAGGATGCGGATTTTTTCGTCGGACGCAGCCCACGGTTCAGCAAGGTATTTTTCCATGAGTTGGTCGGGAATGGCCAGTTCGCAGGCGGGAAGGCCGGCCACGAAAGTGTCGACAAGCGCAGGATTATTGTCGAACGCAGCGGTGGCGAGCAGTTCCCGACTCATCGGGTCCACCCTGGTGAGAAGTGCCGTGGCGGCCAGGGTGCTTTTGCAGGTGAGCTTGAGTTTCCGGCGGATAGTTTTCGCCCGTTCCTCCTCGGCAGCCCGGAGATCATCGCCGCCGGCACGACGGAAGGCCGCAATGGCGAGTTCGCGGGGCAAAAGCGTCCCAAAACCACCAGCAAGCAGCATGATTGCGGCGGTTTCGGTGAGGAAGGTTCGGGCCGTGAGGGCGTCGATAAGCGGCCGCATGCGCGACAACCACTCACCGGAATCAATATCGTCCATGTGTTCTAACTTGTCGGCCCAATCACGCATTTCCTCGGCACTCATTCCCGGCTCGACACCAAGATCGTGGGCGGTTTTCGCGGCGCCCAAGGCCGAGGCATCGCGCACGGTTTCGGGAAACTTGTCCCCCGCCACGAGCAGGCGATGCTTGGTGCCCTTCTTGACGCCGTGCAGCGTGTCAATGACGATAACCTGCGTGTCGGCATCGGCAAAGAGCAGGCCGGCGCGGGCCTTACCTGGCTTCTCGGACATGCGGTGCCAGTCGATGAGCACCTGCCGCCACGTGCGGTTGTCGATCTTGGCATCGGCAAGTTTGCGCAGCAGCGTGGCAGCCTCCATGCGGGCTGCCGGTGGGGTGAGCGGACCCATGGCCCAGGAGACCAGGGCTTTCTCTTGTCCCGCGAACGAAAGCCAACCCCACGGATAGCTCTTGCCAATATGCGAGGCATCGCGTTTCCCGTCGATCACTTCTTGGAGCTGCCGCACTTTCGCCACGACCGCGTAGGCGGGGCGCGCCGGCCGATCAGCGTGAGCGGCATTCGGCGCCGGGGCTTCCTGCGTGGCAGCGGAGTTTCGGGCTGCGATCGCCTCACGTTTGTGCTGCACCCGCGCATGGTTGCAAGCACTCGTGAGCTTATCGACGCTGGCCTGCACAGACAGGGCGAGCTGCACCACGCTAACGCACAGCTCCCGATCATCGGTACCCAACAGGTCGGCGGCTGCCTGCATGGCGGCGGAGCCCGGCCGGCAGTTCGGAGACAGTGCGGAATACACGCGTTTCCCGGAGGTAGCGCGCCCCTGATTTCCGGTGGTGCCGCGCTTGCTGGAATCCGGTTCCAGGACAGCCAGCAGTGGAGCAACATCAGCGGGCTGCACAGCACGTAACCTGTGGGAAGCTTCCTCGTTACGTAGGGTGAGATTCCTCCAAGCAACCCACGGCAGCTGATACATCCAATGGGGTTCCCCACGGTCGTCCCGAACGACAGCAAGTTCACCGTGGACGGCGGAAACTCCGGGCAGGTACAGGACCGTGCTGGACTCCTCGACGCCCACCAGTCGGGTGACACCACCAAAAGTGGTTACACCGTACACCGGCATGTCATGAAGATAGCGGGTGCCATCCCCTGTGACCAGAACGTAGTCCCGGTTCTCATCATTGGTACGACCCGCAACGCAACAGAACTCACCGGTATCGGTGGTGGGAATGATTTTTGTTCGGGCGGCATCGTTATCAACTGGGGCGGGAAGAAACGTGGTCCATGCCCAGCGCATGATGATGTCGGCGGCCTCGACAAGATCGACCACCTGTTTGGGCGGCTGGTCCCTCATATATGTGTTGGTGGCTGGATCGTATTGGGTGATAATGACGCGCCACTCATAATTGTGGTATTCGCCACCGGAATACCACATGTTGCCGATATTGTCACCGTACACGACGCTGTTGCTACGGTTCAGCTCGCGGCTCGTGGCACACAGGATAGTGTCACCGACCAGCCGACCATCGGGAATCGCAAGGGAGCTACGCCGCGGCTCGGGAACACCATAATGGTAGGATTGGCCGCTCAGTAGCAGCGAAACATCCTCGCCATCATCCCATGTTGCCGAGATTCTACTACCGCCGGAATAGCTGAGCGCTAACACCCGGGTGCCATCCATATCGGGGACGGAAATCATGTCGAATGAGGTGTGCTTGGTGCTAATCCTCGTATCGAGGAGAGTGGTATCCCCGGCGACTGCAGCAACCTTGGTGCCGCAAAACGCCACAACACCGGGATAAGATTCCGTAATCTGCAGCCTAGGACCAATACCACGTTCCGGGGACAACTCGTCACGCATGGCATGAATGTGACGCTCCAACTCCGGCCAAGTAAGCTCAGTAATGAGTCCATGAGCAAGATTGGCGGCAAGCACCGTAGCAGCATCCACATTTGCCTTCTCAACCAAATGCTCCAGCTTCCCCAGCGGTAACTTTGCCTTGACCGCAAGCGCCAAGCTTGTGACAAATCGGTCAATGGTGGGTAGTGGTGCGGTACGCAACTGACGGCATTCATCATGTAATAGTTCCTCGTACAGCAGGCCACCATTCACCTGAGCAACGGCATCACTACACCTCATGAGTCGTTCCAACGTCCAGCCACACAGAATATGCGCCTTGATCTGCGGGTTCTCCAGGCAATGGGTCAGGTATTTATGCCGGTGGTCCCGGTAATACTGGATTCGATCGAAGAAGGATTCCAGCTGGTTGTTTTTCTTATATGAAACGTTATCGAGGTGCCACTGGGCGCCGGCAACAATCAGTGCCTCGATAATCTCCAGGGGAAGGCCAAGATGGGTCTCATCCAGTTCAATACCGGAAAGCGTCTCGCTATTCGACGTGATGAGGTCGACCAGGCTGGGGCTGTAATCTGACCGGCCTGCTAAGGCATCGAGAACGGTCAGGAGCCAACGCCGGAAATGCGCCGGGTCTTCCTTCAGAATGTTCGGCCCGCCGATAGTGATGAAGGCAGTGGTCCAGTCTTCTAATTTGCGGTCGCCGTACCACGAATAATAGTCAGTTGGCGGAGTGGAAAAGAGCTGCATCACGGCATCGGGCCGGTGGCCAAGCAGTCCAGCCATGTGTTTGCCCAGGGCCTTCACGAAGCCAACGGGGGCACGCCGCATGCCGCTTAACTCGGAAATGCTGTCGAGGAGTTCCTTGCCAGCCTGCTGCGGGGTGCGACCAGTGGGTTTCGCCACCCGCAAGAAATCGCGGGGCAGACCAGCGTAGGGGGCGCTGCCGGCACTCACCTGGTCGATGATGAGCCCAAGGAAATACTGGTAGGCAGCCTCCGGGTCAGAGATGCGCTGCATGCAGCTGGTGGCTTCGAAACCCATTTCCTTAGCAGAGATAACACCTCGGCGGGCGAATTCGGTCAGGGCGTGCCGATGCCGGTCAAGATCAACCGGCAGGCTGTACTTGCGTTCGAATTCGCGGGCCTTGCTGAAAGCACGCACGGCGAGTTTCGAGGATCCCGAATCGTCGAAAATGCGGGCGAGTTCCTCCAACAGGGTCGGGGCGAAATGCGGGGCGGCCGTGCTGAGCATCTGGGCGAGCTCCTGGAATCTGTCCCACACCTTTTGTTTTTGGGATTTCGCTACCTTTTTCGCCCATTCAATGTCGGCAACCAGGTTGAGGGCGTGTTCGGCGTTGTCTGGGTCGGTCATGATCGGCCAGGCGGGGAAACCAATGGCGCGGGGCCGGCTGCGACCCACCTGGCGGGGCTGAGGCTGGGGTTCCAGACCGAGTCGGCCCATGATAAAGGTTTCAGCGGTCAGAAGAGTTTCGGGAATGAGCCGCACCACGGGGACGCCATTCACCGTGGCGGCAAGCGCAACAACCGGCACAATATCCGCCGGTACGGCCGTATCAGCCGTACCATCGTGGGAGCCGGGGAGCGCGAGTGGGAGCATACCGCCCGATGCCACAATACGTGTGGGATTCATGTGTTGTCTTCTCCTTATGACGACTCTTCGGCGGATTCCACGGTGCGGCCGGCATACACGAATTCGGCCATGCGAATAC
>CAUVMZ010000202.1:0-4861 GCA_963552855.1 uncultured Corynebacterium sp. | reverse complement strand
ACTCAACGAAAACTCCACCATCGCCAAATTCATTGATAAAAAAGGCCCCGGCCTACAGCAAATGTGCCTGCGTACCTCTGACATTGAGGCGCTCAGCAAGCACCTGACCGAGCAGGGTGTCCGACTGCTCTACCCCGCCCCGAAAGTGGGCACCGGTGGGGCAAAGATTAACTTTGTGCACCCGAAAGACGCCGGCGGGGTGCTCCTGGAATTGACCCAGCCCGCCTAACGACGCTTAGCGACGCTCCCAGCAGGCCTTATGCCAATGGCGGCGGTCCTCAGCACCGCGGCCGGCATCTTTAGGCCATGCAACAATATGTGCCACGCCCGGGGGAATGTTCTGATTACACCCCGGGCATATGTATGTCTTCACCGCGGCATGCGACCCCATGGTTCGCACCAAATACATTTCCCCCCGAGTCCAGGCCGGACCCTCCACCTCAAGCATGCCCATGAGCCCCGACCCGTCCGGTGGGAGCTGCCGCAGCATGTCATCTAACCGCCGATTCTTCCTACCCATGAGCCTTAAAACAACCGCAATTCGTCCGATTCGATCCCGCGCAGCGCATCATAGTCAAGCACCACACACCGTATACCCCGGTCCTCGGCGAGCGTGCGGGCCTGCGGCTTAATTTCCTGGGCGGCAAAAACACCGGCCACCGGGGCCAAGATCGAATCCCGATTCAACAACTCCAGGTAGCGGGTGAGCTGCTCCACCCCGTCTATGCCACCCCGGCGTTTCACCTCTACCGCCACGCTGCCGCCACACTCGTCCTTGCATAAAATATCGACCGGCCCAATGGCGGTGGGATATTCCCTACGCACCAAGGTATAGCCCTCGCCCAAGGTATCAATATGCTCGGCCAATAGCTCCTGCAGGTGAGCCTCCACACCGTCTTTCACCAATCCCGGGTCGTCCCCTAGCCGGTACGACAGGTCGGAATGCACCACCTCAAGAGTAATTCGCAGCTGCTCGCCCTTTTTATTTTCCACCACCCAATAGGCAGCATCGTCGGAATCCTCATCAATGGTTTCCGTCAGCGTGCACGGTGGGGTCATCCAATTCAATGGTTTATATGCGCGGTCATCGGCGTGAACGGACACCGAACCATCGGCTTTGACCAACAAAAGTCGGTCCGCCGAAGGCAGGTGGGCTTCCAGGCGACCGACATAATCAACAGAGCAACGAGCAATAACTAGGCGCATGATGACTTAGACTAGTCGAAACTTAAGGTTAGGGGGCAAGGCTCGCATGGTAATTTTTATTACTCTCCGCCATCTAGATGTGCCGCATGCGCCGCCGCGCCTCGCTGGGGCTCATCTTATCCAGGCGGGCATTGGGGGCGGATTCGATCCAGGACACAAAGGCCATGGTGGCATGCTTGGACATTTGTGCCTCATAATTCTTGCCCTCATGCTGGAATTTCACGATGGGTGTGCCATCAAACAGGAAAGACGCCTCTTCCTCCGTGTAATCCCGCTGACCATCTAAAGTGAGGTGGGATCGGTGGAAAATGACGTCTGGGAAGGGGCTGAGTGACCGGAATTGGTAGAATTTCAGCTCATTATTGGATTCGTATCGGAGGATGCCATTGCGCCAGCCATGGTTTCCCACCGCTGGTAATCGTCGTAAAGTCACATTATTGCCATTGGAGCGGAGGGTAAAAAATCGGTACGCCCCGAGGAGCACCAGGACCAAACAAAACGCCACTATAATAGCCATGAATGTGTAATACATCGTCGTACCTCATAACTCCCTTATAAGTTTCAGTCTTGCTGTAGGCTCTCACCATTGTTCTTATCTAAAACACAGAAAATGGGGTTAGTTCGGTATTCTACCCCCTAGGGGGAATTTCAGAAAATTTATCACCCTGTTACCATTTCGAGACCAATGAAAAGATTGTCCCCACGACGTAAAAGACGCCACTGGCCCCACCAGCAGCGAAGAATTACTCTCCCACTTCTGGAGGGGCCAATGGCGTAATATTTATGCGGTTATCAGGATTGCGAACTACGACGCACCGCCATGAGTTCCGCAGCACCCCGGGCATGCAGGCTTTCATCATTGGTGTCCAGCATCGCCCGAGCGGCATCGGCATCCACCTCATCCGCCCACACCGCGTATTCAGCCAACACCGTAACCTTGTCTTTAGCGACGGACAAAAACCCGCCCTGAACCGCGGCCACCAGGGCATTGCCCTCAATGGGTCGGATAATGACGGCGCCGCTTTGACCGAGTTCGGCAAGCACGGGTTCATGGCCCGGGAGCACGCCGATCTCGCCTTCCGTGGTTTGGGCCACCACAATACTGGCCTCACCACGCCACATCATGCGTTCCACCGACACCAATTCCACAGTAACGCTAGCCATGGCACTCCCCTACTTCTCGGTCAGCTTCTTATATGCAGCTTCCACGTCTTCGAGGCCACCCAAACCATTAAACGCCTGCTCCGGGTAGTGATCGAAGTCACCGTTACAGATGCGTTCGAAGGCATCAATGGTTTCCGACAGGGGCACATACGAGCCCGGAATACCGGTGAACTTCTCGGCAACGAAGAAGTTTTGGCCCAAGAACCGCTCCAGCCGGCGGGCCCGCTGCACGGTGATCTTGTCCTCTTCCGACAGCTCGTCCATACCCAAGATGGCAATGATGTCTTGGAGTTCTTTATTCTTTTGCAGAATATGAATCACCCGCTGCGCCACCTCATAGTGCCGCTCACCCACAATGCCGGGTTCGAGAATCCGGGACGTCGAGGTCAGCGGGTTCACGGCCGGGTAAATGCCCTTGGAGGCAATGCCACGGTCCAATTCGGTGGTGGCATCTAGGTGGGCGAAGGTGGTGGCCGGCGCCGGGTCGGTGTAGTCGTCGGCGGGCACGTACACGGCCTGCAGCGAGGTAATCGACTTGCCTCGGGTGGAGGTAATGCGCTCTTGGAGCACGCCCATTTCGTCGGCCAGGGTGGGCTGGTAGCCCACGGCGGAGGGCATGCGGCCCAGCAGGGTGGACACCTCGGAGCCGGCCTGGGTGAACCGGAAGATGTTGTCGATGAATAACAACACGTCCTGGTGCTGCACGTCCCGGAAGTATTCGGCCATGGTCAGGCCGGACAGGGCCACGCGCATACGCACTCCCGGCGGCTCATCCATTTGGCCGAACACCAGCGCGGTGTCCTGTAGCACGCCCATTTCTTCCATTTCGAGGAAGAGGTCGGTGCCCTCACGGGTGCGTTCGCCCACGCCGGCGAACACGGAGGTGCCGGAGAATTCCCGGGCGATACGGGTAATCATTTCCTGAATGAGCACGGTCTTGCCCACGCCGGCGCCGCCAAACAGACCAATCTTGCCGCCCTTCACATAGGGGGTGAGCAGGTCGATGACCTTAATGCCGGTTTCCAGGATTTCGGTTTTGCCCTCCAACTGGTCGAATGGGGGCGGGTCGCGGTGGATGCCCCACTGTTCGCCGTCCCGACCAAGGCCGGGTTCGTCCAGGCAATCGCCCAGGGCGTTAAACACGTGGCCTTTCACCACATCGCCGACGGGCACGGAGATGGGGCGACCGGAGTCGGTCACCACGGCGCCCCGCACCAGGCCATCGGTGGGGGACATGGAGATGGTGCGCACCAGGTTATCGCCTAGGTGCTGGGCCACCTCAAGGGTAATGGTTTTTGCGACTGCTTCGAGGGTGATATCGACAGTCAGCGCGTTATACAGTGCCGGCAGCTCGCCGCGCGGGAATTCCACGTCGACGACCGGACCAATGACGCGCACGACACGGCCGGCGACGGACGCCTGCTTCGTGTTCTGCTCTGGAAGAGCTGTGGTCATAATCTAGTCACTTTCTCCGCTTTCGGCGAGCGCGCCAGCGCCACCGACAATCTCGGTAATTTCCTGAGTAATCTGGGCCTGACGTGCCTGGTTGGCAATCCGGGAGAGGTCTTTTACCAATTCCGTAGCGTTATCAGTTGCCGACTTCATGGCGTTACGCCGGGAAGCCGACTCCGAGGCCGCCGCCTCCAAAAACATGGCAAACAGGCTGCGCGACACATATTTGGGCAATAATGACGCAATCAGGGTATCGGCATCCGGTTCGAATTCATAATCGGGTTCTGCATCGCTGCTGCTGGAGGCATCAAGGTAGTCCTCGCCCTTCGGCAACTCTTCGGATTCGATCACGGGTTCGATTGGTAGCAATTGGTGTACTCGGGGGGTTTGGGTCAGCATGGATTCGAATTCGGTGTATACAACATGCACGGAATCGAAGCCTTGTACTGCCTTTCCCTCCGGACCGGTCAGCCCGGGCCGATATTTGGCGGTGCCTTCACTGCTGGCGAGGAAACCATCAATGAGGTGCCGGCGCACATTATGGGTATCTTTCCACGAAGGATCTTGGGAGAACCCGGACCATGAACCAACAAAGGGTTCGCCGCGGAAGTTATAGTACCCCACGCCTTTATTGCCGGAAACGTAGCGAACCACCTCATATCCGTGGTCTTCGAGGTTTTTCTCCAGTTCGGCTGCCTTTTTGAAAATGTTGTAGTTATAGCCACCGCACATGCCTCGGTCGCTGGAAATCACCAGCACCGCGGCCCGTTTTGCGTTTTCCCGTTCCCGCAGCATGGGGTGGTCGAGAGAACTTGCCGACGCCAGTCGTTCCATCACATTATGGATCTCGGTGGCGTACGGTTCGGCTGCTTCCACCTTGGCCTGTGCCTTGGTGATGCGTGAGGTGGCAATGAGTTCTTGGGCCTTGGTGATCTTTTTGGTGGAATTCACCGACCGGATCCGGCTGCGTAACTCGCGCAAACTAGCCATGGGTCACCCGCCTCCTTCCGTGGTGTTGCTGGGTAAGAAGCATCGACAT
>CAUVMZ010000201.1:0-4870 GCA_963552855.1 uncultured Corynebacterium sp. | reverse complement strand
CAGTCAGGTATGTAAGCACTCCCCCATAAAATATTAAAAGAAAATCCTTAATCCTAGGTCAATACCATGCCCTAGTTTCCACTTTTCTCAGTGCTTCGCTCCCACGTCCATGGTAATCTGTTGCATAATACTCCACCCAAACGGGAGCAGATTCTGCAAGTCCAGCGGCCTGCAAGAACCCCCGCAGACAAACCCCAATGACGCCGCGCATTACCCCATGTCAGCTCCATCATCCCAGCCATGGACATAACCGACTGCGGTGGAATAGCGCCACAAAGCACCATACAGCATCCATGCTATTCGACGCCCATAACTGCCCCACAGAACGAGGCCCTAGCTATCACCCCTGCATCAAACAGAAGCACTCATACTTGTTAGCGCTTTACATCTTTTGAACCACCCCACAATCTCCCCCATTATCGATTCTGTCATGGATAATTATATGGCTTCTATCGGGTAAGGCCATGAAAATACCAAGTGTCCTAAACAGCTACATCTGACTTTAGATTTCAGCGATAATGATAATCATCTATTGTGATAATCAGGTGAGGTTTTTGGCCCAACAATGGTTGCCTTCTCCTCGCAAAGGTGATACAAAAACAGCACCCGGCTCTTATACTTGTATTAGTGGTTTCGGGTAGTCATAACTGGCGGGAATCCGAGAAGAAGCCAACAGTGTTGGATTCCTGCCTCGCTGGGGCTACCGTGACCCTTGCTACTCATACAAGTGACGGGTGCTGTTTAACGAAGTGGGATAGTGACAATGGAAATGGCAGTTTCTGTTGTTGCTATCCCGCTTTGTGGGTTTTCACGCGGTATGCGCGCTATATTGTAGTCAGCGCCATACCATCAAGCGGAAAAACTCGCCGAAGCAAGCCAAAATTTCCGCACGGACGGTAAGAAGCGCCTCCGTGGTCAGTTTAAGCAATAAATTCGCGGTATGGCTAGCCTACGTGGTCGGAAAATTGAGGTTATTTATTGTGCTGCTCCCAATTATTGCGCTGACCGTGATAATTACGGGTTACCTTATCCGCCCATTCAGGGGGACCCCGCACCACAAATTACCCTATTTTTTGTCTAGATGGGTGGCGACACGTTGCGCTACTTCTCGAAAGTTTTTAGTAAAAGGATGATCTGCGCCCAGGATACGGACGGTCTCTTCGATCAAAAATTCGTATTCAACTTCAGCCTCAGAGACCCTACCTGCATGAAAGAGCGTCCAGGCGTAGTGGTTCCACACGGAAAGGGTCTTTTCGGATTCTGGCCCATTCACCTCCCGACTGTCGTCGAGAAGCGCCGCCCAAGCGGCCAAGGCTTCATCGTAGCGGTGCAGATCAACGAGGCAATGGGCGTATTCGGTGCGTGCATGGAGGGTAACAAAATGCTTATCACCATACACTTTCCGGCAACCCTCAACCACCTTGGCACACTCGGCAAAAGCATCGAAATAGCGTTCGACTGCGCGAAGACAGAGCACATAACGACCCCGAGCAATGTTAGTGTCTCGGCCGTATTCCCCTTGATTATTTTCGTGGAATTGGGTAAGTGCTTCGTATTGGGCCAGGGCTTCCCACCAGGCTCTGGCCTCATAAAGGTAAAGGGCGTAGGTGTTCCAGGTTTCTAGGGTTTCGGGGCTGTCCTCGCCGGTCGCACGTCGATAAGCGTCGAGGAGGGACCGTAGTTCGGGGAGCGCCTGTTTAAATTGCCCAGCCTCGGCAAGGGTGCTGGCATATTGAGTCCAGACGTTGAGGGTGCGAGGATGCTCGGGGCCGTAAAGATTACGGCGGCCCGCGAGGGCATAACCGAATTGCTCGGCGGCCTCGGCAAGGTGGCCGCAGTTACGAAGCAACGTGGCGTACATGCCCTGGAGATACACGGTATCCCGATGGTCGGGGCCCAAAACGTTCAGACAGGTGGGGAGCAGCTCCCGGCCCTCGGCCAGGGCTTGTTCATCGCGCTCCAGCTCGGAAAGGCAGGTCACATAATTCTTCCACGTGGTGATGGTAGCAGGGTTGGTGGGCCCAAAAACGTAGCGGCAATCGTTGAGCAGGGATTGCAGCAGGGGAAGCGCCTCTTCGTATTCACCCAATTCGAGAGCACATTCGACAAATTGTTGCCGGACAAATAGCGTGTCGGGGTGCAGCTCCCCATTGACATGCCGAAAACCTTCTGCCACTATGGCGTATTCCTCATAAGCCTGATCCATGTCCTGTGCCTGGCGGAGAAAATAGGCATATTTGCTGCGCACGACGCTGGTTTCCAGGTGATATTTACCCCGTGTTTGTTCATAAACGGCGACAAGGTTGCTGAGCTCCTCGATCGCCTCGTCTATGCAGTAGGAGGCGATCAAACTTTCGATATAGGAATCCCACACCGCAAGGGTCTGTGGGTGTTCTGGCCCTAAAGTTTGTTGGAAGTATTCTAATTGCTGCTTTAGGTTTTCGGTGCTCATAGACCTTACTGTACAATGGAGAACGCAAACTAGCGTTGTCGGAAGTGAAAAAAACCTATTATGCCTGTTCACACCCAGTTTGCTTATCGACGCCTTACCCAAGCTGTGTAGCTATATCTGATAATGTTTCGTGAATGCCTAAGATAATGGGATGCGTCGGCCCTAATTTCTGAACGGTAGCATCCAGGAGACACTCATATTCGAACTGAGCCTCGGAAATCATACCCGCCTTATAAAGGCCCCATGCATAATTATTCCAGGCCTTGAACGTTTCTTCATTATCATCACCATAAACCTGCCGGGCCTGTTCCACAATAGTGGAAAGTTCGGTGAGGGTTTCTTCAAAGCGACCGAGTTCTAGCAGGCAGCGGGAATATTCGCTGCGGGCAACGAGAAATTTCATGGGGTCCTGATGGGGTTGCTGCTGATACGCGGCAATCACCCTATGATATTCGTCACAGGCGCGGACCAAGTGGCGAGTAGCACAGAGAGTTTGAGCGTAGGTCAGCCGCACCATTGTGGTTTCCTCATCCAAAGTCCCATAGAGTTGTTCAAATCGAGCAAGGATATCCGGTAATTCCTGGGCAGCCTCGGGGAACTGTTTAGTGGCAAAAAGATAATAGGCGTAGGCGTACCAGGTTTCTAACGTTTGGGGGCTATCGAGACCATTTACTTTCTTTCGAACGGCAAGAAGCTTCTTCAACTCCGAGATGCCCCGGTGAAAATCATGGTTGCGGAGCAGGCACCCAATCCAATCATTCCATAGAATGAGTGTTCGATTATGGTGGATTCCAAGGGAGTTCTGAGCCGCCTGAAGCGCACGACCAAACTCATCAATGGCCGCGTCAAGCTTTCCCACATCCATGAGGCAAGTTCCCACCGCACCCCAGGCAACAAAGGTACGGGGATGATGCTCCCCTAAGGTCTTCCGGCGGCCGTCTAACACCGCCTGGTACTCGATAAGGGCCTCGCCGGGCCGCCCCATGGCACGAAGTTGCCCCGCATACTTATAGCGAATCAGCAGGGTATCTGGGTGATTTTCGCCAGAGACCTGCACGCGAGCAGCAAGGAGCTGTTCGGTCTCGGCCAGTGCCTGAGCGACGCGCCCCACCTCATCAAGGCAAATCATCACCTCGGTCCAGGTGAGGAGCGTATCAGGATCATGGGGGCCAAGAACATGACGCTGTTGCTCAAGCACGTCCATAAATTCCGGGAGCGCCTCAGAAAATCGGCCAAGCTTGGCAAGACAATCGGCGGCCTTATTCCGCAAATCCAAAACCGACACATTCGCTTTTCCGTATGTTTGTTCGAACCCGTCTGCGCTTTTACGGAATAAGGCACGGGCCTCCTCATATTGGCCCATGGCCTGAAGGATCTCGGCATTCTTTGTTCGGGCAGCACAGGTAGCCGGGTGATATTCGCCATAGTCATGGCGAAGTTCGGCAACCAAATCGGCGATGCTGGTGGCGGCTGCCGGCAACGCCGAAGGCTTAAGCTCGTTACGGTATTCCAATAACACCGCAACGTAATAGGTCAGGGCCGCGAGAGTTTCGGGATCATACGCACCATTAAGCCGCCAGATCTGGGTAAATCTCTGCTTCAGCTCCTGGGTGATATCTTCCGCATTTCGTCCCATAACCTCACTGTACACACTCGCCCTATTGGCTCTTATTAGCTGACCCAATCATGGTTCCGTTTTTCAGTTACGCCCACCTGAGGACAACCATTCCCCGCCAAACAACCCGCGATAAGAGCAGTTCAATGCCATAAATAGGTTTCGAAAATATCCCTACTGTGATCTTGCTATCCCCACCCCCATTATCACCAATTCCGCCAACCAACCCCACATCACGCCATTATTATTGCCGTCACTACGCCACCAGCTGACCAGAACCCCACCAAAACTCCCGACATATAGGCAGAGCCTCTCCCAGCTGTGCGCATTCTCACTGTAGAGATTCCTCACTTCACTAGCAAAAGCATTTCATTGGTTACTAAAATCAATCAATTCATGTGACACATCCAACCGGCCGCCACCACTACCAGGGAAATAACCAGTCAGGCCCGACCCCACCGTCCGGGCGTCGACAAGCAATAGCGACTACTCACCCTGGCGGCGCGAACGCCATTTATCCTGCATCAACGACCCAAAAGTCCGCAGCTTCTTGCTCACCTGATAGCGGTCATCTGCTTCCTCTAATGTCCGCCGCGTCCGCGCCACATACGGGCCGCACACCCGCTGTGTCTCCGCGATCAGCTCATCAACCCGCTCCCCCACGCTTCCACTCCCGTGGCCCCCGCCAACGCCAGCCGCAGCAGCCTGCCGATGCGCGGACAGTTCCTTATATTGGCGTAGCGCCTCCTCGTACCGGCCCTGGTCTTCCAACAGCTGCACCCATTTCCCCCACGCCAATAGGG
>CAUVMZ010000200.1:0-4897 GCA_963552855.1 uncultured Corynebacterium sp. | reverse complement strand
TATGTGGTGGGCCTGGGTGATGCCGGCCGGGGCCGAGGATTGGGCGGACCTTTGGTAAACGCCGGAATAAACCGCCTGGTAGCCGAGGGGGCAAGTCTAGTGTTCCTCTACGTGGAGGCGGACAATGAGCCCGCCCTACGGGCCTACCGGGATGTGGGTTTTGTTGTTGTTGAACATCATGTTTTGTACACACGGAGCTGAGATGGACTTAAATCGGGGGTACTTCAAACCAGCCATTATTTAAGTAAATTTAAGCTTATATGTGCAGTTAGGGCGCCTCTAATCTTACTGATAGGGGGTAAAGTCGCTGCGCACAGCGTTATGTCACTACTAATACTTGTGTCTCTGTCTGATAATCTTCTTATCTAACGATGTGAGCAAGCTTCGTTTTGCCGTGTCTTTTCTTTATTTTCATTAAAGGAGAGATGGGTTAATCGTAAGCGTGACAAATGTTAAGAAGATAAGGAGAATGCAGTGGGTAAAACCGTAAGTTTTAAAATTTACGCGTTTATAGCCTCCGTGCTGCTGGTATTGACCGCGGGAATGATGAACGTCCCTACGGCTCATGCTGATGAAGAGAAGACGGTCGATATTGGGAACATCACTATCGACCAGACCACCCCGCTGAAGCAGTGGGATAACTTTGGTGTTCAGTGGGACTGGAGTGCCAAGAACGGTGTGAAGGCTGGTGAGGAGTTCACCATTCAATTCCCCCAGGAACTCGTAGTCAAGGGCACCTTTGGCATTAAGCTGGTGGATGCTGATGGCACCGTAGGTGGTAACTGTGTTGCGACCGGTGGTAGCATCAATAACGTTGTTTGTACCTTCAACGACAAATTTGAGCATAAAGACAATGTGCACGGCATGGTGAAGGTCCAGGCCCAGGCTATTAAAACCACCAATAACAGCAACGAGCCCACCCTACCGTTCCAAGTGAATGGCAAGGTCGTCAACGTTACCCTGCCCGGGCCACATGGCGGCATCGGTCCCGCTGATGTGAAGGTTCCCAGCGAGACTAATAAAGATGGTTGGTTTACCTCCAATGACGGCTCCAAGATTGAGTGGCGTATCGTCATGCTGGGTAAGGACCTGGCCAATATATCCGGCGATGTGGTCATTAACGACTCGATTAGCCTGAAGAACGGTGCTGTGGGCCACAAGTTCATCGCCGATGGCCTGCTCGCCGTGGAATACACGTCCGACCCGGCACAGCTCGCTGAGCCGTCGGCCAAGGGTGAGAAGTTGCAGGTTACTCAGGCTATTGCTGCCGATGGTCTGAGCCAAAAGCTTACGCTGAAGAAGCCAGCTGGGGGCTGGCAGGCCGACCGGTTCTATAACGTGTATTACCAGTCACAGTCTGCTGATGGCAAGGAATCTGCCGTGGACACCACCGTGGGCAATAATGCCAAGATCGAAGGCGTTCCCGCTCAGAACCTGGTTCGGAATGTTACCCGCAAGCAAACCGGTAGCGGCACCATCACCGGTGTCAACCGTGGCACCTTTGAAGTGAAGAAGGTTCACGACCCGGCAACCCAGCCCGCTGAGTTGCAGAATGGTACGAATTTTACCGTCAACGTCGACATCCAGTCGCCGCAGGCCTCGTTCAATAAGAACTACGACATTCAGGTTCCGTTGAACGGTAACATTGTCAAGGGCGATGTATCGCTGCCTAAGGACACCAAGGTGACCCTGACGGAGAAGCTGCCCACCAACGATGCCAAGTTCACCTATGGTGACCCGAAGTTCGCCGCCACCACCGCCAACGATGGCAACGTGGAAATCAAGGACAATGGTAAGACCGCCGTCATCACCATTAGCGACCAGCGCAACGTGGGCGTGACCCTGACCAATAAGGTCACCGCCAAGCCGCAGGTCGGCACCGTGAAGCTGGCCAAGAAGCTGGTGTGGAAGAACAGCGGCGACGCCTTCACCGAGGCTAATGCCACCGCCCAAACCTTCAAGGTGAACTATGTGTGCACCAAGGACGGCAAGGACGTGAAGTCCGGTGAAGTGACCCTGAAGGGTGACGGCACCGAGGCTGCTATCGCCGACGTTCCGTTGGGTGCTGCCTGCTCCTTCACCGAGGTGGCCCCGGCCGCACTGCCCGGCTTCAACTGGGAAGGCAACTTCTTCCAGACCCCTTCCGGTGAAGTTTCCAAGAATAATCCGCTGGTTGTGGCCGTCACTAACCCGGTGGTGACCCTGACCAACAAGTACACCACCGCTGTGGGTACCTTTAAGGTCGTCAAGAAGGTGCAAGCTACTGGCATCACTGTGCCGAGCACCAAGAAGTTCTCCTTCAACTACACCTGCACCAAGGATGGTGCAGCTCTCACCGAGCACACCAATAAGAAGCTGGAAGTGACCGGCGCTGGTGAGGTCGTGTCCCCGAATATCCCGGTTGGCGCATCTTGTACCGTGACTGAGGATCGGGAATCCGCCAAGATTGACGGCGCTACCCTGACTGTTGCTGAGGGCGCTCCTGTGACCATCACCGCAGGCACGGTTCCGTCCGTGACCATCGCCAACACCTACGTCAAGGATGAAGGCGACTTCACCATCACCAAGAAGCTGGTTGACCCCGATGGGGTTGCTGGTGGCAAGACCTTCGACTTCGCTTACGTATGCACCGCTGCCGGCAAGCCGGAGATCAAGGGCGAACTGAAGGGTATTCCGGCTGGCGGGTCGAAGACCAGCCCCAAGATTCCGGCTGGCTACTCCTGTAAGATCACCGAAACCGGCGCAAGTGTTGCCAACGCCGATCTGAAGACCACTGGCCTTAACGATGTGACCATCGTCAAGAACAGCACTCAGACCGTTGAGGCAACCAACGAGTACTCCCAGTGGAAGGGCGTCGTCAAGCTCAGCAAGTCGCTGACCGGTACCGGTAAGGAACTCGCCAAGAACAAGGAATTCCAGGTTGGTTACAAGTGCGTCAAAGGCGACAAGGTGACCAAGGAAGGCAAGCTGACCGTGAAGGCCGGCACCCCGGTTGAGGTCAAGGACGTTCCGGTTGGTTCCGTATGTACCTTCACTGAAGACAAAGCACAGGCAACTGTGGAGGGCGCAAGCCTGAACGAGCTCGACTCCACCACCGTGGCAACCGCAACCGTGGCCGACAAGGACGCAACCGTTGCCGCAAACCTGGTGAACTCCTACCACGAGTTGGGCGCGGTAGCTGTCACCAAGGCCGTGCAGGGTACTGCCGCTGGTTCCTCGGATTCCAAGAAGGAATACACCATTGTTGCCGAATGGCAGCATAACGGTAAGACCGAAACCAAGGAATTCAAGGTCAAGGCTGGCGAAACCTACACCGATCTGCCGAAGCTGCCGGTGGGCACCCAGATCACCCTGAAGGAAAAGCTGCCTGAGGGCAATGTGTTCAGCACCTGGCAAACCCCTGGCTACACCTCTGACACCAAGGATGCCGTGAAGGACAACGGTGACGGTACCGCAATCGTGACTGTGAAGGCCGGCACTGGTGCCAAGGCCACCCTGGTCAAGGTGACCAACACCACGAACATTCCGTGGTACTGGTTGCTGGTTCCGTTGATCCCGCTGGCTGGCGCAGCTATCCCGGGTGCTCCGGCACCGCAGGGTGGCAACCCGCAGGGTAATGCTCCGCAGACCCCGGGTGCACAGGCTCAGGGTCAGGCTCCTTCGGGCGCACAAAAGCCTGGTGCCAACCCGGCCCAGAACGTGCAGTCCCAGCAGCCTAATGGCCAAAAGCAGCAGGTCCAAGGCCAGAAAGCCCAGAATAAGGGTCTCGCTAACACCGGTGCTTCGGTACTGTGGGTTATCGCGGGTGCGCTTGTTCTCGCAGTGGTTGGTGCGGTATTGGTTCTTCGCAGCCGGCGCCGTAACAATGACTAATAAGTAAACAAGAAAACCAGCTCCCATCCGTGGGGGCTGGTTTTTTCTTGCCTGCCTGCGGTTCTAAGCCTACCGGTGCTCCTAGCTTGTCGACGCCTGACGTGGCCGGCCTGGCCCGCTTACTGCGCCAATAGCAAGGCGTTGGGAAGGTTATTCCACACATGGACCCCTATGGGCATGTACACATTACGGTCGAGCGCATAGATCAGGCTAAAGGACAGACCCATGACCGAATAGACGCAGAAATTGACCCATTCGGAGGCGGTAAACCCATGCATGTGGATGAGACCGAATGAGAGACTAGAGATGGCGATCGCCGCCCACGTGGGGATGTAGCGTTCTAGGAAACCAATGAGGAACTGTCGGAACACAAGCTCTTCCACGATGGGGCCGGCCACGCCGACGCCTAAAATCACGAGGAACGGTAGCGCATTGCCGTTACCCAGTTCTGCAACCCTAGTTTCGTTCTGGGATGTTTCGGTGATGAACCCGAAGATTTTCAGAAGGAAACCGGTGATGGTCGTGAGAATGTTCATCCCTAGGAAGCCGGCACACACCACAATAATGGAGCGAATCTTGGTTTCCCACACCTGCTTGGTGGCGGTGAGCAGCACAAGCCGGTACGCCACTATCCCATCAATGGCGAGCACCACATAGATAGCCAGTCGGGCATTGTCGGGAAAGAAAGTAGACAGGCGTAGGGGAAAGAGCAGCACGTAGGTGATAAGAAAGAACCCGATGAGGAATATCTTCTCCGAAGGCTCCGTGATGGCCTTTGTGAGGGCTTGTTTCATGGTGGGATTATCATTATTGTCGGTCATGGTAAAAACGGTACTCACATGGTGTTATAGCGCAATAAATTAACCCCCATAATGAGATACGATCACCATTGCGAACTGCTGAAATGCTAAAACCACGGGTGCACCAGTATGGTCGGTGGTCCGCGCAGCAGTCGGATAAATATTGTGTGTTACTGATTTTCATGGTGAGTGGGCCGCAGTTCATGGCGTCGACAAGCGAAAAC
>CAUVMZ010000199.1:0-4906 GCA_963552855.1 uncultured Corynebacterium sp. | reverse complement strand
TCCCCCATAGCTCAATTGGCAGAGCATTCGACTGTTAATCGAAGGGTTACTGGTTCGAGTCCAGTTGGGGGAGCTTTTCATTTCACCACCGCCGCCACCGAGGCGGTTTTTGTGTTTGTGCGACCTGACCCACCCCGAAATCTTTGCAGGGCCTGTGGGGCTAGCGGGGGTTACTGGAGGCGCTAACCACCATTGTGGTTTCTTCGGTAATGTGGCAGTCACACTACTTTCTTCCTTGACAAACTTTTATATAAGGAGTGGGACTTTCCATGATCCAGTTCGTTATCGGTGCTGCCGCGGGTTACGTCTTTGGCACCAAGGCGGGTCGCCGGCGCTACGAACAAATTAAAAAGGGATACCAGGTGGCAATAAATTCTCCAGCTACCAAGCAGATTTTGACAGCAACCCGGAAGGCTATAGCCAATAAGCTTGATCCGCAACCCCGCATGAAGGAAGTAAAAAATCTCAATAAATCTAAGTTCAATAAATCGGATGATATTACTATCCTGGAGCGGGACGACGATTAAACCCCATAGGGGAAAATTCGTAAAATACCACGATATTTAGGGCGTGTCGTAATTAAAAATTCATATCGAATACGTAACATTTGGGGCAACTAATCTTTCACTTTCGTGCGAAAGGATCCCCCATGTCTAGTATCTTCCGCCGCTCTCTCGCCACATCGTGCGCCATCATCACGCTAGGAGCCTCCCTGGCCGCTTGTTCCCCGCCCAACGAGATTGATTCCAACCGCAAGATTGAGACCGCCATCAGCGGAATCGCACCGAAACAAACCACAAGCACCACGCCTAGGACGTCCAGCGCCATCCCCACCACGAAAGCAACCCATCACTAAAAACGCATAGATAGCATGATCGGTTTGCTTTACGACGCTCTACCATACGGCACCTCGCCACTGATCATTGAAACGCCCGGGCAAGTAACTGTTTCTTCTGCTGCTCCAGCGCAATAAGATTGGCGAACATGGACCGATAGGCCTGCTCGTCATCGCTGGGGCGCATGCGCTGCATTTGGCTCTTCAACTGGGAAATCTCATTACTCACCTGCTGTTCCTGCAACCGGGCCACGGTACGATCCCAATACGTTTCTACGCTCTCACCCTGCAGGTAGATGTCCTCCACCACGAGTTCCGAAACCAGGGACCGGCCAATAAGATCATCAATCTCTGAGGCGACCATGCCCGCCCACTCCCCCACCACCGCGGCGCGACACCCACCCGCCTGCGCAATAGCGTGCCGAATCACCCGGTAGGTCTCAAAACTAAATGCCGCCTCCGGGACCGCATCAAAACCATCGGCCACCACGCCTGGGTACTGCAACGCCAGCTTTAGGCTCTCCCGCTGCGGCCACAACTGGATACTCTTGGCGTCGGGCTGCGGCAACCGGGCTTGCGGCGCATCCACCGCTACCGCGGCATCACCATCGAACCGGACGGCGCGGCGAGGCTCCGCCGGCCGCGGGTTTCGGGCCGCAACTCGCACCTGGGACAACACCTCGTCCTCATCCATCCACCCCACCCAACCACTGAGCCGTCGGGCGTACTCGGACTGCAAGGCCCTGTCGTGAATGCTGGCCACGATCGGCACGGCGCGCCGCATCGCCTGCAGCCGACCCTCGGGCGTGTCCAACCGGTAGTCGGCAATCACCGCCCGGATCATGAACTCAAACATGGGCACCCGAGAAGCCACCAAATCCCGAACCGCCGCATCCCCCTTCTGTAGCCGCAGATCACACGGATCCAGGTTATCGGGGGCAACAGCAACATACGACTGGCCGGTAAACTTTTGGTTTCCTTCGAACGCCCGTTTGGCCGCCTTTTGGCCAGCTTCATCACCGTCGAAGGTGTAAATGAGTTCACCGCGGAAATAGGTGTCGTCAAGCATGAGGCGGCGAATCATCTGTAAATGGTCATCCCCGAATGCGGTACCACAGGTAGCCACGGCCGTTTCAACCCCGGCGGCATGCATGGCCATCACATCCGTATACCCCTCCACCACCACACACTGACGGCTGCTGGCAATATTCTTCTTCGCTCGATCGAGTCCAAAGAGCACCTTGGACTTCTTATATAAGAGTGTCTCCGGGGTATTCAGGTATTTGCCCAGCTGGTCGTCCTCAAATAGCTTTCGGGCGCCGAACCCAATCACATCGCCGGAAATGTTTTTAATCGGCCACAACAGGCGACGCCGAAACCGGTCGATGGGCCCACGTCGACCCATCACCGACAAGCCGGCGGCCTCTAGCTCGGGGAACGTAAACTTTTTCAACAGGTGCTTCGTCACGGCATCCCACCCCTCGGGGGCGTAGCCGCACTCAAAACTATAGATGAGCTCCTTGGAGAAGCCCCGGTCCAAAAGGAAGGTGCGGGCCACCTGCGCCTGGGGAGTCTCCAACTGTTCCCTATAGAACGCATGTGCGGCACGGTTCGCTTCGATCAATCGTTTCCGAGTACCGGGCTCTACCGCCGGCGCCCCGGTCGAACCCCCCTGGTAGTTGATATGATAGTTTATCTTATCTGCTACCAGTTCGACGGCTTCAGGGAAGGTCAGGTGTTCTACCTCCATGAGGAAGTTGAACACGTCCCCACCTTTGCCCGTCGAAAAGCAATGGTAGTAGCCATGGTTCGGTCGAACATGAAACGATGGGGTTTTCTCGTCTTTAAACGGGCTCAGTCCCTTCAACGAATCGGAACCGCTGGGCTTAAGCTGCACATATTCACCGATGATTTCTTCAATCGCAGCACGTTCACGGATCGCTTGAATGTCGGAGTTGGGGATGCGTCCTCTGGCCATGGTTAAAGCGTACCAAGACGGTCAACCACGGCACGCCACTGCTATGTGTGGGGCTTGGGGTGTGTAACAATACGTATCATGGCAGACAGGAAAAAGACCCTTCCGGTAATTATCGGCGGCCTCATTATGGCGGCGGTGGCCTCATATTTTGGGATTGACACGCTACAGGAATCGTCCCAACAGTCGGCGGTTGCGGCGGCGGAAACCACGACGGCCGACGCCACCGCCCACGCCGCAACCGGCACACAGCATCGCACCCGCAGCAGCAATGCTTCCAGTGCTGCGCCCACGTACACAAAGAACCAAACAGCCAATAAGGGTTTTGAAAAATTCCGGGAATGCCAGGTTGATTCGCTGCCTAAGGAGGCCATAAACACCATTGACGATATTTTGGCCGGCGGGCCCTACGAATACCCGGAGAAGGACAATAAGCGGTTCGGCAACCATGAAAAACAGCTCCCCGACATTGGCCGTAACTATTACCGCGAATACACCGTGGACACGCCCGGAGTGAATCATCGGGGTAAGCGGCGCATTGTGACCGGCGGCGGGAGCGAAACCGACCCAGATGTGTGGCTTTACACCCAGGACCACTACCAGTCCTTCTGCGTCATCCCGGATGCTGAGAAGTAGCGGGTTATCGGGGCAGCTGCGGTGAAGTACGGCGGGTTTGTTGGGCATGCCTCACCTGGGCGATGTTCGAGACTAGTCGCTGAACACATTGTGCAGAGGCTCTGACCGCCAGAAAAGCGCTAATTGCACCTAATAATTATTCGCAATACTCATGTGCAGATACCCGGAAGTATCTAGCGCCACGAATCTTGCGGCTAATCAGGTACGGTGTCGTCGAAGATGAGCTTGTGGAATCGGGTTATTTCCTCCACCTCCTTTGCCGACATGTCGTCCCGGAGAAACTGCCATGTTGCACGGGGATCTGGTACAGGAAGATCACGGTCCGTAACGAAAATTTCGTCCCCGGTGAATATGAGTTCTGTTTTCCTAGGGTCACGGTATTCGTTGTCGTCTGTCACGAATCGGATTGTGTTTTCCGATAGGTAAAACGGTTTCGTCACTTTCGGGTCGACCGTCCATAGTTCGAGGATGTACTCCTGAACGGAATATAAACGCTCCACTTTTGCATTGCGGATATAAAACCTGTAGTAGGGAGGATAATTTATTGATACCCCGGCCGTGATATAAACGTCTTTGCCTAAATACCATGCTGCATGATCGATCCATAATTCATTACGGGTGGTTTCCTCAACGTAGGCGAGGAAATCTTTTGCTGTCATCACGGAATAATCATCTCCTCTATTGCCACAAACTTGCGTACATTCGCCTGGCTAACACCGCAGGGGGACGTGCTTCGCCAGCAACCCGCTGAAACAAATTCTTAACCATCATCACCTTGAAGAATATTTTGACTGAAAACTATTCGGTCTACTATATCTCTATGCCTACAGATTCAAGGGATTAGTAGCTTTCTCCCGGATACGGCGGTAACGTTTCCAGCATTGTACGGGACCACTCATGCCATAAAACCTTATCTTTGCCTGTCATGCTCACAACCCGCACACCGTCTTCCCCAAAATGCTTAAACACTTCCGCGTTTTTCTCGTCGGTTGTGTATGCCTTGCCATCGGTTTTATCAACAATACAATTATAGGGTGGTACAGGCCAATCCTGAAACAAAATCGCCACCACCAAAAACTGTGTAGGCGACTCAAACCCCCACGTATCAAACAACGCTAATGGACGATCCAAATCCTTCCTGGCAGCCACAGCCTTACGGGCATCATCCAACGACCCAATAGGGGTGGAAAACGTGATAGCGGGTGGGTGAAAATCCGGTATCCCGGTTTCGTTGTCTAGCTCTGCGAAGCTGTCTTGTATCCGCTCCTCATCCCAACAAAACCCCTTCACATTATAGCAAATATGATAAATCAATTGTGAGATGGGATCCTCTAAGCAATCTAAAATACTCTGTACTACATCATGTTTTGCCGTAAACCTGATGTCTTCATCTACAGTAGCCGCTGACTCTTCGTCCATGATTTCCGCGTACTTCGCATAAAACTGCTCAACCTTACGAA
>CAUVMZ010000198.1:0-4950 GCA_963552855.1 uncultured Corynebacterium sp. | reverse complement strand
CCCATAGAATTCCAGATCGTCAAGTTTTCTTTAATCAAGTCGTAATATTATTTTCGACCACACGTTCCCATGCAGAACTTCTATAACCTCATTTGAACTGCAATAATAGGGTAAACTTGAGGAACAGATAGTAAAATCTATACGCGGGTGCCTTCCGGAAAGATTAACGTACAATGAGCGACCGATTTCGTGGAAATTTAGGGTTAAAATTTCGTCAATCTCCCCCATTTAGGGGTGGATAACCGCGGGAAAACCGCGCCCAGCAACTGACGAAGACACAAACCTGAAGCCCCATATTCCCCCCAATCACATGGGGTTTGTGACCTTATACATAAATCCCCCGCACCCCACCCATTTGGGGAGGGATGCGGGGGATTTCCGACGTAAGGGCGTCGTCAAGCTTAGAAGCCCATGCCACCCATCTCATCAGCACCAGGCACTGCGGGGGCTGCCGGCGGCTCAGGCTTATCGGCAACCACGGCCTCGGTGGTCAGGAACAGTGCGGCGATCGAGGCGGCGTTCTGGAGGGCAGAACGGGTCACTTTCACCGGGTCGTTAATGCCGGCGGCCATCAGATCCACATACTCGCCGGTAGCAGCGTTCAGGCCCTCGCCGGCGGGCAGGTGGGATACCTTGTCGGCGACCACGCCCGGCTCAAAGCCAGCGTTGAAAGCGATCTGCTTCAACGGGGCAGACAGCGCCTCACGGACGATCTTCACACCCGTAGCCTCGTCACCATTCAGGTCCAGGTCGTTCTCCAGCACGTGGGCTGCCTGAAGCAGGGAAACCCCGCCGCCGGCAACAATGCCCTCTTCCACAGCGGCCTTAGCGTTACGAACAGCATCCTCGATGCGGTGCTTGCGTTCCTTCAGCTCCACCTCGGTGGCGGCGCCAACCTTAATCACGGCCACACCACCGGCCAGCTTAGCCAGACGCTCGTGCAGCTTCTCGCGGTCGTATTCGGAATCGGAGTTCTCGATCTCGGCACGGATTTGGTTCACCCGGCCCTGGATCTGGTCTTGGGAGCCGGCGCCTTCCACGATGGTGGTGTCATCCTTGGTCACCACAACCTTGCGGGCGCGGCCCAGGAGCGGCAGATCGGCGGTCTCCAGGGACAGGCCCACCTCCTCGGAAATGACCTGGCCACCGGTCAAAATGGCCATGTCCTGCAGCTGTGCCTTGCGGCGGTCGCCGAAACCAGGAGCCTTGACGGCAACGGACTTGAAGGTGCCGCGAATCTTATTCACGACCAAGGTGGACAGGGCCTCGCCCTCCACGTCTTCGGCAATAATCAGCAGCGGCTTGCCGGTCTGCATGACCTTCTCCAGCAGCGGCAGCAGGTCCTTAATATTAGAGATCTTGGCGGAAACCAGAAGAATGTACGGATCCTCCAGCACGGCCTCCAGGCGCTCCATGTCGGTGGCGAAATAACCGGAGATATAGCCCTTGTCAAAGCGCATACCCTCGGTGACCTCTAGTTCCACACCAAAGGTGTTGGATTCTTCCACCGTGATGACGGATTCCTTGTTCAGCTTGCCCCCACCCACGGCATACATTGCCTTAGCGATCTGGGCGCCAATGGCCGGATCGGCTGCGGAAATGCCAGCGGTGGCAGCGATCTGTTCTTCGGTTTCTACTTCCTTGG
The DNA here is from genome assembly GCA_963552855.1 of uncultured Corynebacterium sp. Classification (GTDB taxonomy): domain Bacteria; phylum Actinomycetota; class Actinomycetes; order Mycobacteriales; family Mycobacteriaceae; genus Corynebacterium. The sequence continues at coordinate 3,305 of CAUVMZ010000198.1, read as the reverse complement.
CGCTATCGAGCAGCTGCTTGGTCACCGCGTCCACGGCCTTTTCGATGCCGCGCTTGATGCCCATGGGGTTGGAGCCGGCGGCCACGTTGCGCAGGCCTTCCCGCACAAGTGCCTGAGCCAGAACGGTAGCGGTGGTGGTGCCGTCACCTGCCACGTCATCAGTCTTCTTGGCTACTTCTTTGACCAGCTCAGCGCCGATCTTCTCATAGGGATCTTCGAGTTCGATTTCCCGAGCGATGGACACACCGTCGTTGGTGATGGTGGGGGCGCCCCAGCTCTTCTCCAGCACCACATTGCGACCCTTGGGGCCGAGGGTGACCTTAACCGCATCTGCCAGTGTGTTGAGGCCGCGTTCCAGGCCCCGGCGGGCTTCCTCGTCGAAGGCAATGATCTTTGCCATGGGTTACTCCTTAATATATGTTCTGTCCGATTGTTAGTTAGCACTGTCCTTGTTCAAGTGCTAAATCCGTTTTAGCAGTCGCTAGCCCCGAGTGCAAGGAAATACGCTTAGGGCGAACTTTCTATTGCGTTTTGTGCTACTTCCGCTTGTCGACGCCCACCTCCCGGCACCCAGCCTCCGCATGCCGCACACTCGCCCACATCCCGCTGCGCTCGCGCAACCTCGCCTGACCCCAAGTACCCCTCCTGCACCACCAGCCTCAGGAACCCCACACGTTCCAGCTACTGTGCTGCGATATCTCAAGATTCGGCCCCGAATCCGGGTCCTAATCCCACGAAACGCAGCACACACAACCGCACCCACCAGTATTCGCCGGCATTCACCGATATTTGCCCTCACCCGCCGGTGCCTACCGATGCCTCCAAAGTAGTGTGCTGCGACATCTGGATTTTTGGCCGGGTTTTGGGCTCGATTTGCGAGATATCGCAGCACAGTACTTGTTAGACAACCCAATCCTCAAATCACAGAAGACGTGGTGCAGTTCACAAGCCAGCTCGATGCCCCACAGCGCCCAGGGATGTGTGCTGCGATATCTCAAATTTCGGCCCTGAACCCGGGCCCTAATCCCACAAAACGCAGCACACAACTCCCCAGAGGCGAGATCGGCCTCGGGGACGGGCCGCTTCGAACCGGGAGGGCGTCGATAAGCAATGCGAAACCAGCCCCGCGCGTATTAGGACCCAACTACACTTTTCAGTTATGACTACAGAAACAATCGCCAAGGTGCGACCTATCGTCACCGGGCAACGCGATAGGATTTTCACGGACCTCAAGGAAATCACATCCTTTAATTCTGTGCAGGGAGTGCCGGAGCTTGTAGAAGAGCACGCGCACGCCGCCGCATGGGTCAAGGCCGCATTCGAATCCGTGGGACTGACAGTCACCACATATCAGGAGGACACGCCGGCACCACTGTTCATCGCCTCCAAGCCTGCGAAGGGAGACGCTCCCACCGTCCTGCTGTACTGCCACTACGATGTGGTGCTCGCCGGCGACCCATCGAAGTGGGATTCGGATCCATTCACCCTCACCGAGCGGAATGGCCGCTGGTATGCGCGGGGAGCTGCTGACTGCAAAGGCAACGTTGTCATGCACCTGGCCGCGCTGCGTGCCGTCAACGAGCTGGGCGGCACCGACCTGGGAATTAAGGTGCTCATCGAGGGGTCGGAGGAACAAGGCGGGGCGGAACTTTCAGAGCTCATCAAGGCCCAGCCGGAACTATTTGCCGCCGATGTTATCCTCATCGCGGACACGGGCAACGCGGCGGTGGGCGAGCCGACCCTCACCACCTCGCTGCGGGGCGGGGCGCAGATCACCGTGCAGCTGGATACGCTGCAAAACCCGGTGCATTCGGGCAGTTTTGGTGGCGCCGCCCCGGATGCGACCGCCGCACTCATTCGCCTCATTGATTCTTTCCGGGACGAGCATGGCCGCGTCCAGATCGACGGCGTGACCGTGGACCAGAAGTGGTCGGGGGCCCAATATGATCCCGAAACGTTCCGCAAGGATGCCGGGGTGCTGGATGGGGTGGAGATCATGGGCACCCCAGCGGATAATCCAGCGGACATGGTGTGGGCGCGACCTGCGATCACGGTCACCGGGTTTACGTCCACACCGGTTTCCGAAGCGGTGAATGCGGTCCCGGCAACCGCAAGCGCAAAGCTGAATCTGCGGGTGCCGCCGGGCATGGACGCCTCCGAGGTGGCCGCCGCCGTGACGAAACATTTGCGTTCGCATGTACCATGGAATGCTCGCCTGAGTGTGCAGGTGTCGGATGTGAATAATCCGTTCTCGTCCAATATTGAGGGCCCGGCGGTCACCACGTTTATCCAGTGCCTGCGCGGCGCCTACAATAATAAAGAATTGACGCTGGTGGGCGCGGGCGGTTCGATTCCGTTGTGCGCCGAGCTTATCGACGCCGTCCCCTCGGCGGAGCTGACCCTCTTTGGAGTGGAAGAGCCGCAAACCACCATCCACTCGGCCAATGAGTCGGTGGATCCCACCGAGATTGAAAATATCGCCATTGCGGAGGCCACGTTCCTCCTCACATACCATTCATAAGACCACCCAACACTCACCCCCGTGCAGGGGTGCCTAACGGAAGCTGGAAATGGCTTCCGTTTTGCCTTTTATCACGGTATAGATTATTGTTTTGTATCACGTAGCGTTTTGTTCCCACATGAAGGAACCCAACGACTATGGCGGTTCACCATTAGCCGAGAGTTTTCTGGCGTAGCATTGCCCCACCATAGGCGGCCACACTAGAAATAAAAACATTTTGTGAATAACTGTATTTTTTCTAAAGGAACCGACATGTCCATCGCTACCGCTATCAATAAGAATCGCTGCATATATTTCGGTTTGGAGCCTCGTCGCACCTCAACCACACGGAGGTTCGCCGACGACCCATTCCTGGCCCGGTTCGGCCATCGGCTTCCCCAAGGGTTGCGCCAAGAGGCCCGTGGCCTCCAGTGGCGCACCTTTGCCGCCACCTATTCCCCCACCCCTGACCTGCGGTTACAATTCCGCTCCGAAGAAAAGCTACCCGGCGGGACGATCCATTACACTGTGGCACTAAAGACCCGATCCGGGGAAACCCGCCACAATATTATCGCCTCAGGCCCGGTCCAGGCCGCCACCCAACTCTTGGCGACCGCTGGTCGACGGGTGGAGATTTGTTCATTCCACCAATACGACATCTTCGAAGCAACCGTCACATTCATTCGGGTGTGTCACAACAAAGACGAGCGGTGGGCCATGGGTTTTGGAAGTACTCGCTCCCAGTCGGCCGCAGCCGCTTTAAGCAATGCGGCATTTTTACTACACACATAGGGGTAGTTTCGCC
>CAUVMZ010000197.1:0-5005 GCA_963552855.1 uncultured Corynebacterium sp. | reverse complement strand
CGGCAATCTGACGAGATTTCCCTGCTTCTCGTCGACTACGCTACCTTTGAAACCGCGGCATGGTTCGATAACAACATTTCTAAAATCGTGAGTATTACCGCATCAATGGCAACAGCAGTGTTCAACGAGTCTTTCAAAAAGCACGCATTAGCCCAGTTAGAGACCGAGACGGATCAGAAATACTGCAATGCTTTACGACGCTGTATCGACAACCTTGCCCTCTTCGACAGCCGTGCCTTCAACATCCCCCGTGAAGAAGTAGCCAACTGTTTCTGGTGGCGCCAAAAGGACGCGATTAAAAATAGTATCGCTAGCCTGGGACAAGCCCATTTCTCCCCGCGTGAGCTTCACGGAAAACACGGCCAACAAATCCAGGAAATGCTAGAAACCAAGGGCATTAGCTGGGAAGATGCGCCCACACCCCAGAAGCGGGGTGCCTGTGCCCTTCGGGATGATGAAGGCCAATGGTATGTCGACCATAACATTCCCGTATTCACCGAAGACTGGAACTACATTGACCGATTCGTCGACGTAGACCTGTAATCCCAAGCCTTCTAGCTATCCCTTGAATAGAGTCCCATCAAGACTGGGTCTTGATGGGACTCTTGTCGTTATGCTTGTTGTGGGGAAGCGTAACAATATGTATGTTAGCAGCTGAATAAGCCTTATGGTTCGGGATGCCTAGTTCCGGTTAGCGGATCGAGACCACCGAGTTTCATTTCAAACCGCTTGTAGTCGGAAAGCGACGCAAAATGTCGGGAATACAGGTCACAATCTTCGTGAATGTTGTCGTATAAAGTCGGTGCTACGTCGACAATGTAGCGGACGGTCACTGCTTGTGATTCATCTGAATCAGGATCTTTAGGGATCTCCTGGTCTTTCGCTATGCGTTCAACGCGCGCATATGCTTCTTCTTGGGTATCTGCATAGACGATATAAAAATCTTCGCGGAAAAAACTTGGTTGTGCTGCCATTGGGCTTGCTTCTAGCTCAAAGACTACGATGCCAATGTAGGGGTCCATATGCGACAGCGTATCAAACCTACAGCTCCATGGGGTTAAAGCGTATCGGTTCTGCTGAGCTGGAGTTCCGGTTTGGGGCGTTTCCAGCCCCTGGCCGTATGGATGCAGCATTTTTGAAACTACAGTTCAGCACCTGTGAAGCGTGGCTGTGGCGGGGAGTCGGTTGGCCATGCGCTGGGGTTGCAAGTTTGGTGGGCTTGGGTTTGCTGGTGCGGTTATGCCGTGGAGCTTGCTTTTCTACAAGTCCCAGCCCACAAAACCTGAAGCCCCGTTAGGTATCAAGTTTCCTGAGCTGGAGTTCCGGTTTGGGGCGTTTCCGGCCTCTGGGCATATGGGGGCAGCATTTTTGAAACTACAGCTCAGCACTTGCGAAGCATGATCGTGGTGGGGGAACTAGCGCGAAAAATATGATCTATACCACTCGATACTGGGGTTATGGGTGTTTGTGCCGGTAGTAGCAATTTTGCATGCGATGGTGGGGGGAGGAGACACACTTGCGGCATATCGAATAACGATATAACATATTGAATAACGATATATCGAAAAACGATATGTAGATGATTGTCGAAAGGAAGGAAATCATGAACATCATGAACGACACAGGTAAGGGTGCAACGGCATTGTGGGCCAGTCTGGGATTCCCCCTGTATATGAAGCCTCGGTCGCTGCGAGGTCCGTCGCAAAGCTTGGTGCGCAACAGTAGGGGCAACTCGAAAAACAATTGCGCAAAACCAGGCGGGTTGGGTCGCCCCAACCGCCCGTCGTCAGGCACTGCGACTCGTCGCGGAAGGGCTACTGCCATGAAAGTCGTCAAAATTCTCACCATCATCATTGCGGTGATCGCCGTTCTGGCCGGCGCCATCACCTGGTTCTTTGGGCCAAGCTTGGGGGTCGCGCTGTTCGGCCGGCCGATCCTCATGGTTTCCACGCCGCACCGCTACGGACAGGCCGCCATTGACATTGGTCGCAGCTTTGCGATCTACGCGGACACTCCGCAAGCCACCGCAGCCTATGAGGAAGCCAAAGCAGAAATTGCGAACGTCCATTCGATTGAGGAAACCTACCCGATCATCAAGAAATACCTCAAGGTGGCCGGCGGGAAGCATTCCAATTTCCTTTCGCCGGAAGACAATGCAACTAGCGATGACTTGGGTAATGACTCCCCAACCGTAACCAAGAATGACAACATCGTTACCGCCATGCTTCCAAGTCTGAATCTCGGGCCGGTCGGACAAAAATATGCGGACATACTTGCGAACGGGTTGGCCGAAAACGTTCCGAATTCCTGTGGTGTCATCCTTGACCTCCGCAAAAACGATGGTGGCGACATGGGCCCCATGCTTGCCGGCGTCAGCGGACTCCTGCCCGATGGGACCCTCCTGAGCTTCAAGAGCAAAAACTCGACCAGCCCGGTCACCCTCAACAACGGCAGCATCTCCGGCGGCGGCACACCCACCACCGTGGGGCCGAAAGACAAGTTCCGGGTGCCGGTCGCCATCCTCACCAGCAACGTTACCGCCAGCTCCGGCGAAGCCACCCTCCTCAGCTTCCGCGGTCTGGAAAACACGCGCACATTCGGGCAGCCCAGCGCCGGCTATGCCAGCGGCAACCTGATTATCGACATGCCCGACGGCGCCGGCTTGATGGTCACTACTGCTAACGACGTGGCCCGCACCGGAGAAGAATTCTCCGAAGACCCGATCGCGCCGGATGTGTCGACCGACCGGCCGGAACAGGCAGCAACCGAGTGGTTGCATTCACAGTGCGGCCAATGACTGGCCCTACCGTTCGCCAATAAACCATCCGAGGCTTATTCACAACGGTGGAAAGTACACGCACACTTCCCACCAGTCGAATAAGCCTCGAACTATATTCACCAGCCATGAGGGTAAGAGCATTCACGTAGAATGAACATAATCAAGACAAATATATACCAGTTAGGCAGCTAAAATAATGTGTTCCCCAGCCCAAGGAGGTACAACAATATGAAATTGGGCAATATTTTCCGAGGACCAAAATGGCCCAGAGACGCCGCTGAATTTATCGCAACACATTTTGTGGACAAGAGCGTGACAGAATTCTTTGACGAACCACGCTTCAAACGATTCCTTTATCTCGCCAAAACCGAGACATGGGTCGAAGCCGCCCGGGAATATCGTGATGTCACGGGCGAAGACATTCAATCAAGCATTATTGCTACCGAGGTGGCCCGCCGGACGTTCCGGTAAACGAGAGCATGGGGCAAGGGAAGGGCAAAGCTTGCTGAAATCCGCTGCTGGTGGGGGCTGCACATGTGGTGGGCTGGGGTTTGGATGGCCTACTACCTTGTGTGTCCTGATTACACCGACAAGCCCCAGCCCACCAAACTTGAAACCTTGCAGGTTTGGAGGTAGTGGTTTTGCTGAGCTGGAGTTCTGGTTTTAGGCACTTTGGGTTCCTAGGCGTATGGGGGCAGCAGATTTGAAACTACAGCTCAGTACTTGTGAAGCGTGGCTGTGGTGGTGAGTTTGTCGGGGCTGCAAACTTAGTGGGCTAGGGTTTGCCGGTGCTGTCAAGGCATTTGAGAGAACGACCTACCCAAGTCCCAGCCCACCAGATCTGAAGCCCCGTTAGGTAGCAAGTTTCCTGAGCTGGAGTTCCAACTTGCAGCCGACAAGCCCCCGCGGCAGCGAAAAACCAAGCTGTGCTGCCCTGAAGTTGCCCAGGTGCAGCCATCCAGCGCCACGCCGCCTGCAGCTGCCCAGAACCTACATGGGGGAAGGCCCTTGCGGCATATCGAAAAACGATATAACATATTGAATAACGATATATCGAGAAACGATATGCTTCTCGCGGAAATAAGCGGGAATTGCAGGAAGGACAAGGACTACGTCATGGACGTTGACAAAAAAGATCGCAACGAAATCCTCGTCGCTATGATTATCTACACATTGATGCTGGTGTTGTTGGGTCGCCGGCTACTCGATCTTGTGATCTGGCACCGGATTCCCCATTCCTTCGGGGTACTGCTCGCGGAGCGGGCAGACGAGGGCATGATCCCGCTCTCCCTGGCGGACTCCGTCGCAAAGCCTCTGCTCATTAGTGGTTTTCTGCTGTCAATCCTCGGCATTGTTGCGGTGGCTACGACGCTGATTCTTCTGGCTCGGCAGCTGCTCAAGGGTCAGTTCTTTACCACATATAATGTGAAATGCTTCACTATTGGGTCGCTGTCATGTGGCGTCTATTTCCTGGGCGTTTTTGTGCAGAACATGGGGGCCAATGAGATGGCCGCAAAGCTGAATCTGCGCAGCTGGTTTGACTACTCCGAGGCACAAAGCTTGGATTATATTGCTATGTTTCTGTTCGTAGAAACATTGGTGCTGTTGGCGGTGGTGATTCGCCGCGGGATCTCCATGCAAGAAGACCAGGAAGGGTTGATCTGATTGGTAAAGCTACAAAGAGTGGTCTGCCACCTCGACCAACTCCTGGCCGAACGCGAAATGACGCTTGCCGCCCTCGCTGATCAGGTCGGAGTCACTGTTGCCAACCTGTCCGTGCTCAAGAATAACCGCGCCAAAGCCGTACGATTTACCACGCTCGTGGCGCTTTGCGACGCCCTCGGCTGCCAACCCGGCGACCTCTTTACCGCCGAATAACCGCCACTAATCCAGCTCGCCAAGCTTAACGATCGGTGAAGAAACTCTTGGCCAGCGGCTGTGATGTGATGACCCGGAACCCAAAACCATAATTAGCACTTCTTCTACTTTTCTATGCTTGTGGCAGTAGTAGATAAATTGCTACTAGCAAGGGGATATGGGAACCTTTGTGGCTTTTTGCGCTGGCAAACGCCCTAGGCAAATTCATGCAATAGAAATTGAATCTTACTATAAGATATCTGCACTATTGCTTGCTCATTAGTGCAAATTTGGAGCAGTATTATTCTCTTTAGCGGGGAGTTTTAAACCCAAATTCAGGAAAAATTAAGGATTTTTAACCCATTTCCG
>CAUVMZ010000196.1:0-5049 GCA_963552855.1 uncultured Corynebacterium sp. | reverse complement strand
CAAACATAAATAATATAAACCTATAAATATCGAGACTGGTAACAGACTCCAGAATGCCTAAGCTGGGGTTTGTGAGGCGGAGAAGTGCAGGGGGCTTCTGCGTGGAGAGCCTGGAATGTGGGGCTTGGGCACAAACGTTTGGAGCGCAACAATAAAAGACCAACACGGACTGGCAGCATAAGCACTAAGCTCCAAAACCCGCTTCCAAGGATCTATCAGCCAAGTATTTTTTGAGTTGTGGAGCTTAGATAGTGTGAAGCCCCAGCTTTAGCCTGTCGCAACCGGAGGCTTCATGTTTACTGAGCTGGGGTTCGCGGTTTTTTGCCAGCCTCAAGGGCAGGATTTCGCACGAACTCCAGCTCAGCAATCGTGAAGCAGAAGCCTATCACGTCAGCTACGCTTGTTCTAAGCTATACTTTCTCGATTCAGTACCAAGCTGGAAGTAGCCGCAAAACCGGAACTCCAGCTCAGCACACCCACTACCATCCGCCACCGACTAGCAGCAGGCTTCAAACTCAAGCTCAGCAGAGATGGAGCACGCATCGGGAACTGGTCGCACTTGTTCTAAGCTCCAGAACTCACTCCAAGAGGCCTGCGCATCAATTATTCGCGGGGTTGTAGAGCTTAGATAATGTGAAGCCCCAGCATCAACCCGCCACAGCCAGGGGCTTCTGGTTTGCTGAGCTTGAGTTCTGAATGTGCTACACCCAAATGCCCAGGAACCGCCCGCTCCCCAAATCGGAACCCCAGCTCAGGGAATCCGATACCCATCAACCCCAACGGGCTTCAAGTTTGGTAGGCTAGGGTTTGTCGGTGTGGCCAGGCTCCAGAGACAGTATTTCCAGCAAACCCCAGCCCACCACATGTGCAGCCCCATCGTTTGTCGAGGCAAAACCTGCCACAACCATGCCGTATAAGCACTGAGCCGGAGTTCGTAATTTGCTACCAGACTCAGGAATAGCTTTTTATACGAACTCCAGCTCAGTATTTATGAAGCAGAGGCGTTTGCATCTGCCGCATTTGTCTGAGTTTGGTTTCCAATTCTGGAGCTTCTTACAAGATGTGAACCAGGACCAAAATCCAAACTCATCTAACATGCTACCCATCAACCGAAGCTGTCCACAAAATAGCAGCGCAAGTTCTAAGCTATACTTTCTCGATTCAGCACCAAGCTAGGCGTGGCCCCACAGCCAGAACTCCAGCTCAGCACACCTACTACCGGGCCCGCCACCCACGCCACGGCACACGCTGCGACCACTACACCACCATGCGCGCGCCACGCCCGTGCAACCACGCACACGCCATCGCACCGCCCACATCCACAGCTCAACCACGCCAACCAGCCCCCATCCCCCTACCGCCCGCATCCCATCGCCGAACCTCCCTACTCCCAACCCCCCTAGGCACCAGCAAAACCGGTATACTAAGGCTTACCTAATACACCTATATACTCTTGATGTGAGGGGATGACTCATGTTAGAGCCCGGGGTGAAAAAACTCATTGCCCCAGCACGGAAGTCGATGATTACCACGGCGATCATCACCAGCATTGGTGGGATCTGTGCCATCGTGCCATACATTGCAATCACGGAGATAGCGGCCAATTGGTTCCGCGGGTCACCAAGCGGCACCCTATGGTTGTGGGTCGGGGTGGCCATTGTTGCGGTGTTTGCCAACAGTTTACTGTACGGGATTGGGTTGGGGGTCACGCACATTTCCGAGGCAAATCTGCGCTACCAGCTGCGGCGCCGGCTCGTTCGGGCGTTTGGCCGGATTCCCTTGGGTCGGGTGGATCAAACCTCGTCAGGATCTATCCGCAAAATGGTGTGTGACGACACCGCCGCAATTCACACGCTGGTGGCGCACCTGGCCGGGGACGCCATGAATTCCATTATCGCCCTGGTGGTGGGAATCGGGTATTTGATGTGGGTAGATTGGCAGCTTACTCTACTGATTCTTGGAGTGTGGGTGCTGATCTTTGTGGTGGTGACCGGCACCATGATGCGCGGTCTTTCCGAGTCTACGAGTCAATTTTCCAGCGCCAAAACGGAATTGTCGGCGGCCACCGTTGAAATGGTGGAGGGAATTAAGGAGATCAAGAATTTTCAGGCCGCGGCAACCGCTCGCACCCGGTTTGACAAGGCCAGGCGGTATTTCGCGGAAATTTCCTACCAGTGGTTGGCAGCATCAGGGAAGCCCATGGCAATCATTTCGTCATTCTTCCAGCCAGCCGTCATTTTGGTAACGATCGCACCGCCGACCGTGTGGTTCGTGTCGAAAGGCTGGTTAGAGCCCGCCTATGCCCTACCGTTCTTCATGGTCGGGGTGGGCCTGCCGGTCGGCTTTTTGCAATTCGTCCAAATCATGCAGCACCTGTTTACCGCCAACCAGGCGGCCCAGGACACCGCTAACCTGCTGGATATCCCTCACCAGCCGGACGGACCACACACCGATGGCCCGGGGCCGAAACCGGGTGAAGTGGAGCTTACCAATGTGAGCTTTGGTTATAACCCCGAGAACCCGATTTTGCGCAACGTGAATCTGCGGATTCCGGCGGGCTCGGTCACCGCCCTGGTGGGGCCATCGGGTGGTGGGAAAACCACGATCGCCCGGCTGATCGCCAGGTTCTATGACGTGGACGCCGGCGAGGTCAAGGTGGATGGCCTGGATGTTCGGGAGGTAAGCAATCAGTGGTTGCTCAACCAGATAGCCATCGTGTTCCAAGACATTGCCCTGGCCCACGACACCGTGGCCAATAACATTGCGTTAGGGAATCCGCAGGCCAGCCGGGATGAGATCGTCGAGGCCGCAAAGTCCGCCTGCATTCACGACCGCATCATGCGGCTTCCACATGGTTACGACACCGTCATTGGTGGTGACGGCGGTTTTCTATCCGGCGGGGAGAAGCAACGCATTACCATTGCGCGCGCCTATCTGCATAACGCACCCATCCTGATTTTGGATGAGGCGACCGCGCAGACGGATCCTCAGTCGGAGCGGGACATTCATGCCGCGCTGGCGGCCCTGGCGAAGGGCAAAACTGTCATTATTATCGCCCACCGGTTGGCGACCATCGCCGCGGCGGACCTGATTGCGGTGATTGGCGAGCCAACGGCGTCGACAAGCGAAACAAGCGTGCTGGCAACAGGAACGCATGATGAGCTGCTGGAACGCAGCGAAACGTACCGCACGATGTGGGAGAAACAACAGGAGGTGGCAAAGTAAATGTGGCGGCTGTTAGGAACCATTGTTGACGATAAAAACCTGCGCCAACTTATCGCCATTTTTAGCGTGTCGGCGGTGTTGCAGGGGATCGCGCTGGCCATGATGATCCCGTTTTTGCAGGAACTTTTGGGCGGCGGACCCCGGGTGGGCACCTGGTTGGGGGTGCTCGTTGGGCTGGCCGTGGTGTCGTTTGTGGTGGAGTTTTATGGCATTATGCGCTCTTACCGGATTAGCGTGTATGACGTGTGCGATGCGCTCATAGAAAAGATTGCGGACCATACTTTGCAACTGCCGCTGGGCTGGTTCGATGCCAAGCGGGAGGCGCAAATCGCGTCCGCGATGTCCCGGGAGATCGACACCTTATCGCATGTTGCTTCCATCATTATTCCAGCCCTGGTCAAGCAGTTTGTGACCCCCGCGGTCATTGTGATTGCGGTGTTGATCGTGGATTGGCGACTGGCGCTCATTATGATTGCGTGCATCCCATTGCTGCGGTGGGGCTGGTTATATATGCAAAAATCCATCGTGAAGGTGGATGAAGTCCAGGCCCAGGCGGCCGCCGACTCTGCCGGGCGACTCATTGAATATGCTCGCCTGCAACCAATTTTACGCGCCAATGGAGTGACCCAACGGGGGTGGGGACTGTTGGAGGATGCCCTGGCGCGAGAAAACGACACGGTCCACGAATCATTGCGCGCAAAGGGTCGCCCGAATATCGCTTATTCCAGCATTATTCAGACGGCATTTGCCCTGGTCATTATCGCAGGTTTGGTGTTTATGCTTCGGATGGACCTGGACCCCATCAGCTATATTGTGATCGCGGTCATTTCTGTGCGGGTGGTGCAACCACTCACCCTGTCGGTCATATATGGTACGGAAATCCATGCGTCTGAAGCGGCATTGCACACGGTCAACGAGATTCTCACCGCGGAGCCGCTCCCCGAGCCAACCCCGGAGCAGGCGGTCACCAGCCTGGAGTCCACCACGATCACCGTGACGGATGTGAATTTTGGCTATGTGCCGGAACGGAAAGTCGTTCACAATGTGGATTTCACCGCACGGCAGGGCACGATGACGGCGCTGGTGGGCCCCTCGGGCTGCGGCAAGTCAACGATGCTGCGGCTCATCGCCCGGTTTTGGGACGTGGATTCCGGCTCCGTGCAGATCAGCGGTACGGACGTTCGCAATATTCCCACCCCAACACTCATGCGCAATATTTCCATGGTATTCCAGGATGTGTATCTATTTGACACAACCATTCGTGAGAATGTGCGCATGGCCCGCCCTGATGCCACCGATGCGGAGCTGGAGGCCGCCGCCCGTGCCGCCCGACTCGACCAGGTGATCGCGTCCCTACCGGACGGGTGGGACACCCAGGTGGGGCAGGGCGGTTTGAAGCTGTCCGGCGGCGAACGCCAACGGGTTTCCATTGCGCGCGCCTTTATTAAAGATGCCCCCATTCTGCTGCTCGACGAGATCACCTCCGCCCTCGACGGCGAAAACGAGGCGGCGATCACCGCCGTCATGAAGGAGCTCACTCGCGGTCGCACCGTGATTGTGGTTGCCCACCGCCTGTCGACGATTCGGGATGCCGATCAGGTCATTGTTTTCGGCAAGCTTGACGACGACCCCACCAACGGTTATGGCATCGTAGAATCCGGCACCTTCCCGGAGCTGGCCGACGCCGGCGGCCCCTTCAGCAATTTCATTGCTGCATCCACCAGCGCCAAACGGTGGCTGGTCTGAGGTAGGGAAAGTGGGGTGTGCCGATGGTCTGACCTGGCCCATCGGGCCACCCCCCGTGGGGTGGGAAAAAAAAAAAAC
>CAUVMZ010000195.1:0-5126 GCA_963552855.1 uncultured Corynebacterium sp. | reverse complement strand
CCCACATTCACCAGGGTGGCCCGGAACAGGCCGGCCCGATCGTAGACAAGCATGCCGGTGCGGGTGGCTTTCGGCCCGCCACCAATATTGCTGGGCAGAATATTGCTCATCACCCCGATGAGGAGTTGGGCGGCAAACCCAATGAGGAACGGCATGGTGGGCAGGGAAACAGCGGTGGTACCCAAGTCGGTGGCGGCCCGATAGGCCAGCACAATCAGGGTGCCGCACAGCCACAGTGGGGCGGCGGCGACCGACACCGCGGCAAACGTGACGCGATCCCGGGGATCACGCAGCACGGTAATAACACACGCCCCCCAGCTCATGATCGGGATGATAAGCCCAATGAGGTAGGCGACCAGCCCACCGGCCACGATCAGCCCCTGGCCGAAGAGCGTCCCACCTGCGGCCGTCGTCAAGCCAATGCCCATGAGGGCAAAGGTCAATGGTGCGCGCTCATAGTGGGCCTGGGTGCGCCATATGGCGGGAAATAGCAGCATGAGCGAACCAATCGCGGCAAACCCCACGAACCCCAAAATGTTGAGAATCAGGTGGGTGAGCAGTAGCCGCTCCTGCCACGGATTGGGGAAGCCTGCCGCCAACGCCGCGCCGGCCAGCGCCCCCAACGGCAGACAGCAGGCGGAACAAATATAGGCGATCACGCTCGGGGCATACCGCTGACCGCGTTTGGCCTGCAGATATTGCCGCCCCAGATAGCCGGCGTGGAAGGCGAGCGAACCGCCCACCACGGTGGCACCCACGGCGGTAATATGCCAGTGCTGGGCAAACATGTCCTTGGTGAGCTGGCCGGTAATAATCAGCAGGATCCCAACGTTCAAAATGGCAAACCGCCGCAATTGCCACGGCCGGGTCTCCTCGGGGAGCTGACGGTGCAGGAATTTCTCCGTGAAATGCTGCGACCACAACATAATGGAGTTGGTGACAATCCCCAGCGTAAACATGTGGATCAACACCCACCGGTAATTCGGTAGTGCCCAATGCACGAGGCTGATGAGCACTAACGCGGCCATCCACACGGTGACGGGTTTGCTGGCCTTACGGTGCCAGGCGGTTTTGGCCAGGCGGTTCATGGTGTCTCCTCGCTGCCTGCTTATCGACGGGGTTTTTAACGCACAACTACTATAACCATCGTGGCCGACGGGGAGGCACCGACAGCAAAAATGCCACCACCCGGTGAGGGCAGTGGCGTGAGCGAAAGTTACTTCACCGCAGCGGCATAGCGGGCAGCAACCTCATCCCAGTTGAACACGTTCCACACGGCGGCAACATAGTCCGCCTTCACGTTCTTGTACTGGAGGTAGAAAGCGTGCTCCCACATGTCGAGCAGCAGCAATGGTACCAGGTCGATGGACAGGTTACCCTGCTGGTCGGTCATCTGCTCAATAACGAGCCGCTCGCCGATCTTGTCGTAGGCCAGCACCGCCCAGCCGGAGCCCTGCAGCCCCAAGGCAGCGGCGGCGAAATGCTTCTGGAACTCCTCGAAGGAACCGAAATCCGCATCAATGGCTGCGGCCAATGCGCCGGTAGGCTTACCGCCGCCATTGGGGCCCAGATTCTCCCAGAACAGGGAGTGGTTGGTGTGGCCACCTAGGTTAAACGCCAAATCCTTCGACAGTGCGGTCACGACGGCCGCGATGGAGCCATCCTTGCGGGCGGCCTCCAGCTTTTCCAGGGCGGCGTTGGCACCATTGACATAGTTTTGGTGGTGCTTGCTGTGGTGCAGCTCCATGATTTCCGCCGAAATGTGGGGCTCCAGCGCATCATAGGCGTAGGGAAGCTCGGGAAGTACGTATTTCTTGGCCATAAAAACTATGATCCTTTCCTAATGGGTGTTTCTAGCCATGATAGGGCAAATCTGTTATATTGCAACGTCTCAGTAGCGAATAATCATCCCAACCGACCGACATCACGCACAATAATCATGCGTTTCGCACGTCATATCGGCCCCTTTTATGCGTATTCTGTCACAATGGGAATCAAATCCGTCCCAGTATCGTTAATAGGGTATATAGAGTCAATAATTATAACAATCAAATTATCCATCAATAGTTCACCCATTCACCATGCTCACCACGAACATGCCTGAAACACATCGCCAGAAGAGGGCCATCATTATGGATTTGTTATTCGGTAAACCAGCACAACTTGTGAGCGTCGCAAAAGCACTCAAGGGCAGCATTCACCCGGTGCTCCCCCACCCCGCCCCGCACACGGTACTAGGAACCCCCATCACTGGACCGTGGAAGGACACCCAAGAAACCCTCTACGTTGGCCTCGGCTGCTTCTGGGGCGCCGAAAAACTTTTATGGAAAACCCCCGGCGTGGAATCTACCGCGGCCGGTTACGCGGGCGGTGTCACCCAAAACCCCACCTACCGGGAGGTATGCACCGGCCGCACCAACCACACCGAAGTAGTGCAGGTCGTCTACGACCCCCAAAAAATCACGGCCGAACAGTTAATCGTGAAAGTACTCGAAGCCCACGACCCCACCCAAGGCTTCCGCCAAGGCAACGATGTTGGCACCCAATACCGCTCCGCAATCTACACCACCACCCCGGAGCAACTCGAAATAGCCCACCGACTCATCGAACACTACCAAACCAAACTCGCCGACGCCGGCTACGGCAATATCACCACCGAAGTCATGCCCCTCATCGACACGCCCGCCGGCACATTCTATCTCGCAGAGGCTGAACATCAACAATACCTAGACAAGAACCCCGGCGGCTACTGCCCCCGCCACTCCACCGGCATCCCCTGCAACTAGGTAGCCGGCACCGTTAGGCGAAATCCGCCATGCTCGGCAACCCGGGCGCACCTGCCGCCAAAAACCGCCGCACCGCGGCCGTGGCGCGACAATCATCACCGTTATAGCTCAATAATGCCGCCCGGGCGGCCGGCGTCCCTGCCAAATACAGACCAATGCTGGCCTCCCCATTCACGTCTTGCTCATCCCAGGAAAACCCGGTCGCCCGGGCCACTATCTTCAACCCTAAACCCCGCGTCCCCAAGAGCTCCCGCCGCACCAGCGCAAACACATCCAACCATTCTGGGGAAGCAATAAACTGCCGCACCTCCGCCATCGACGGCAGGCCGGCAATATCCGAAAACTCCGTCTCAAACTTGTGGGCAGACGACAGGAGCCAATAATTCTCCCCATGGTTGGAGTAGCAAAACACGCCCACCGTTTTCCCAGCCGCATGGGCGGCACGCCGGGTGTTGGTGAGCCAGGTCCAGAAGCGGGCGAAGTTTTCGGCCTCGGCGCGACCGCCGAGTTCATCCCAAGTGGCGAATGGGTGGTAGGTGGTGCCGTCGTAGGCACCCCACAGGTACACGCCCCGGTCGAGGTAGGCCTCAACATCGATGTCGATTTCCAGGTCGAAGCTGGGGGCGGTGGTTTTTGGCCGGCGTTTCACCAGGTGGCTGCCGCGCCGGAATGCTCGCGCCAGAATAATATCCGGGTTGACCGGGTTCCCCACGGGTTCTTGGGCCAGGTCGGCGACGGTAATGATTCCCTCTCGCTGGTATTGGGCGGATTTGTCCCCGGCGAAGAGGAGGCTCAGGTCATCGCGCTCCACCAATTCCGCCTCGCAGTGGGGCCAGAATCGGCAGGTGCCGCATTCTTTGACCCGGTGCGCGTGGGCGGGAATGGGCTGTTTTAGGGCCAGTTGCAGGCCCTGTTCCAGCAGTTCCGTGTTGAGGATGACCGCGATTTCGGGGTCTTGGCCGATGAGGATGCCGCGTTGAGCGGCATGCCCAACATCGGCCAGGGCGTGGTTGGCGAGCGCCAGGGTGAATGAGTCGGCGGAGTGGTGTTTCAACCGGTAGTGCCCAATGTTGGGGGTTCCCAGGCCTAGCCTGCGGGTGCTCATGACCTGGATGGTGCGGTTGGGGTCGGGGCGGATAATGCGGTGGTTGGTGATGAGTACCGGCATATAGTTGCCGTCGGGCCGGCGGACGAGGGCGTCGATAGGCACGGCAAAGGTGTACCCGCCGCGGGTGGTGTGCAGCATGGCATCGGTGATGATGGTTGCCTGGGCGGCCAGGGCTTCGAGCGTGGCAAACCAGCGGTCTTCGGCGTCGTCAAGCATGCCTAGATCGACGCGGTGGAAGAGTTTTTTATCGCCCCGCTGCGGGTGGGTGGGCAATAACATGGTTGCTTGACGACGAGCGAGCGCCAGGCGTCGGCGGCGAGCATACGTCGTGTCGGTCGGGGGGATATCGGGGTGCCGCTGCTTCTGCGACAACCGGTAGCGGCAGCCAACAAGATCGGATGGTTGCAACAACATGATATCTTCCTCCACAACTATGAAAGCCTAAGCTAGGAAGCAATGTAGTGTGGAATTGACGTCTTACGAGCAAGGAGCTTATCAAAACCCATGGGACTATTAAAAACCATTTTGAAACGGCGTGCCCAAACAAAGATCGAGGTCAAGGCCGCCCAGGCGCGGGCCCGGCAGGAAATCAAGTCGGCCGCCCAATTGGAACTTCGCCGGTCAAAGCTGCTGGCCGCTGAGGAGAAAAAACTGCTCAAGAACGAGAGCAAGCTCCTCAAGGCGCAGCGCAAGCATCGGGAGAAAATGGCCACTGCGGAATTGCAGCGGCTGCGCAAGGGCCGCCTGAATTCCGGCAAGGTGCTGCGGTATTCGGCCGCGATCCGGGCCATGGCGCCGCTGCTTCTACCACTGGTGTATAAGGCGGTGGTGATGGTGCGTGACGCGAACACGAAATCCCGGGCCCAGCAGCTGGGCGTGTCGGTGGATGAGTTGGCGCAGCATTCCGGCCCGGGGGCGGATTTGAAGGCCCGAATCACGGGGATGGAAAAGTCACTGGCCACCTATAAGCTGCCGCAAGGCTTTCAGACCGATGTTGCCGAACGCCTACAGGCCTTGCGGACTGCCGTGGAGAACGCTGATCGGATGAGCCCAGACCAGCGGAAACGCGCACACCGAACTATTTCTGCGGATTTGGACGAATTAAACAAAGAAGTATTAGCCCGACTCCTATAGTTCTCCGATAAACCGTAATTCTCCTCACTTGTCTGTCGCTGAAACCCATGAGTTTCGCCACAGGCAAGGTTTTTTATTTTTCCCCGATTTATTCGGTT
>CAUVMZ010000194.1:0-5140 GCA_963552855.1 uncultured Corynebacterium sp. | reverse complement strand
GTTGTGTTTACTTCGGGGGCTACACTTTAAGCATCTATTATGGTGTTGACGAGGTGAGGGGTGGAGATTCGTGGGGGATTTGGGTGGTCGAACGCCTAACCTGAGAATAATCAGCATGGCGTAAAGGTTATGACCAGCGTATAATTGGGAGGTGGAAGTTTAACCCGCCACTTTTTTCAGTAAAGGTGAGTAATCCCACTCATCTTCTACTTAGGCGGCTGACACAGGAAGGTACGTGATTATGACCACGCCTGCTGGTAACGAGTCCCTGAGCCCCGACTTCAAAGTGACCATTACTGGACGCAATGTTGAGGTTCCAGAGCACTTCGCGGAACGTGTCCACTCTAAACTTGCCAAAATCGCACGATTAGACCCGACACTAACATTCTTCCATGTAGAGCTCCAACATGAGCGTAACCCGCGCCGTGCCGATGAAAGCGATCGCATCCAGATCACTGCTACTGGTAAGGGACACATTGCCCGGGCAGAGGCCAAAGAAGATTCCTTCTATGCCGCTCTCGAAACCGTCCTCTCCCGTATGGAGCGCTCACTGCGTAAGGTGAAGGAACGTCGTTCCATTTCTTTGTCCGGCCACCGGGCACCTATCGGCACTGGTGAAGCCGCTAAGGGCTTAGTCAAAGAAGCAGATAAGGTGCAGGCCGCTAGTTCCAAATACGACCATGATCCCTACGCCGACCAGGTGGAGGATGTTTTACCTGGTCAGGTGGTGCGCACTAAGGAACACGTTGCTAATCCCATGAGCGTGGACGATGCCCTTTCTGAGATGGAGCTGGTTGGTCACGACTTCTACCTCTTCATTAACAAGGAAAATAATCAACCGTCGGTTGTGTATCGCCGTCACGCCTTCGACTACGGTTTGATCTCCATCGTGCCTGAATAACGGGTGACGGCACGCCGTCGAAAAGCAATTTTGAACCCAAACTGATAGTTTGGGTTCTTCCTTTTATGCTTCTTAAGCGTACAATGAAAAAGTTATTGTCACGCGCTCAAAAACAAGCAAAGGAAGACTCGTGTTTGGACTTTCCAAAGTGCTCCGAATGGGGGAAGGCCGCAAGATTAAACGGCTGCAAAAAATTGCCGAAGAAGTGCTCGCACTCGAACCGGAAATGGCCGACCTCACCGACGAAGAACTGAAGGCGAAAACCGACGAATTTAAGGAGCGCATCGCCGACGGTGAAACTGTTGATGACCTACTCTACGAAGCCTTCGCAGTAGCCCGCGAGGCATCCTACCGAGTGCTGGGTCAAAAACACTACCTTGTGCAGGTCATGGGTGGTGCAGCACTCCACTTTGGTGGTGTTGCCGAGATGCGCACCGGTGAGGGGAAAACCCTAACCTGTGTGCTGCCTGCTTACCTGAATGCCCTGGAAGGCAAGGGCGTGCATGTAGTCACCGTCAACGATTACCTGGCCAAGCGTGACGCGGAATGGATGGGGCGCGTCCACCGGTTCCTGGGTCTGAAAGTTGGCGTGATCCTGTCCAACATGACACCTGAAGAGCGTAAAACCGCCTACGATGCCGACATCACCTACGGCACCAATAACGAACTCGGTTTCGATTACCTTCGTGACAACATGGTGCACTCCTTGTCCGAGCTTGTTCAGCGTGGCCACCACTACGCCATCGTCGACGAGGTGGACTCCATCCTCATCGACGAAGCCCGTACCCCACTCATCATTTCCGGCCCGGCTGACGGTCCCTCGCAGCTCTACACCACCTTTGCGGCATTAGCACCCCGAATGCGTGAAGGCATTCACTATGAGGTTGATCACCGCAAACGCACCGTTGGCGTGAAGGAAGAAGGCGTCGAATTCGTCGAAAACCAGCTTGGCATCGAAAACCTGTATGCCCCGGAAAACTCGCAGCTGGTTAGCTACCTCAATAATGCCATCAAAGCGAAAGAACTATTCACCAAGGACAAAGACTATATTGTGAGCAAAGGTGAAGTCCTTATCGTCGATGACTTCACCGGTCGCGTCCTGGAAGGCCGCCGCTACAACGAAGGCATGCACCAAGCCATTGAGGCTAAAGAGGGTGTGGAAATCAAGAACGAAAACCAAACCCTCGCCACCATCACACTGCAAAACTACTTCCGGCTTTACGACAAGCTTGCCGGCATGACCGGTACTGCCGAAACTGAGGCCGCCGAGCTACACCAGATCTACAAGCTTGATGTGATGCCGATTCCTACCAACAAAAAGCCGCAGCGGGTAGACATGACTGACCTGGTGTATAAAACCCAGGAAGCCAAATTTGCCGCGGTGGTGCAAGACATTGCGGAACGTGTGGCCAAGGGGCAGCCGGTTCTGGTGGGTACCACCTCTGTGGAGCGTTCGGAATACCTTTCCAAGCTGCTGCAACGCCGGCACATTAAGCATAATGTTCTCAACGCTAAATTCCACGAGCAGGAAGCCCAAATCATTGCCCGTGCCGGTTTGCCCGGCCAGGTGACCGTGGCCACCAACATGGCTGGTCGTGGCACCGACATCGTGCTGGGCGGTAACCCCGACATTATCGCCGACATCAACCTGCGTGAACGCGGCCTCGACCCCATCGAAACTCCTGAAGAGTACGAGGCTGCGTGGGATGAAGAGCTGGAAAAGGTGAAGGAAAAGGCCAAAAAGGAGGCCGAAAAGGTTCGCAAAGCCGGTGGCCTGTATGTGCTTGGCACTGAACGGCATGAGTCCCGCCGTATCGACAATCAGCTGCGTGGCCGTTCCGGCCGTCAGGGTGACCCCGGGCTGACCCGTTTCTACTTGTCCATGCGTGATGACCTCATGGTGCGATTCGTTGGTCAAACCATGGAGAACATGATGAACCGGCTCAATGTCCCCGACGATGTACCTATCGAAGCAAAAATGGTAACCAATTCCATTAAGGGTGCCCAGGCCCAGGTGGAAAACCAGAACTTCGAAATGCGGAAAAACGTGCTCAAATACGACGAGGTCATGAATGAGCAGCGCAAGGTGATCTATCGGGAACGGCGCGAAATTCTCGAATCCGCCGACATTGCCGCCAACATCCAAGCCATGATTGACGAAACCATCACCGCCTATGTGCGTGGCGCCACCATGAATGGCTATGTGGAGGACTGGGATTTGGAATCCCTCTGGCATGCCCTGGAAACCCTGTACGGTCCCTCCATGACGGTTGAGGAGCTTATCGACGGCACCCAATTTGGTGCAGCTGGTGAGCTTTCTGCAGATGACCTGTTGGAGGCGGTTCTGCTTGATGCCCACACCCAATATGAACAGTTGGAAGAAGCCGTCACGTTAATCGGCGGCGAAGCCCAGATGCGTAATTTGGAGCGTCAGGTGATTTTGCCCATACTCGACCAAAAATGGCGTGAGCACCTTTACGAGATGGACTATCTGAAGGAGGGCATTGGCTTGCGCGCCATGGCGCAGCGCGATCCCCTGGTGGAGTATCAGAAGGAAGGCGGCGAAATGTTCGACGCCATGAAGGACGCCATCAAGGAAGAAACCGTGCGACAGCTGTTCATGCTGCGCAAGCAATTCCAGGCGCAAGCAGAAGCCATGGCTGCAGCAGCTGAAGACGCCCAGGCTTAAACGCCACGGTGTTGCCGCTTTCGTTGGGCCCATGCCGCGTTGTGTCATGGGCAGCAATGTATGCGTGTAAATTATCTAAAGCATCCGCAGGGCAACGTGCATATCTACAATAGTGGGTTGCGCGTGGCCCTGTGGATTTTCATGAGCGAATTATTATCAGCGTCAGTAGAGCACCCGACCTCAGCTACCTGACATTGGGTGGGACTTGGTGAAGGTGCAGCTCAACCACGTTGGGGTGGCTCTTAACCCTACCCTTGGGCGGCATCCTGGGTGGATGCCTCTGTAGGGAAATAGAGCTTATGGACAGTGATGAATGCAGGTGGGTGTGTTCTTTGGTTATGTTGCACTTATCAGGCTGAGGAATACCAGTATAGCTCTGGCATTGAATGGTTGTGGAAAGCTTATTTAGGCTGATTGGTGCAATAACTACACCGGTAGCTGGTGAATTGCTACAAATATACCTTCTTCCTTGCCTATCCCAGTGTTCGGGGCGTTGCTATCGGTTCATCATGGTCGTTGGGAAGATAGATTTCGGTTCCAGATAACTCTTGAAGTGACGTGCATCATAATGATGCGGTGTTGCGGGATGTATTGAGGGGCACATAGCGCCCGCGCGCAGCATGGGCGGGGAGGTGTCCAGAGACTGAAAGCTCCCTTTTCGATTTGAGTCTTGCCAAAACTGGCTATTTCGATCGGAAGTGGAGCTTTTGATCATCCGGCCCATTCGCCAATGGTGGGATAGAAGATATGATGCGGGGAAGAGCAGGTAGTTTGGTGCACGTAGTCGACTGGTTTGGGGCAGGTGGTGTGGGCTGTGTGTTTTGAAAGCTCCCTTTCTCTTTCCCCAAGTTCACATCTGCGGCATCTTGGGGCAGAAGTGGAGCTTTTGCTGGGAGCCAAGTCTGCCCTTATATCCACAAGCATGCATAAACAGCTGTGTGGGCATTGACTGGCATTGGTGAGAGCCAGCAGAGGGTTGCAAACCCCTGTGGCAGTGGGATATTTAGCGTAAGTAGGCTAGATAACCCTCAGCGTTCGCATTGTGAGTTTGGTATCTGTCGCAGATTTCACCAGTTGGGCGGTGTAGGCGCGATGTTCATTTCCTACGCTTACGGAGCCAAAGACATCAATAAGGATGGATTGCGATGATTCTCTACGCGTATTGAAGTGGAATGAGTTGATTTTGAAATTGCGGCGTTGAGCGGTAGCCCCATGGCGCAATCGGAAGTTGATATGCCTACGTACCTGATTGGAATATAATTCGGCTCGCAGTATGGTTGTAGGACGTAGACCAAAAGCACAGGACAAGGCAACTGTGACCAACGCGGTAGCAGTGTGTTTGATATCAAAGGGAATAAGTTTTGGTTCGGCTGGTGGCATGACTGCTTTTGTCGCAGGTAACAGGACTTTAAGCACAGAAAGACCCGGGATGGGCTCTAACATGAGTATCACTTTTCCTTATTTGTGATTCCCATGGCGGGCCGCCGAAGGTGACAGTGAGGGAATAAAATTCCGTAAAGTTTCATGTTGGGGATGATTCGCTGCACAGG
>CAUVMZ010000193.1:0-5277 GCA_963552855.1 uncultured Corynebacterium sp. | reverse complement strand
GTGCATTGTGGATCCGTCGATTCAGCATCAAGCACATCCACGTATTTTTGCACCGCAACACCCGCTACCTGGGCCAACCGGTAATAGCTAGCAATCCGATACGCAACCATAAATAATAAAGACGCTACTAAAACAATAATGATATTTTTCTTCATGCGACTATGCCCATAATGTATAGAAGCTTATCCGGGTACCTGAAAAACTACATCCAATACCCCAATGTACACCTTTATTTCAGAACCAGTAGAACAAGGTAGATGACACGTTTATAGCAATTTGCTACTTAAGCAGGAAATCTTCCCAGCCGTATTTTTCTAGCGGTTGCATTAACTTCCATCTTTCTAAAAATAGAAAATGATTGCGAACAATCACAATATTATTGCGCTATATAATCACCATCAATAACATGTCTAGAACATGCATACGACAGGCTCCATTGCCCACCTTGGATCGTCGTAAAGCAGGGGTGAAACCGGATGTCCGCCGCATGGTCTAGGGTAAGTCCATGGCCAAAAAACCTCGCCCTGTTCACCGCTGCACCGAATGCGGCTACTCCAGCCCCAAATGGTTGGGCCGCTGCCCGGAGTGCGGCACCTGGGGGTCCATGCAGGAACACCAACCCGCCGCAGCCGGCAGCGCCACCCAGGCGGCAACCACCGGGGTGGTCACCAGGGGGCTCACGCCCACCTCCCCCGCCCAAAAAATCACCACCATTTCCGCAACAAAAGCCACCAGCCAAACCACCGGCATTGGGGAGCTCGACCGGGTGTTGGGCAGCGGCATTATTCCCGGATCCGTTGTGCTGCTGGCGGGCGAGCCCGGGGTGGGGAAATCCACGCTGCTTCTGGAGGTCGCCAGCCGGTGGGCGAAACTCGACCGGGTCGCCCTCTATGTGACCGCCGAGGAATCCGCCGGGCAGGTGCGCATGCGGGCCGAACGCACCGGTGCGCTGCACGACTCGCTGTATCTTGCGGCAGAATCCAACCTCGATGTGGTGTTCGGGCACGTGGATCAGCTCAAACCCAGCCTGCTCATTGTGGACTCGGTCCAAACCATGAACGCCACCGATGTGGAGGGGGTTGCCGGTGGCGTCGCCCAATCCCGGGCGGTGACCGCGGCCCTCACCACCCTGGCGAAAACCACCGGCATACCCGTGCTGCTGGTGGGGCACGTCACCAAGGACGGGAATGTTGCCGGCCCCAGGGTGCTTGAACACCTGGTTGATGTGGTGCTGAATTTTGAGGGTGACCGGCACTCTAGTCTGCGCATGCTGCGCGGCATTAAAAACCGGTTTGGCGCCACCGACGAGGTGGGATGTTTCGAACAACAATCCGATGGCATTAAGGAGATACCCGACCCGTCCGGCCTATTTTTGTCCCACCGGGACGCCACCCCGGACGGCACCGCGGTCACCGTCGCCATGGATGGGGTACGACCCATTGTCGCCGAGGTTCAGGCCCTCGTGGTTCCCACCGAGTCGAAAAATCCCCGGCGCGCCGTCACCGGCCTTGACGCCACCCGGGTGCCCATGGTGTTGGCGGTATTGGCGGCCCGGGCCGGTCGGCGCACCCACACGAGCGAGGTGTATGTGGCCACGGTTGGGGGCATGAAGGTGGGTGAGCCGGCCACGGATCTGGCCATTGCCATGGCCACGGTGAGTGCGATAACGAAAAAACCACTGCCGGCGAAAACAGTGGTATTGGGTGAGGTGGGGTTGGCCGGGGAAATCCGGCGGGTGCCTAACGTGCAGCGCCGCCTCATGGAGGCAAAACGGCTGGGATATCGGCAGGCGGTAATACCGGCGGGGTCGGATGTGGATGATTCTGCCCTGCCAGGGTTGCGGGTGGTGGAGGTTGCCACGATCCACGACGCGCTGCGGCTTATTCAATAATTGGGTGATCGCCGAAAAGCCGGGTGGTTAGCGCATTATTGCAGGTTGAAGGTGAATGCGTCGGAGTGCACCACGCCTTCTTCCGTGTGGAGCTTGCCGATGGCCGCATGCATGTAGTAGTCGCCGGCGGGGGCGGGCTCCCGATCAATGCAGGCGTTGGGTGCGGAACTGGTGCGGGACCATTGCACCTTGAAATAGCGCTCGGAGTTAGCTTTGAAGGTTTGCTTGCCGGTCTCCGCCGGGTCGTTGCAATCAACGTCGGACCATAGGAGTTGGTTGGTATCCATGGTGTAGATCTCAAACCGGATCACATTGTCGGTGAGGTCGATGATGCAGTCAGCCTTGGTGGGGTTGGCGACCTTCATGTAGAGGTTGGGGAGTTGGCCTTCCTCGTAGCTGAAGTGGTCGGTGGAGGCTTCGATCTTGAGGTCGGAAAGGTCGCAGGTTTCTTTGGCCTGCGCGGCCTCCGACTCGGCGTCGTCATCCTTGGCGTCGTCGGCTTGGGCATCATCGCTTGCGGCGGTGGTGTGGGTGGTGGTTTTCTTCCCACCTGCACTACCTGCGCCGCTTGCCCCGCCGGTGCCACCGGTGCGGGTGCCGGCGGCCGTGCCGGGTGTAGTGGCGACCTCCGTGGCAACCTCGGCGGCGGGCTCGGAACCAGCCCCACCGCCAGAAGCGGAAGTAGCTTTAGGGCTACCAGTGGGGGTTGCGGGGGCACCCCCGGTGGCGCGTGGCGTGGATGCGATGGGCTCCGTCACCGCCACCGTCTCAGACTCGTGGTTGCTCCTTATAAATAGGAGGGTGGCAACCACGCCAATAACCACTAACAGTGCGAAGAGGGCGGCAAGACGCCGCCGGCGGTAATACACTTCCGCTGGTAGAGGCCGCCCGTCGTAACTGGGACGGGCGGCGCTGCGTATATTCGGGCGACGGGGGTAATTATTTCGGCGATCCACGCTTAAAGCCTAAAACTAAAATTACGGGATTCAGCGGAGCTTCCTCGGTGTGTTGCAAAACCGTGTGATCTACACTGCTTTATGAATTTGTTACCCCCTTTTGCGTGTGTCAGGCTTGTGTTGTTGTGTGCTCGTTACCTTCCCCGTCACACGCCCTCGACAGAGAGGTAGTCAATCGACCCATCCGCCAAGCTGTAGTGGGCGGCGATAAACGCGGTCTTACCACTCTTGACCGCCTCCTTAATAACCGGGGAAATACCCATGATCTTGCTGCGAATCGCCTCCACATGGGCGCGCTCGAAATCGAAAGAAGCATGCTTCCCAGCACTTTTCGCCGAAAGAATACTGGGCATGATCTGCTCCACAATGGTGCGCTGGTGGCCGGTCGGCACCTCCGCGCCATCGAGCGCCACCGCCGCGGCAGCCTTAACCGCGCCGCAGGATTCATGCCCCAGCACCACCAGTACCTCGACGTCGAGCGCCTCGACGGCGAACTCTAGCGACGCCAGCACCGCGGCATCGACCACTTCCCCGGCGGTGCGGATGGTGAAAATATCGCCGAGTCCCACGTCGAAAAGCAACTCGACGGGAACCCGGGAATCACCGCAGGTAAACACGGCCGCCCGGGGGGATTGCCCCATGCGTAACTCCTCGCGGCGGCTCACGCTCTGGTTGGGATGCAGTGGTTTTCCCGCGGCGAATCGGGCGTTACCGGCGAGTAGGGTTTCCCACACAAGTTTTGGATTGCGAGCCTCAGACGGGCTGCTGGGTGTTGTAGTCATAGTATTATTGTGGCACCGACGGATAGGTTGCGGATAGATTATTAGCAATCATGACCACACCAGTTATCGTAACCCCAGAAAAGTCCGCCGAACTTCGAACCGTCCTACACCGCCGGCTCCCCGCGTGGTTTGCCACCAACGCCCGCGACATTGCCTGGCGCGCCCCGGAAACCTCCGCGTGGGGTGTGCTACTCAGCGAAGTCATGAGCCAACAAACCCAGGTCTCCCGCGTGGAACCCATATGGTTGGAGTGGATCAACCGTTGGCCCACCCCCACCGACTTCGCTGCGGCCCGCATTGACGAGGTGCTGCGCGCCTGGGATCGCCTCGGGTACCCGCGGCGCGCGCTCCGCCTGCACGAATGCGCCCAACAAATTGTGGCGCACCACAAAGGCGTGGTGCCGGAAGATGTGGCCGAACTGTTGGCCCTGCCCGGCATCGGCGACTACACCGCCCGGGCCGTTGCCGCATTCGCCTACGGTCAGCGGGTGCCGGTAGTGGACACGAATGTGCGGCGGGTGCTCTCCCGGTTCTACCACGGCGAATACGAGCCGCGGTCCCCGTCGAAACGGGAACTGGCGGTCATGGAATCCCTGCTGCCAGACGCCGACGGGGGCGTGGATCCGGCAAAATTCAGCACGGCGATCATGGAGCTCGGGGCACTCATCTGCACCACCACCCCCAAATGCGGCGACTGTCCCCTCCGGTCGTCATGCCTATGGGTGGCCGGCGGGTCGATCGTGACCCCGCGCCGCCCCAGCCGCCGCGTGCAAAAATTCGCCGGCACAGACCGCCAGGTGAGAGGGCTCATCATGGCGGAACTCCGCGCAGCCGACGGCGTAGTGCCGCCCGAACGCATCGAAGCCGTGTGGGCGGATAGCGCGCAACGCAACCGGGCGCTCGCTTCCCTGCTTGACGACGGCCTCGCGCGGGAAGTCGCCGGCGGCTTCCGCCTGCCCAGCTAGCCCCCAGCTAGCCCACCCAAACGCACCACCCGGACTGGCTTACCACGCTTATAACCCTCTACAATAAGCCACCATGGCAAAGAAAACTATGTGCGTATGGTCAATCATCTTCCTCGCCGCCTCAGCCCTGTTCCCCCTTGCCGCCACCGCCGATAATGATGATTTTTACCAACCTCCCGCACAGTTTTCTACCCACCCGCAGGCCCCTGGCACGGTCCTGCGCACCCAACCGGTCGACAACACCCGGGCCACAAAAATGCTGTATGCGTCCACCGACCAGGACGGAAAACCGGTGGCGGTATCCGGATATGTGATTGAACCCGACCGACCGGCAATAGGGACCGTGGTGTTCGCGCCGGGGACGCGCGGCCAGGGGGACATGTGCGCCCCCTCACGGGGGCCGTGGCTGGTGGGAGCGGTGTCCCCGACGGCAATGTCGGTGAATTACGAGCTGCCGATCCAGTATTATGCGGCGTCGCTAGGGTTACGGGTGATTGTCACCGACTATATTGGGCTGGGCACACCGGGGATTCACACATATGTGAATGCGGCGGAAGAGGCGCATGCGGTCTTGGATGCTGCCCGGGCTGGCCTGCGGGTGGCGAAGGCGCCGCTGGATTCCCCGGTGGGGTTGCACGGGTATTCGCAGGGTGGGGGCGCCGTGGCGGCGGCCGCGGAGTTGG
>CAUVMZ010000192.1:0-5340 GCA_963552855.1 uncultured Corynebacterium sp. | reverse complement strand
GGTAACCATAATATTTCTCCCTAAAATTTTTCGTCGTTCGCATGCTACCGCTGCTCATCGCGCCGATAAATTCAAATAGTTGATTATATATATAGTTACATACGACTAATCGGATGTTCGGGAGAGATCTGCGAGAGTATGTTCGGCTTTTTCGATGGTTCGCACATTAGTACCCTCTCATAAGACCATCAAAATCGTGAAAGAATCTTCATAATCGACCCCCGAGAGCGCATCACGAATTTATTACAATTTGCTGTCAGTCTCGAATGGATGTGCCGTAGGGGCCGAATTATTGGTTTCTCTTCGCTGCGCCGAGCCCCGCGTCGTCAAGCATGCTGTAAGCAGGACGTTATCTTGTTTAGATCAAACCGATATCAATACGGATCATACCTGGGACAAATCGGAAATAGGGTAGTGGTTTTGTCCGTTATTATCAGTGGTGATTCGGTCAAAACACCGTCTGACAACCTGCCCAAATAAGCCCTACGGAGAGCGATATGCACTGTCCCTTCTGCCAAAATAAACAATCTAAAGTCATCGACTCTCGTGTTATCGACGGTGGCACCGCCATTCGGCGGCGTCGGGAATGTGGCGCTTGCAATGGCCGATTCACCACTATAGAAAAAGCCCAATTGCTGGTTATAAAACGCAATGGGCTGACCGAACCCTTTAGCCGCGAGAAGGTTATAACCGGTGTGCGGCGTGCTTGCCAGGGGCGGAATGTTTCCGAAGACGCGCTCAAACGACTTGCGCAAGAAGTAGAGGAAGTGGTGCGGAGCCACGGGAGTTCGCAGATTCACGCGAATTTTATCGGTCGAGCCATACTTGACCCGCTCCGCGAGCTCGACGAGGTTGCGTACCTACGTTTTGCCTCCGTCTATAAATCCTTCGAGTCCGCCGCCGATTTCGAAACCGAGATACGGCAAATGCGGCGGCGTGACCGAGGGCTATGAGGCTAGCTAGTTTGGGCTTGTCGATGCCTACCGCAGGGCCGCAATCGCCTTGGAAATCTTCGACTCTGACACCTTCTGCGCGGTCCCTAATGTTTGCGCAAACAAGCTGACCCGTAATTCCTGTAACAACCAATAAATATCCTTCACCGCGGCGGACTTAGCCCGAGCGGCCGGCATCTTTGCAAGCCGGGCAGCCAATGCGGCCTCCAACCCATGGATCACAGCCTGCCGGCGCGCATCCCGATCCGGCTGCACCCCCATATCATCCAGGCGCATGCGCATTGCCTTGACGTACCGGCCTAAATGCTTCAACCTGCCAATCCCATGCACCGCCAAGGCGTTTTTCGGCACCAAAAATTCCAGCTGCGCCTGCATGTCCGTGATCGCCTCACCCGTCCAATTCGCCAACTCCTGCCGCAGCGCCACAAACTCCACCAAGGCCGGCGCTAACTCCACAATCATTTGCCGTACCAACCCCGGCACTTCTGGGCGGATTTTGGCCAGCAACTCGGCAAACTCGCCGGGATCCCGCACCGGACCCCCATGCCGCACCAAAAGGTCCCGGGTGGCTGCTACCCGAGCATCCGCCACCAGGCCACTAACACCTCCGTGCGGATAATTCTCCACCCCCACCCGCTGCCGTAGCGGCAGGCCATTCACCATTTTCTGTGCGGGGACCGGAATCTTCCGCAGCAGGAGTGTGAGCGTTGTCGTCATCATTGACGCATCCGCCTCCGCGCGCGTCCCAAACACCTTCACCGCCACCCCTTCCGGGGTTGCCACCAGGGCCGGGTATGCCGCCACCCGCTGCCCATCTACCTTCGTGAAAATCTCCGACGGGATCGTCCCCAGGGTGTCCGCCGTCCACTCCGACACGGAATCCTGCTCCACCCGGCGTCCCGCCTGCGACACCGATGATTGGATTTGTGTCGCCCGCCGGTGCTTGAGGGCCGAAAGATCTTTATCGGAATCAATGATCTTCCCCCGCCGATCCACCGCGGCAAACAGCATGCGTAAATGGGCAGGCAGGGAATCGAACCGGAACTCCTCCGGGCTGATCACATGGCCGCTCACCTCGGTCAACGCGGCTGCCAACTGCGCCCGCAATGATTCGGTTCGGCGCGAATCCAACAGCGGCACTACCCGCCGGGCATAATCCGGCGCGGGCACCACATGCCGCCGCACCTGCTTGGGCAAGGACCGAATCAGTTCGGTCACCAAATCCTCCCGCATGCCCGGTACCAACCACTCAAAACCGGTCGGCTGCAGCCCCGCCAATAATGGCACCGGCACGTGCACAGTTACCCCATCGTCGGGCTCGCCTGGGACGAAGCGATATGTCAAATCAAAATGTAACGTTTCACCACCGGCGGTATACACCCAGGTGGTGGGAAAATCCGTTTCGGTCACGGAATCTGCGGCATGATGTACTAGGGCTGCCGGATCGAAATCCAGCAGGTTCGGTTGGGTGCGCTGCGTCTTCTTCCACCACTGGTCAAACCGGGTGCCGGTGGTGATGTGCTCCGGCAGTCGGGAATCATAGAAGTCAAACAGGGTGTCCTCGTCGACCACAATGTCACGCCGCCGGGCGCGTTCCTCTAACTCGGTGGCAGCTTGCAGTTTTTCCGCATTGCGGTGGAAAAACTTGTGGTGGGTGCGCCAATCCCCGGCGATCAACGCCTCCCGGATAAACATGTCCCGGGCAGCCACCGGGTCGATCGTGTGGTAGGGGACCAGCCGGTCGGCCACGACCGGCACCCCATAGAGCGTGGAGCGTTGATATGCCATGGCGGCGGCCCGTTTGCTGGACCAGTGCGGTTCGGAATACGTGCTTTTCAGCAGGTTCGCCGCAAGGCGTTCCACCCAGCGGGGGTCGATGCTGGCCACATCGCGGGCCCACAGCCTGGAGGTTTCCACCAACTCCGCGGCCATAACATACTGCGGGTTGGTCTTCGCCAGTGCGGAGCCGGGGAAGATCATGAATTTAGTGTTGCGGGCACCCTGGTATTCCCGGGTGTCAACATTCCGAATACCAATATGCGACAGCAACCCGGACAACAGAGACTGGTGGACCGCATCGGCCTGTTCCGCGCCTATCATCTCGTCTGCATCTGCCTGGCTGGTGGGGGATTGCACACTACCCCGTTGTCCCTGGTGGTTACCGCGGTTGCCAGGCTGGGAACTGTGCAGCTGTTTCGCCTCGGGCACATACCGGTCGAGGGCGGCATCATCGGTGGTCCAACCAAGCTGCCCACACACGGATTTCAATTGCCGCACCAAATCGAACCATTCCCGGATGCGCAGGTAATGGAGGAATTCCTTCCGCATTCGGTTACGGAAGGCATTGCCGCTGAGTTCTTCCCGGCTCCGCGCAATGTAGTCCCACAGTTTTAGATAACCAAGAAAATCCGAGGTTTTGTTTTTAAAACGGGCATGTAATTGATCTGCCTGCGCCTGATATTCGAGCGGACGTTCGCGCACATCCTGGATCGACAGTGCGGCAACAATGACCTGGACCTCCCGAAGACAGCCGAGCCGTCGGGCCTCAATGATCATTCGTGCCATGCGCGGGTCTACCGGCAGCCGCGCAATATCCCGACCGATAGGGGTAAGTTTAGGCAGGTTTGTTTTATTATCCGAATCCTCTAGGGCGCCTAATTCTTTCAGTAATATTATGCCATCCCGGATGGCGCGGGTGTCGGGGGCCTGAACGAAGGGAAAGTCTTCAATATTGCCCAGTTTGAGCGCCGCCATTTGCAGGATAACACTGGCTAAATTGGTGCGCAGAATCTCCGGGTCCGTAAACTCGGGGCGGCTTAAATAGTCTTCCTCGGAATAGAGTCGGATGGCGATACCATCGGCAACCCGGCCACATCGGCCCGATCGTTGATTCGCACTGGCCTGCGAAATATTTTCAATAGGGAGGCGCTGAACCTTGGTTTTCGTGGAATAACGGGAAATTCTCGCGGTGCCGGTATCGACCACAAAATGAATACCCGGCACGGTGAGTGACGTTTCGGCAATGTTAGTGGATAACACAATGCGCCGGTGGGCATGGGGGCTAAAAACGCGATGCTGTTCCTGGTTCGATAGCCGGCCGAAAAGCGGAACCACATCGACATTGCGCCACCGTTTCCCGGCGATGGCCTCCATGGCGTCACGAATGTCCGCCTCCCCTGGGAAAAAGCATAAAATGTCACCATCACCATATTCCATGAGCTCTTCGATGGCGGAAAGTAACCCGTCCAACGGGTCGATGTCGATGAGTTTACCCCCGGACTCCACCTGGAGCGGGCGGTAGAGCACCTCGACGGGATAGGTGCGGCCCGACACCTCAATGATCGGCGCCGGGTTGCCGTCTTGATCTGCGAAATGTGCCGCAAACCGCTCCGGGTCGATTGTCGCAGAGGTGATAATAACCTTGAGGTCTGGCCGTCTGGGCAGTAATTGTTTGAGATAGCCGAGTAAGAAATCGATATTGAGGCTTCGCTCATGGGCCTCGTCAATGATAATGGTGTCGTAAGCATTAAGATAGCGATCATGCTGCATTTCTGCTAGCAAAATGCCATCGGTCATAAGCTTCACCGCGGTTTGCGGGCCCACCTGATCGTCAAACCGGATGGCATAGCCGACGCTTTCGCCGATGCGCTGCCCCAATTCGTCGGCAATGCGCTCCGCCACGGTCCGAGCGGCTAACCGACGCGGCTGGGTGTGTCCAATGAGCCCCCGCCTACCCCGACCAATATCCAAACAAATTTTCGGAATCTGCGTGGTTTTGCCGGACCCGGTTTCGCCAGCAATGATTACTACCTGATGGTCCCTAATAGCATCCGCGATATCGTCTTTACGTGCGGATACCGGTAACTGCTCCGGGTAGGTGATAGCTGGAATGCTACGAGCTCGCTTGTCGACGTTTTCTTGTGCGGTCATCATGTCCGCCGCAATGGCTGCTAATGCTTTGGGGGAGCGGGCCTTTGCTAATCGACGCCGGAATCTGCGTTCATCAGCGATACTCAGTTGGGAAAGTTCGTTTTCTAATTGTTGTTTACTAGGCATATATATGTGTTTTCTACGGTCATGAATATAAGTTCTGTTGCTGCGGACAATGATTCTAGCAATATCACGCGGGTTTTCTCGGATCGGTGGGCAATAGTCCCCACACGTTATTTCCACCGGGTATCCCCGTCAAGGGTTTACCTCTTTGCAGCTGTCGCCATTATTATGGCAAGGGCTACAACCTGCAGAGCTTTATTAGACAAGCGGCAGCCAGACGGTGAGCGTTGATGGCAAGGCGGCCATGGTCAGAGGGGGTAGCTAGCGGGGCTAATTTTCTACTGAGATTGTCAGCCGGTCGTAAACGTGTCACATCATGGTTACCATTATCAAT
>CAUVMZ010000191.1:0-5559 GCA_963552855.1 uncultured Corynebacterium sp. | reverse complement strand
CCAGTCGTTTTTATAAAAATTTAAGCAGTTCTTATCAGCATCATCCCTATAAAAAATCTTTTCATCTATCGTCAATTACTAAGATCTGGTGAGCGGCTATGTCGCCAATGCCTGCCATAGCTCATCATTGAGCCGCGTCCAAACCGGCTTCGCCCACTCCCCGAATGCCCGATCGGTCAAAACGATCGCCCCCCGGCGCGTGGATGGGTGCACCCATACGAATGTGCCTGATTGGCCGAAATGCCCGACCGTGTCGCTTGGCAGTTGGGTACCGGTCCAGTGTGGGGTTTTTGCCCCTTTGATTTCGAAACCCAATCCCCATGGGCAGGGCTTAAACATGCCGTAGCCGGGAACAATGCCGTTGAGTTCCGGGTATTGGGGTGTCCGCATTTCCGCGACGGTAGCGGGATCGAGCAGGGTGGGGGCCATAATTTCGGCCATGAACCTACGAAGGTCGGCCACAGTGGAGCGCGCCTCGTGCCCCGGCGATCCCCATAGCGTGGTGTTTACCATTCCCAGCGGTTCGAATACTGCCGCGGTGAAGTATTCGCCGAGCCCCATTTGGGTCTCTGCCACCAACCTATCGCCCAGCAGTTCGAAGCCATAAGAGGAGTAGATGCGGCGCGTGCCCACGGGTTTTCTTGGGTCTTTTTCCCTAAACCCCACCCCACCGGCATGGGATAATAGATGCCTGACCGTGGCACCTTGCTCCGTGATGACCATATCGAGGTCGAACACCCCTTCCTCCACTGCCACCATGAAGCTGTAAGCTGACAGCAGTTTCGTCACGGACGCCAGTTCGAAAATCCTATTTTGGTCGCCGGCGGTTGCCACCGTAGTGTCGCCCGTGAGTACCGCGCCGGCGGCGTTCGGCACTGGCCAGGCGGAAAGATGATGATCGAGGGGGGAGGAAAGCGCATTGGTCACAAGCTATATGCTACCGACCTGCGGGAAGGAATCTTCGTTAAAACTCTCCCTCGATTTTCTTTTTTATCCGCCGCGCCATATTCCACCCCTGCCGTTCGGAGCGTTTTGCGAGTTCCAGGAGCTGCCCCGCGGTCATATTTACGGGCGCCCACTCGCTGCTTCGGAACAGGACCCAGCCTTTCCAATAGGCGAGAATGACCAGGCCACCGCCTATTATTGGGGCGATAATCATGCCCAGGGCTTGGTGTCCGGTGACGTAAAACAGTGTCATGACGGTGGCGCTGATGGTGGCGGGCACGGCGTAGAGGGTACCACCCCCGAAAATGCTAGGGATCTGGCCGGTCACGACGTCCCGGATCATGCCACCTCCAACGGCGGTGAGTACGCCCATAAAGACCGCGGATACGAGGGGCATGTCGAAGACCAGGGCCTTCACACAGCCGGTGACGGACCATACACCCAAGATGATGGCGTCACCGTGCACCTTGAAAAGCTCCCAGGTATTTCCCTTAAAATGCGTGACCAGGGCGATGGTTGCCCCGCAGCAGGCCAGGAGCAAATAGGTGGGGTTGGCAATGGCGGCGGCGGTGCCTTTTTGCATGAGCACGTCGCGTAACATGCCGCCACCGAGGGCGGAGAATAAGGCAAGGAACACGAAGCCTACGAAGTCGAAGTTTCGTTGCCTGGCGATGGCACCGCCGATGATGCCGTTGAGCACCACCCCAATGAGGTCGAAAGTTTGATAGAGGTTATGAATTACGGTATCTACGTCACCCACGGCTATTGATTGTAGGTGCCCGCTAATAATTGGGCAGCTGTGATGACCGATTCGCGGCGGCGAGCATGTTCGGCGTCGGTTTCGGGGCCGGTGAGCATGCGGGCAACTTGGGGGACCGCGGACCACCAGCCGGCGATAGACAGGATGAGAAAGGCTAGGTGATCGGCGTCGATGGTGGTGGCCAGGGTGCCGGCCGCCTGCCCGGCGTGGACGGCCTGGATTTTCCGATTGTAGTAGGTACTGCGTAGTTCTTCATCGGGTACTTCTGCGTCGAAGTAGAGTCCTTCCCACCGCATGAGGCGGTTGAGTTCGGGGTGGACGCAGTGGTAGTCGTAGACGCGGCCGGCCCAGTCGCCGATGTCTTCGGTGGCGAAGGAATGCACAGGCACGGCTTGGGCTACCTTGGCGAGTTCTTCCCGGAGAACGTGGGTGAAGAGTTGACGTTTGTCGCCAAAATAATTGTAGATGCGTTCCTTATTGACTCCGGCCCGGGCAGCGATTTTAGCGACGGTGGTGCCGTCGGGGCCACTGTGGGCGAATTCGACGAGTGCGGCGGTAAGGATTTTAGTTTTCGTTCCTTCGATGTCCCAGGCCATGGGGGTCCTTTGCAGTGAGGGGTTGTGGGATAAGCGGGCCGCGGCAATGCCAGCAGTGGTGTCACGGTCTCTAGCAGTGTACCGCGACAATTCCAACCAAAGGGTTGGAAATTATGCCACAGTCGCCTATACTCAACTCCAACCAAAAAGTTGGAATTGAGGTTTCGCATGTCACAACAACCATCACAACCACCATCGCCCGACCACGCACCAGAGTATCCAGCCACCACCAGCACTGTGGTGTTCCTGGTGGCTACCGCACTTGTGGTACTCACCCAGCTCTATCTGGCCATCCCGCTGATCACGCCGATCAGCCGCGGTCTCGACGGGGATGCCACCCTCGCCCTGTCCACCGCGTTTAGCCTGTGCTACGCCAGCGGTTTTCTCATCTGGGGGCCGATCTCTGACCGGTATGGCCGCAAGAAAATCCTGCTCTGCGGCATGACGCTTCTGATCCTCACCACCGCTTGCTGCGCCATGGCCCCCAATCTGCCGACGCTTGGTGTGCTCCGGGGATTGCAGGGGTTTTCGGCCGCCAGTTTCGCCCCCATCGCCCTGGCTTACCTTGCCGAGGCGCTACCGATCACCCGCCGCCCCATGGCGATCGGGGCCATGTCCACCGCGTTCTTGGTGGCCGGCATTGTCGGCCAAGTATTTGCCGCTGCGATCAATCTCACATTCACCACGTGGCGGGCGGTTTTCCTCAGCAGCACGATTCTCCTTATTTTGTGTTTTCTGTCACTCTTCCCAGCGCGGCGCATGGTGGAGATTCCCCACACCACCGCGGCCGGCAGCATGAGGCAGAGTTTTGTGGTGGTTGGCCAGATCGTCGCAAAGCCGCGCACGCAATTTTTGTGTTTAGCGCACGTGACCGTACTCATGAGTTTCGTGGCCATGTATTCCGCGTTGGGGCCACACCTGGGGAGCATTGGGATATCGCAGTCGCAATTGATTTGGCTACGGCTCGCGGGCCTGCCGAGCATGTGCGTGGCGCTGGTTATTGGTCGCATCGCGGCCCGCGTGCCCATAGGAACCATTGCTCGCATCAGTTTTATTGTCGCCGCCCTGGGGTTGCTGTTGGAGGGTTTATTGTCCGCAACGCTGTGGGGGATTATTGTCGCCAGCCTGGTGTTTGTGGCGGGTATTGCCATGGCTGTGCCCACCATGATTACGCTGTTCGGCCAGGCTTCGGCACCCTATCGTGCCGGCGGCATGGCGGTCAACGGTGCGGTGCTGTTTATTGGCGCCAGCCTGGGCCCGCTTGCTGCCCGCCTGCCCGTGGGCTTTTCGACGCTCATGTGGGCGCTCGCGGGCGTGCTGCTGCTGGCCTGCGGGTGTGTGGTGGTTTTCCAACGGTTATCACCGCCCGACGAGCGGTAATGGCGGATCTACCGCGGGTCATAATCAGTGGAGTAGGGTTCCCATTTTCGAGTAAGGGGTGACCTGCACCCGGTGGGCGGTGGCCAGGTCGGCGAGGGTCTTCCCCACTGAGGCTGGGGTTGCTGACCATAAGCCGAGGGCGGGCCGCACCCGTCCCGGCCACTGCTTATTGAGGGCGGACACCAGGGCGACCGCTTTCGATTCTTCCCCCGTGTCGTAGTACACCCATGGTTGGATTTCGTCGGCTACCCGCAGCAGTTTGGCATAGTCATGTCCACTGTCCGGCCGGCCCGCTAATGGTTGGTTCCAGTTCACCCGCACGTCCATGACCAGCGGGATGCCGGCGGTCAGGCTTCGGCAGTGGGCAATGAAATTCGCCATTTTGGTGGTGAGCCATTCCTGGTATTCGGGGGTTTCCTGGAGTGCCCCATCGTCGCCGCGGGGCCAGTCGGTGGCGCCGGTATCGCTGCGGTAGAGCAGCAGGTCGTTGTCGGAGAACGACCCGGAATCCCAAAAGAGTTCGGTGATGATCCCGTCAATGATGTCGCCGAATTCGGCGGCGACCTGCGCCACGGCGCCGGCGAGCATATCCCGGATTGGGCTGCGAGTAAGTGCCGCTGGTGAAGGCATGTTTCGAATGGTGCCGTCCCTGGATATTGCTTTCCATTCCGGGAATTTCGCCAGCGAGGTCGACACCATCATGTCGAGCGTGAGGTAGATTTTTTCGATCCCGTTGGCCCGAAGCATAGCGATCACGTCGCGGAGGGGGTTTTCCTGCGGTTCTAGCGATACCCATTCGGAGTGGGCCGGCCACGGGAAGAGGGTCCATTCGGGACGGCCCGCGGCTAGGTCGATGGTGTTATATCCCCTGCTGACTGCCGTGCGGGCGATTTCGGACCAGTTGCGGCGTGCCGCGTTGGAGGTGTCTTCCCAGCCGATGCCGATGGCACGGGTGGTGATGCCAGCGTGGTCGGCGAGGCGGTTCAGCCGCGCCGATGCCTGCACTTGTTCGATCACGGTGGTGGCCGGGGTTGGTGTGGCTTCTAGGGCAGCGAGTCGCCGCATGATGGGGCTAAGGTCGGCCGCCGGGGATGGTTCTGCTACCGTATTGGGGTCGATCACCAGTGAGGTGTCCGCCAGGTTCTCCACAATGATGATCCGGGATTGGACCTTTTCCCCGGTTTTCCGGGCGGCTTCCGCCACGGTGCGTGCGGTGGCAACTTGCGCTCTTGTGCGATCGTTTATTGGTTGGTGATCGTTGGTGTTCGGCATTCATCACTTCCCATGATTTACTAGCGACTAACGGATTGCCGCCACCTTAGCTAATTCGCAAGGCGGTCACCATGAGGATGGGGAATCCCCCACATGACGCGATACAAGACGACTGCTACCCGAATGAGGTAGCACCGTTACGGCGTCGTAAAGCATGTCAATAATGGAAAACCCCAGCTCCTGGCGTGGAACTGGGGTGTGATTGTGGGGCCACCGGGGCTCGAACCCGGGACCGACGGATTATGAGTCCGCAGCTCTAACCGACTGAGCTATAGCCCCAAATTTAAAGCGATCCTGCTACATAATAGCCATTGCAAGGCACGAATGAAAAGTATAGCGGGTCATGGCACATAGTAACGAACTCAACACCCGAATACCCAAATTTTCCTCCTGCCCCGGAACATCCGCACGCCACATCGCCCGCCGACGCTGAAACATTCTTACGGCCAGTGAGGGATTTTATCGCATTAACCAGCAAATTTGCCTTAAATCAGCGGGGCATTGTATAGTTTCATTCGTTGCCAGCGCAGTGACTGTGTGGCAAAACCCATTCCCCCATAGCTCAATTGGCAGAGCATTCGACTGTTAATCGAAGGGTTACTGGTT